>DVNH01000021.1 GCA_018714565.1 Candidatus Merdicola faecigallinarum | reverse complement strand
TTCCAAGGGTTTGGCTGTTCGCCAATTAAAGCGGTACGCGAGCTGGGTTCAGAACGTCGCGAGACAGTTCGGTCCCTATCTGTCGTGGGCGTAGGATATTTGAGGGGAACTGTCCTTAGTACGAGAGGACCAGGATGGACATACCGATGGTGTATCAGTTGTCACACCAGTGGCACGGCTGAGTAGCTAAGTATGGAAGGGATAAACGCTGAAAGCATCTAAGTGTGAAGCCCACCTTAAGATAAGATATCCCATTGCGAAAGCAAGTAAGATGCCATGAAGACTACATGGTAGATAGGTTGGAGGTGGAAGTACAGTAATGTATGGAGCTGACCAATACTAATAGATCGAGGGCTTAACCAATAAAAAGGGAAAGTGATCTAGGGAAGAAGCTTTGATTATTCTATGTATTTTTGAGTGTGCTAGGAAGAAAGCATACGAATAATTTCTAGTGATGATAACATAGAGGAAATACCTGTACCCATACCGAACACAGAAGTCAAGCTCTAATGTGCCGAAAATACTTGTAGGTTACCCTGCTGGGAAGATAGGTTGTCGCTAGTTTTTTTATATTCCTCTTTAGCTCAGTTGGTAGAGCGCTCGGCTGTTAACCGATAGGTCGTTGGTTCGAGTCCAACAAGAGGAGCCAATAAAGAATAACAGGTTTGCATATTGCTTATCTGTTATTTTTTTGTTCAAAAAGTGATAATCAATTTTATGAATCATAATTAACACATAAAAAATATTTTTATACTTGTATTTTATACAGAAATATTATATATTGTAGAAAAAACAGAAAGGGAGTAGAAAAATGAGAATTGTTGAACCATGGATTCAAGTTGAAAAAATAGACGGAAAAAAAATAATGAAAAGAATAGAAAGAGCATGTAGAACTTGTTATCGTTCAGAAGGAAAAATTACAGAAGATAGTTATAAAAAATTATTAACGAATTGTATCACAAGGGGACATGAATCTGTTTTAGAACATGAGAAAGTTACCGTTAGAATATATAGTGATGTAGGATCTTATAAAGATTTAACAAGACATAGATTTGCAAGCTTTTCTGTTGAATCAACAAGATATTGTAGTTATGATAAAGATAAATACGGAAATGAAATTGCATTTATAAATCCAGTATATATCGAAGATAAAAAAATGTATGAAATATGGAAAAATACAATGCAAGAAATAGAGAATGGATATATCAAGATGAAAGAACTAGGAGCAACAACAGATATGTGTAGAGAATTATTGCCTCATTCAACAGCTGGAGAATATACAATGACAGCAAATATAAGAGAATGGAAACATATTCTTAGTCTAAGAACAACAAAACATGTACATCCTTCTATTAGGCAAGTATTAATACCATTACTAAAATATTTTAAAGAAGAAATGCCAGAAATATTTGGAGATATAGAATATGATGTGGACTTTAATCCAAATTATTATGCAAAATTGTCAATTGAAGATGAAATATAAACAATAAAGGACTTTAGTAGGTTTGCTTTTTAGAAAAAAGAAAAGCAAATCTACTTTTTTATTACGTAGGAAATTTTGTCAGAAATTTCTGGAGTAACAAGGCCTAAGTTACTTTAGTTTGTGCGATTGCGAAGCAATCTGTACATGTGGCGAAGCCAATTTTCTTATTGCTTTTTAAAAGGTAAAACTATATAATATCATCGGAAATTGATAGAAAAATAAATGAAGAAAGAGATGAAAAATATGAAGGATTATATAGAAGATTTATTTAAAATTTATAATAGTGCAATTGATAGCTATAGTTCAAAAGTATTACAAGTAATAAATGAAAAATATACTCTTATTGATAAAGCGATGATTGCAACTTATCTTTATATAAAAATATTAGATGAGTTAGGAATTATAGAAAATATAGCAAAAGATACTTTAATTAATTATTTATTAAAGCAAATTATCTATGGAGAGACGGGAAATCTAGATTTGCAAATAACAAATAAATCAAAAGAAGCAATATATAAAGAAGTAATTGACCAATTAATAATCGAAAAATTTGCTTATAAAAATAGAATTTTAGTTCATCTAAAGTATGAATATAAGATAATGCCTCAAAATCAATATCATAAATTAATTGATTTTTGTGAAGAAATAGCAGAATTTTATATAATGGAAAAATTAATATTACGTGGAAATACGGAAGCAGAAATTTATAGAAAAGAAAAACAGAAAAAATTTGAAAAAGATAAGATGGAACTTAATAAGCAAGATAATAAAATAGCAAAAGAAATGTGGAAAATATTAGAGAAAATAACAACAAATAAATTTGAAGATACGGAATATAAACAGTTAATAGAAGTTGCACTTAATTTAAGGGATGTATATCGATATTCAACTTTGACGACAATAGTTCCAGAAAATGTATTATTTCATCAGTACGTGATGACAATTGTAAGCATTTTATTTTCTCAGTATTTAAATAAAGAACTCGGTGAAAATTTTGACATATATAAAATTATGTATAAATCGTTATTTCACGATTTTGGTGAATATAAAGGAAATGAAATTGTAACGCAAGTGAAAAATTATAATGAAGAAACAAAGAAAATGTTTGCGGAAATGGAAGCTGCAGATGAAAAGGAATTAGAAAATAGAATTGGACATAATTTATATGAAATTGTAACAAATTATAAAGCAGAAAAAGAGGGATATCTATCAAATCTTTTAGATAAGATATTTGGTATTATGAAACTTTGGGTAGAAGAAGGATATATGAATAATTTAACATATATAAAATCAATTTGTTCAATATATCAAGAAAGATTTAAAAAGTTAAAAATGGTAGATAAAGAAATAAAAAATAAAGATTTCTTATTTGATTTATTAAGAGAAAGCTATATTTATATTAAAGAACATATGATGAAAAAAGACAAAGAGTTATTTTTATTATATTTTACAAAAGAGGAAGGAATAGAAATAGAAAAAGAACTTGAACTTATAAAGAGAGATAGGAATGCTTTTTTAGCTTAAAATAAATGTTGAAGGAATAAAGATGAAAGAAAAACAGAAATTAAAAAATATAGTAAAACCAATTGTAAAATGGTATCAAGAAAATAAAAGAGAATTGCCTTGGAGAAGAGATAGAGATCCTTATCATATTTGGATTTCAGAAATTATGCTACAACAAACAAGAATTGAAGCAGTAAAAAGCTATTATACAAGATTTATGGAAGAGTTACCAACGATTCAGCATTTAGCAAACATACAAGAAGAAAAATTATTAAAGCTATGGGAAGGATTAGGATATTATAGTAGAGCTCGTAATTTACAAAAAGCAGCGAAAATAATAGTAGAACAGTACAATGGAAAAATGCCCACTTCCTATGTAGAATTATTAAAACTTCCTGGAATCGGAGAATATACAGCTGGAGCAATTGCTTCCATCGCCTTTGGAGAAAAAGTGCCTGCAATTGATGGAAATGTATTAAGAGTAATTTCAAGAATACTTGCAAGTAAAAATGATATACTTCTTGCTGATACAAAGAAAAAAATAGAGAAGAAAATAAAACCAATTATTCCAAAAGAAGCAGGTGATTTTAATGAAGGACTAATGGAAATAGGAGAATTAATTTGTATTCCAAATGGAGAACCATTATGTAAAAAGTGTCCAGTTAAAGAAGTGTGTGAAGCACGAAAAACAAATCAAATAGCTGAAATACCAGTAAGAAATAAAATCGTAAAAAGAAAAAAAGAAGAAAGAGTTGTTTTTATATTAGAATGTGATCATAGAATCGCTATTTTAAAAAGACCTTCTAAAGGACTTTTAGCAGGAATGTATGAATTTCCTAATATATTAATAAATAAAAAAGAAAAATTAGAGCTAGAAAAAATCTTAAAGGGATGGAATTTAAAAGGAAAAAAGGTAGAAGAAATTGGAGAAAGTAAACATATTTTTTCTCATATAGAATGGCATATGAATGGAATAAAAGTGGAAGTGGAGAAAGAAAATCAAGACTTTGAATGGATTCCTTTGGAAAAAATAGAAAAAGAATATGCAATACCAACAGCCTTTAAAAAATATAAAAATTATATTTTACAATAAAATAAGAAAAGTGGCTTCGCCATATGTACAGATTACTTCGTAATCGCACGAAGTAAAGTAACTTAACCTTATTACTCCGGAGAAATCGTTAGATTTTCCGAAGTAATAAAAAAATGATCTGTATTAAAATTGAATAACAGATCATTTTCTGTTTTTATAATTAAGATAAATTTAATGTTTGAATCACATCAGATGGTAAGTAATTTGATACATTTCTACCATTTTGAATCAATTCTGTTACCATGCTAGAACTGATAAATCCTAATAGTCCTGAGCGAAGATATATAGTATCTAAACCAGAGATTTCTTCATTAATTTGGGCTAAATTTTCTTCATAGCTATAATCCATATCGTTTCTAAGACCACGAATAATGTAATTTGCATGATATTGGAGAGCAGTATCAACAGAAAGATTTTGATAAATAATAACTTCTACATTAGTTAGTTTTTCTGTTTTTAATGTTTTTTCAATGGCAAGTTTCATTTGCTCATTAGGAAATCTTCTTTCTTTTTGAGGATTATTTCCAATTCCTATAATGACTTTATCAAATAAATCGGCTGCTGTTTTTACAACATGTAGGTGTCCATTTGTAAATGGATCAAAACTTCCAGGATAAAAACCAATTTTCATAATTTCCCCCCAATTTCATTTTTAATGTTTTCATTATAGCATTTTGTATGGAAATAGTATAGATAAAATTAAATTCTAACTCAAAAAATCATGAAAAATAAATAAAAAAACTTGAAAAATGAGAAAAAGCAAAGTATAATACATACATACGCTCTTGTAGCTCAGTTGGTAGAGCAACAGATTCGTAACCTGTAGGTCGGCAGTTCAATTCTGCCCAAGAGCTCCAATAAGTATTTATTAATATAGAAACGGTAAAAAAGTAAGTTGATTAAATCGACTTACTTTTTTGTATATATTAACTAAAATAATAAAGATAGTGAAAACAAGCTAATTAGAGAGTATAGATTTTTGACAATATTATGTAAATAATGTATAATAAAAATAACTTACTTTTTGGTTATACTCCTTTTACACCTTATGGACGTACAACCGAATGGTAAAATAATTATTTTGGAGCTTATTGTAAAGGTGTGTGAATATTGATAAGAAAAGGAGATTACAAAATGGAAAAAAGCGAAGTCATTGAACGGTTAAGCAACATTGTTTCACCACTGATTGGACACACAATTGGGTTGGATCACATCCATACAGATGAAAATGGATGGTATTATTATATCCCAGCGAAAAGCCTTCAGGAAAACCATCCACTAATCTTAAATCATTATCGTGGACCGCTGTTTATGACCATTCCGTTTGAGGACTGGAAGCGGTTAGAAAATGAAATGGTTTCTATCCAGGAATATGTTGATAACTCTGTATGGAGTTTCGGCTATTACTGGGGCGGAGGTGCTATGTTGGATGGTGTACATTGGCAGCCTTTGGAAGATGGAACTGGCATTCACGATACGGAGAAGATCAGCCGATATCTTAGTATCTTGAGATGTCGAACGCACCATGTATCTTCTGGATATATGCCGTCAAATGAAACCTGTGAGGCGTGTCCGATTGAACATTGTCCATTTAGCAAATGTGAAGTAAAAAATGCTGGAGCTTCTTGGAAAAATGAGGTACCGGAAGTAGATGACCGTAAACTGTTTTACCGGGCTGTAGCAAAACGAATCGAAGAACGATTTGGACTTAAAGCAGTTAGTTGTGTAGTAAAAAAAGATAAGACAATTTCAATTTATCCAGGCTGGGAAAAGAATAATGTTTCGGTGTATTTGCCGGAAGGAATACTCATTGACATGCTCTACAATCCCGGGAAATACAATATTAAAGAACTTGTAAATCAATTGGATTTTGAGGTTGGTATTCCATGGCGCTTTACTGAAAACAACGAATTCGTGTCAACTAAGCAATATACGATTCCTTCTGATGCAGATGTCGAGTTTTTGTATGATCATTGGAAAGAAAAGAATGTCTGTAATTGGTTTGAAAAGCCTAGTAATGTCTTTGTAGATACGAGCATTGCCCAAGTTCAGGAACTGAGCTTAATGGAAAGGATAACGAAATTTTTTAAAGAGCTGTTCTGATGAAAAATGTAGACACACACGCCTACCGGGGAAAGTTTTAATTTCCCCGGTAGGGTAGTTTATTAGAAAATAAATAGGTTAGATATATCTAATTTATTATAATAGATTATATTAAACAACTTATTACTTAATTAATAAGTTGCTTTTTTGTGGATGCAAATAAATTAAGATAGTTTTAAAAGGAATAAATATATATTATATTAATGCAATAAAAATATAGCTATTAAAAATACGAAAAAAATAGCTATTTTTTCGAAATTATGTTACAATAACAATGTTATAAAAATACTAGGAGGAATTTATGGGATTTTTTGAAAAGTTAAAGAATGGGTTAAGTAAAACAAAGCATTCCTTTGATGAGAAGATAAATGCAGTTTTTAGTAATTTTAGAAAAGTAGACGAAGATTTACTAGAAGAACTAGAAGAAGCTTTAATTATGTCCGATATGGGAATGGATACCTCAGTTAAGATTATTAATGAGTTAAGAGATAGAATAAAAAAAGAAAAAATAGAAGATGAAGAAGCGGTAAGACAAGCATTAAGAGAAGAAATGGTAAAAATGCTAAAAATAGAGGATGGTAATTTAAAGCTAGAAACCCCTCTTTCCGTTATTTTAGTAGTAGGAGTGAATGGAGTTGGTAAAACAACATCTATCGGGAAAATAGCAAATCGTTTAAAAAACGATGGAAAAAAAGTAGTAATCGCAGCAGCAGATACTTTCCGTGCAGCTGCAGTAGAACAATTACAAATATGGGCTGATAGGGCAGGATGCGAAATGGTTAGAAGAAAAGAAGGATCCGATCCAGCGTCAGTAGTATTTGATGCCATCAAAGTAGCAAAACAAAATAATGCAGATGTGCTTATTTGCGATACTGCTGGAAGATTGCATAACAAGAAATATTTAATGGATGAATTAGCCAAAATTAATAAAGTAATTGATAAAGAGCTTTCTGATTGCTCAAAAGAAACATTACTAGTAATTGATGGAACAACAGGGCAAAATGCAATTTCGCAAGTAAAAGCGTTTAAAGAAACAGCTCCCATTACTGGAATTATTTTAACCAAATTAGATGGAACTGCTAAAGGTGGAGTAATTGTTGGAATTGTGGAAGAAAATAAGATACCGGTTAAATTTATTGGGGTTGGAGAACAAATTGATGACATGGAAGTATTTTCTCCAGAAGATTTTGTAAAAGCAATTATCTAATGAATAAAAATGGAGGTAAAAATGGAAAACGAAGAAAAAAATAGAAATCTGAAAGAACAAAAAAAACATGGAAAAAATAGAATGATGCTTGTAATATTATTTTTTATATTAGCAAGTTTAGCTTTTTATGTAAGTTTTCGAGGCAGTTACTTAGAAATATTAGAAATTGGAGAAAATTATACACAAGTATTTTGGCAGAATTTATTGTACCAAAGTGTTGCAATTGGAGTTAATTTTGTTATTTTATTTTTTGCAATTTACTTTACGAATCGAGGGATCAAAAAAGGTTTAAAACCATTTTTTGAACAAGAGAAAAAGGAGATTCCAAAACTGCCAAATAAATCAATTGCATTTGTTTTAGCAATTTTAATTAGTGCATTTACTTCAAAATTTTTTACAGAAAAAGCAATGCTATTTTTTAGTAATGCTAAATTTGGAATTGAAGATCCTATTTTTAATTTAGATATTGGTTATTTTATGTTTCAAAAACCTTTTATTGAAATGATTTTAGCGTATATACTAATTTTAGTAATAGGATTATTAATTTATTCTGCAATTTACTATATTGTAGCATTTAATGTTTGCTTTGATGGAATTGATCGTCAAACATTAAAGCAAAGTAAACTAATGAAAAGTATTTTTAATGGATTTAAAATTATTTCTATTATTATAGGATTAACAATTATATTAAATACACAAAATATTGTATTTGATAAAATGCTTACTTTGCAAGATGAGGCATCTACTGTACTTTATGGAGCAGGATTAACAAGTTCTACGATTAAATTGTGGGGATATATATTATTAGCAATTGTACTTGTTGTTTCTGTATTCAAAGCAATGGGATATTTGAAAAGAAAGCAGAATAAAAAAGCAATTATTGCATTAGCAGTTGTTCCTTCCTATTTAGTTATACTTTTTGTAGTGATGTTAGGATTCCAATTAATTTTTGTAAATCCAAATGAACTAGACAAAGAAAAAGAGTATATTGCAGAAAATATAAAAAATACTAAGAATGCATATAATATTAATATAGAAGAAAAAGAAGTAACCGATAATGGAAATATTACAGAAGCACAAGTAGATCAATATAAAGAGGTGTTAGATAATGTTGCACTTGTAAGTAAAGATATTACATTATCTACTTTAAAAGATAAACAAACAAGTTCAAAATATTATTCTTATCGTGATACACAAATTGGAAAATATAATATAAATGGAACAAATAAATTAGTATATGTTTCTCCAAGGGAAATTGTAAGTGGTAACAACGTAACATACAATAATAAAACTTATGAATATACTCATGGAAATGGAGCAGTTATTACTTCTGCAACATCTACAGATAAATCTGGAAATATGGAATATGTGCAAAAATCATTTGATGGAAGTGACAACCAAATTGCTATTTCAGAGCCAAGAATTTATTTCGGAATGGAAACAAATGAGCCAGTTGTAACAAATTCAAAAGGAAAAGCAGAATTTGATTATCCAAAATCAGATTCGGAAAATGCGGAAAATACATATGAAGGAAAAGCTGGATTAAAAACAAACTTTATGGACCGTTTAATTTTAGGAATTCGTCAAGGGGATTTAAAATTAGCATTCTCTGGAGACGTAACAAACGAAAGTAAAATTCTAATTAATCGTAATATTATACAAAGAGTAGAAAAAATTATGCCATATGTAATGTATGATGAAAATCCATATCAAGTAATTACTGAAGACGGAAGAATTGTTTGGGTAATTGATGGATATACCACATCAAATGCATATCCATATTCACAAGAGACGATTATCGAAAGAGATAGTTCAAAACAAAGAATTAATTATATTCGTAACTCTGTAAAAGTACTTGTAGATAGTTATGATGGAACTGTTAAATTTTATATTACAGATCGAACCGATCCAATTATTATGGCATATCAAAATATGTATCCAAATTTATTCCAAAGTAAAGAAGAAACAATTCCAGCAGATATTGCAAAACATATTGTATATCCAGAATATTTGTATAATATACAAGCAAATATGTTAGAGAGATATCATAATGTGAAAACAGATGTATTGTATCGTAGTAGTGATGTGTGGGATAGAGCAACCCATACAACAAGTAAAACATTAAAAACAGTAGGAACAGAAATTGAGCCATATTATACAATGGTAAAAACAATAGATAGTCAGCAAGAACAATTAGGACTTGTATTACCTTACACTATGTATGAAAAACAAAGTTTAATTTCTTATTTAGTAGGAACTTGTGATGAAGACATTAATGGTAAATTAACTTTATATAAATATTCAGCAGATAGTAATATTTTGGGACCAATGCAATTAGACACACAGATAGAGCAAGATGAAGAGATTTCAAAGGCATTACAAACACTAAATGTAACAGGAACAAAATTAATTAGAAATATGATTATTGTTCCAATGGATGAAACCCTTCTATATGTAGAGCCAATTTTTCAAGTAATGCTAAATGAATCTGAAGTGCCAGTACTTCGAAAAGTAATTGTTGCATCAGGTAATAAAGTTGCAATTGGAAATAATTTAACAGAAGCACTAAAGAATTTAACATCTCAATCAGCAATAAATATAGAGGTATCGAATACAGATAGTGTAGAAGATTTAGTAAATGCGATTGTAAAAGCAAATCAAAATCTAGATAATTCTAAGCAAAACGGAGATTGGGAAATGATGGGAAAAGATATGTCAACTTTACAAGACCTAATTAAACAGTTAGAGGAATTATTAAGGGTACAAGAAGAAGAGAAAAAAGAAAATGAAGAACAATTGCGAGAAGAAAATACAGTTAATCATATTGAAAATGTTGTAGAAAATATAATAGAGAATGTAAATTCCTAGTATATTATTATAAAAAAATCACACTCTAATAAAAAGGGTGTGATTTTTTACAATGTGGAAAAAGAGGAAATTTGAATTGCTTTATAAAAAAGTAGACGAATTAAATTATGTTTTAACAAAGAATAATTTAATTGATTTAGCAGAACTATTAGGAAATCGAAAAGAAATGCTAATTCGAAATATTTTAGCTGGAATTTCAAAAGGTATAGGAATTGGAATTGGTGTTACCATTATTACTGCAATTATTATTTATATCCTACAAAAAATAGTAAAATTAAATATTCCGATTATTGGAGAATATATTATTGATATTGTAGAAATCGTAGAAAAAAGGAGGTGAAAAAATACAATAAAATCGATATAAACTATTTTCTTTTTTTAGAATTATCGGTATAATAAAACAATAAAGAAAATAGGAGGTTCAAAATGAATTTAGCTAACAAATTAACAATATTTCGAATTATATTAGTACCAATTATGGTTCTAATTCCATATTTGGGAATTGATACATATATAATGGGAATTCCACTTACTTGGATTATTGTAGCAATAATATTTTTAATCGCAGCAATTACAGATAAATTAGATGGATATATCGCAAGATCGAGAAATCAAATTACGAATTTTGGAAAATTCTTAGACCCAATTGCGGATAAAATTTTAGTATTAGCAGCAATGATTATGCTAGTAGAATCCAATAATCGATTACCTGCATGGATTCCAATTATAGTATTGTTTAGAGAATTTGTTGTATCTGGATATCGATTAATTGCGGTAGAACAAGGTGGCAAAGTAATTGCAGCTTCTATATGGGGAAAGTTAAAGACAGTAACGCAAATGAGTGCATTAGTATTGGCTTTAATTGATATGCATCCATATGCTACATGTTTAATGAATAAAGCATTATTAACACCTGGAGAATTTACTTTAAACGCAATTGCAAGTTTATTAATGACAATATCGGTAATTGCTACTATTTTTTCCGGATGGGATTATATCAAAGGTGGAAAAGAGCTATTAAAGAATAAATAGATGAAGGAGTTTCTAAAATGACGAGCACAGAAGCAAAGCAAAAAGTACAAGAATTAAGAAATACTTTACAGGAATGGGCAGATAAGTATTATGATGAAGATAGTCCAGTAGTTTCTGATTTTGAATATGACATGAAAATGAACGAGTTAAAAGAACTTGAAAAACAATTCCCAGAGCTAATAACCAAAGATTCTTTAACACAAAAAGTAGGAGGGCATGTAAAAGAAGGTTTTCAAAAAGTAGAACATGAAGTACCACTTCAAAGTTTACAAGACATTTTTTCTTTTGAAGAGTTAGAGGAGTTTTCGCAAAGAGTAGAAAAAGCAGCAAGGGAGAACCAAATTAAGGATATACAGTATGTAGTAGAAACAAAAATTGATGGTTTGTCCTGTGCATTAGAATATCAAAACGGGATATTTGTGAGAGGAGCAACAAGAGGAAATGGATTAATAGGAGAAGACGTAACAGAAAATCTAAAAACAATGAAAGCAATTCCTCAAAAGTTAAAAGAAGCAATTAATATCACAGTTCGAGGAGAAGTTTTTATTGGAAAAGAAGAATTTGAAAAAATGAATCAAGAGAGAGAAATTTTAGAAAAGCCTCTATTTGCAAATGCAAGAAATGCAGCAGCAGGATCACTTAGACAATTAGATAGTAAAATAACAGCAAAAAGACCATTAGATATCTATATTTTTAATGTACAAAAAATTGAAGGAAAAGAATTTAATTCCCATTATGAAGAATTACTTTATTTGGAAACGTTAGGTTTTCATGTAAATCCTATAAAAGTAAGGTGCAAGACAATCCCAGAAGTTATTAAAGAAATTGAGAAGATAGGAGAAAATAGAGAAGCGCTAAGTTTTGGAATTGATGGAGCTGTTGTAAAAGTAGATAATCTTACATTAAGAGAAAAGATGGGAACAACTTCAAAAGTACCAAGATGGGCAATTGCGTATAAATATCCACCAGAGAAAAAAGAAACGAAATTAAGAGATATTATTTGCCAAGTAGGAAGAACAGGTGCGATTACACCAATGGCAATTTTAGAACCAGTAAAAGTAGCGGGATCTACAATATCAAAAACAACATTACACAATGAAGACTTTATTAAAGAAAAGGATTTAAAAATAGGAGATACTGTAGTGATTCAAAAAGCTGGAGATGTCATTCCAGAAGTAGTAGAAGTGAAAAAAGAAAAAAGAACAGGAGAAGAAATTGATTTTGAAATGCCAGAGGTTTGTCCTGTATGTGGAGGACCGGCAATTCGAGAAGAAGGAGAAGCAGTATTACGTTGTACTGGAATTGAATGTCCTGCAAAATTGTTAAGAAATATCGTTCATTTTGTTTCAAGAGAAGCAATGAATATTGATGGGTTAGGTTATGCAATCATTGAACAATTAATGGAAAAGGATTTAATTCATAATATTGCAGACATTTATACATTAACTTTAGATGAGATTGCATCATTAAAGAAAAATGGAAAAAAATTTGCGCAAAATTTAGTAGATAGCATTAATAAAAGCAAAGAAAATGATTTATTTCAATTGATAACAGCTTTAGGAATTAGACATATTGGAGTAAAAGGTGCAAAAATATTAGCTAATAAATATAAGTCAATGGATAAACTTATGGAAGCAAGCAAGGAAAGTTTAGCGATGACAGAAGAAATTGGAGAAGTTACAGCAAATAGTATTTATAATTTTTTTCATCAAGAGCAAACCATAGATTTAATTCAGAAATTAAAACAAGCAAAAGTAAATATGAAAAAAATAGAAGAAGAGGAAGTCGAACAGGTATTACAGGGAAAAAACTTTGTATTAACAGGAAGTTTAGAGAAATATTCTAGAAAAGAGGCAAGTGATATTATTGAAAAATTAGGGGGAAAAACTTCAGGCTCTGTTTCAAAAAAGACAGATTATGTACTTGCTGGAGAAGATGCGGGAAGCAAATTAGAAAAGGCAAAAGAATTAGGAATTGCAATTTTAACAGAAGAGGAATTTGAGCAAATGATAAAAGAGGAAAGGGAGTAGAAAGAGAAAATGGAATACCAAGAATTGTTAAGAAGAATGGAATCAATTATAATGATGCAAGAAATACCAGAAGACTTAAGAAGAGGAATGAATCAAATTTATGCTCAATTCGAAGAAATATTAGAAGACATAAGACAAGATATGAATCGAAAAGTGCAAGTTAATCTAGACTTAAATGGACGCTATTTTGAGGAAAATAAAATTTTTAGCATGAAAGTAATTCAAAATCAATTTGAACAAATGAAAGCAGAAAAAGCAGATGAAGTTCTAAGAAATGTAGCAAGATGGGAAAGACAAAAAGAGGAAGGACAGGACCAAGAAAATTTAAAGGATGAGGAAAAAGAAAGAGAAGAACAAAGACAAGAAGCAAGAGAAAATGAATCTTTAAAAGAAATTATAATTCAGTCTAACAATGGAGATGCTTCTTACTATCAAAGTTATGGTCGTCATGTATCCAAAGATCAATTTTATATAGAGCAAATTCAAACAGAAGTACAAAGTGCAATTATGGATACAAAAGGAAAAGTAATGAGAGCTTTAGATGGAATGAGAGTTCCTGATCGTATGCAAGAAGAGTATGATGATGAGATTCGAAGTTTTTGCACAAGAGCAATGGTAAAAATAGAAGATATGGTTTATGTTTTACAAGAAGCATCAAATGATATGGCAAATCGAATAGTGGCAGAGTATGATACTTATCGAGAAGAAAAGAAAATGATTGCATCAAGAAGATCACAAGAAGAAACAGAAAAGAGTGCATTTGAACAAAAGAGAGAAAATTTTGTAGGGGACTTATCTAGAAATGTTCTTATAGATGAAAAATTAGCAGAAGAAAAAGCAGAAGAAGCAAAACAGGGTCAAAGTATGCGATTGCCGGATGATATAATAGTTTAGAATAATATAAACGGAGGATATATGGATAATAATTATACTTTTGAACGATTTGAAAAAGAACTAGATGAAGGTTATCAAATGTTTTATACGTATGTTCGAAATCGATATCTTTTATTTAAAACAGCAGAAAATTGTTATACCCAAAAATTAATTTCGGAGTATGACAAAAATCCACAACCAAGGCAAATCGTTGTTACTCATAAAAGAATAGAGGAAATGTTTCCTTTTATGGAAGATATCGAATACAGGATAGGAATTTAAAAAGAGTAAATACAAAAAAATAGATGAAAGAAGACAACATATTATTATATTAATGTGTTGTTTTTTTTTTAATTGTAATAAATGAAATTTAGTGATATAATATGTGAGAAAAAAAGAAAAGGAGAAAAATATGGACTTAATGTTAAATGAGGTTGGAATTGAAGTTGCGCAAGAAAAAATTGCACAAGAAGTAGGAAAACTAACCATAGAATATGAGAAAACTCATGACCAAAAGATAAAAAAGAGCTTAGAAGCACTAATTCTAGATAGAGATGAAATTTATAAAGGAAATGAAGAAATTATAAGAAAATATGTAGGAGATAGTACAAAATGGATCAAAGAGAAATAGAAGAATTACAAGCAAAATATAAACTTACAGAAGAAGAATATAAGCAATATTATCATGCGATTAATTTATTTTTTACAACAGGAAAGAAACCAGAAGAAAATCCAAAATTAGTTTTTGTAGCAGGTCAAGCAGGAGCTGGAAAATCTAGATTAATTCCAGTAGTAAATAAAAAATTAAGCTATAATGCAGTAATTTCAGATTATGATATTGTAAGATCAATGCATCCAAAATTTGAATTAGCGAGTAAAGAAAATAAGGAAAATATTCATTTAGCATTATTACCAGATGCAGATAGAGCAAACCAAGAGATAAGAGATTATTGTAGAGAAAATAAATTAAATCTTATTTACGAAGGAACCATGAGAGCAACAGCAGGTTTTCTGAAAATGGCGAGAGAATTTAAAGAAGCAGGATACGAGATCGATTTAGAATTAATGTCTGTTCCAAAACTAGAAAGTTATTCTTCTACTTTTTTAAGATATGCCATGCAATTGATTAGTAATAGCGAACCAAGATGGGTTCCAAAAAGTGTACATGATGCTTCTTATGATAACTTTTTAGTAACACTAAAAGAATTTGAAAAAGAAGGTTTATTTGACCATGCAACTGTTTATAAAAGAGGAGACGATAAACCAGAGCCATTTTATTCTACAGAAGGAAGAGAATTTCAAAAACCGAGTGAGGCAGTTTTATATGGAAGAGAAATGTTTAATGAAGATCTGATAAGAAAATTTCCTATGAAATATGAAATGATATATACAGTTTTTTCAGAATCAGCACCAACACTAATGCCTTATGTCGGAGAACTATTTGAAATGTATGAAATGGAAAAAAATGGTAATAAAATAGAAGAAAATAAGAAAGAAGGAGAAGATAGAGATGATTGATTTACACATGCACTCTACCAATTCAGATGGAACAGATTCTATAATCGACTTATTAAAAAAGGCAGAAGAAAAAGGATTGGATTATATTGCAATTACCGATCACGATAATTGCAATGGATATGAAGAATTAGAAAAAATAGATGTAAAACAATATTTTCATGGAAAAGTTATTCCAGGAATTGAAATAAAATGTAGCTATGGGAAAAATTTAATAGAAGTATTAGGATATGGAATCGATCCAAAGAAAATGAAGCAATGGACAGTAGAATATTATAAAGATAAATCAAGAGAAAAATTGCAAACGAAGTATTTTAATATTCAATATGAAAAGGCACTACAGATGGGATTGGTAATGGATCCAAAAGATCAAATTGAATGGGATGCAAAAAATGGGTGGGGAAGTGTAGCAATTTATAATGAAATCAAAAAACACTCAGAAAACCAATCCAAATTGCCAGAAGACTTTTGGAATGAATTTGATGCATTTTCTAAGAAATATTGTGGAGATCAAAATTATCCATTATATATTGATAAAACACAAGATTATCCAAGTACAGAAGAAGCGGTTCATATTATTAAAGAATGTGGAGGATTGGTATTTTTGCCTCATTTATTTATTTATAAATGGGCAAAAAATAAATATCAATTAATAGATGATATTCTAGAAAAATTTGATATTGATGGAATTGAATGTATGCATAGTACATTTTCTGAAGAACAAATTCAATATTTAGTAAATTTATGTAATGAAAGAAAATATTTTAAAAGTGGTGGTAGCGATTACCATGGTAAAAATAAACCCAATATTGATATGGGCTGTGGAAAAGGAAATTTAAAGGTGCCAAACGAATGGGTAGAAGAATGGATAAAATTTTAAAGAAACAATTGAGAAAATAAAAAGTTATTGATATAATCAATATATAAAAATACAAAGGAGGAATTAAGATGGCAATTGAAAAATTTGTCTTAAATGAAACGTCATATTTTGGAAAAGGAGCAAGAGAAGTACTAGCAGAAGAAATAAAAAATAGAGGATTTAAAAAAGTATTACTTGTAACAGATCAATCTTTAAGTGCAACAGAAGTTGTAAAAAAAGTAAAAGATGTATTAGAGAATGCAAGTATTGATTATGAAGTTTATGATGAAGTAAAACCAAATCCAACAATAAAAAATGTTCAAGATGGAATTGAAAGATGTAAAAATTCTGGAGCAGATGTAATTGTCGCAGTTGGAGGAGGTTCTAGTATTGATACAGCAAAAGGAATTTCAATTGTAATGACAAATCCAGATCGCTATGATATTGCATCTTTAAATGGAGCTTCTAATACCGTAAATAAAGGAATGCCATTAATAGCACTTCCAACCACTCATGGAACAGCGGCGGAAGTTACTATTAACTATGTTATTACAGACGAAACAAGAGATATCAAGATGGTTTGTGTAGATCCACATGATATACCAATATTAGCAATCGTAGATACAGAACTTATGGCATCTTTACCAAAGTCAATTGCAGCTTCTACAGGAATGGATGCACTAACTCATGCAATTGAAGGATACATTACAAAAGCACATAATACAATGTCTGATATGTTCCATATGAAAGCGATTGAATTGATTTTTGAGAACTTACCAGCAGCCGTAAATGAAAAAAATCAAGATGCAATTGATAAAATGGGCTTAGCGCAATATATAGCAGGAATGGGATTTTCAAATGTAGGATTAGGAATTGTACACTCAATGGCCCACCAATTAGGTGCAGTTTATGATACACCTCATGGGTTAGCAAATGCTATTTTATTACCAACTGTTATGAGATATAATGGGGAAGTTTCTTGGGAAAGATTTAGAGAAATATTAATGCATATTGGAAGAGAAGATGCTGCATATTTATCAAAACAAGATATTATTAATACGTTCGTATGGAAAATTACAGAATTATCAAAAGCAGTTGGAATTACACAAACAGTAAAAGACACAGGAGCAAAAGAAGAAGATTTTGAAATGCTTGCTGAGAAAGCAATGGAAGATCCTTGCAAACCAGGAAACCCAAGAGAAGTGTCAAAAGAAGATTTTATCGAATTATATAGACAAGCAATGTAATAAAAAATAAAAACAGGGAAAGAAAATGTTTTAAATTGGAAACATTTTCTTTTCTATTTTGCTTAAAAGAGATATAATATTAAATAGATAAAAGGAGAGGATTTATCTATGGCATATATTGAATTTAAAGATGTAGTAAAAGAGTATAAGATGGGGGAAGTAACCATAAGAGCGTTAAATAAAACAAACTTTTCGATTGATAAAGGAGAGTTAGTAGTTGTTGTAGGTCCATCTGGTGCAGGAAAAACAACAGCACTTAATATTTTAGGGGGAATGGACAGCATTACAAGTGGAAATGTAATCATTGATGGAAAAGATATTAGCTATTTAAAAGAAAAAGAATTAACGAAATATAGAAGAGAGGATATAGGGTTTGTTTTTCAATTTTATAATTTAGTACAAAATTTAACTGCACTAGAAAATGTAGAATTAGCAACGGAAATTTGTAAACATCCATTAAATCCAAAAGAAATTTTAGAAAAAGTAGGTTTAAAAGATCGTATTAAAAATTTTCCATCTCAGTTATCAGGAGGAGAACAGCAAAGAGTGGCAATTGCAAGAGCAATTGCGAAAAATCCAAAAATTTTATTATGTGATGAACCAACAGGAGCATTGGATTATAATACTGGAAAACAGATTTTACAATTATTACAAGATACAGCAAGAAAAGAAAATATGACAGTTATTATTATTACTCATAATGGGGCAATTGCGCCTATGGCAGATAAAGTAATTTATTTTAAAAATGGAACTGCTGAAAAAATTGTAAAAAATACGGAGCCAATACCAATATCAGAAATTGAATGGTAGGTGATCATATGAAAGCACTACATAAAGATAGTTTAAAAGAAATAAAAAATACATATAAGCGATTTATCTCTATTTTGGTAATCGTTTTATTAGGCGTGGGATTTTTTGCTGGAATTAAGGCAACAAGCCCGGACATGAAAAAAACAGTAGATTCTTATTTTGATGAAAAACAAGTAATGGATTTTGAAGTTCTCTCTACTATGGGGCTTGTAGAGAAAGACATTGACGCAATAGAAGAATTAGAGGAAGTAGAAAAAGCAGAAGGAAGTTATAGCAAAGATGTTATTGTAAAAGTAGATCAAAAGGAAATTGTAGTAAAAATACATAGTATATTAGCTGAATTAAATCAATTAGAATTAAAGGAGGGAGAACTTCCAAAAACAGAAGCAGAATGTGTAGTAGAAGCTAATTTTTTAAAAGATACTGGAAAGAAAATAGGAGATATAATACAAATCGAAGAGGAAGATGAGTTTTTTAAAACAAAAGAATTTAAAATTGTAGGAGTTGTTCAATCTCCATTATATATATCAAGAGAAAGAGGATCAACTAAATTAGGTTCTGGTCAAATTAGTAGTTATCTTTATGTACCAAAAAAAGCAATTTCTTCTAAAGTTTATACAGAGGCATATATAAAAATGAAAGGTGGAACTGAGCTTTTATGCTATGAGGATGAATATAAAGATAAGGTAGAAGAAGTAGCAAAAAAATTGGAAACAGTTGGAGAAAAGAGAAAGAAACAGAGATATCAAGAAATCAAACAGGAGGCAGAGGAAAGTTTACAAGAAGGACAAGAAGAGTTCGATACGAAAAAAATCGAAGCAGAAAATCAGATAAAAGAAGCGGAAGATAAAATTGTACAAGGAGAAGCGAAATTAAAGACGGTAGAACAGCAATTAATAGATGGAGAAAGTCAAGTAAAATCGAATAAAACAAAAGTAGAAAAAGAATGGAGAAATGCAGAAAAGGCATTAAATGATGCGGAAGCCAAAATACAGGAAAAAGAAACAGAAATAAGCAAAGGAAAAGAAGAACTAATAATAAAAGAAGCAGAAGCACAAGCTGCAATTGGTCAAATTGACACGGGAATTGCTGCTATGGAATCGAATGTTGTTTCTTTAGAAGAGCAAAAAAAGAAATTAGAAGAAATGGGGCAAGATGTTTCTCAAATACAAATGCAAATTGACCAATTAAAAGAGACAATCAATCAAAGTAAAGCAAAAAAGCAAGAAATTAGTAGTCAAATAGAAGGTGCAAAACAAAAAATAGAAAAAGGAGAAGAAGCAATTGTTATTGCAAAACAAGACTTAGGAACGCAAAAAGCAAATTTAGAGAAGGGAAAGAAACAAGCACAAAGTGAAATAAATGCAGTAGAGAAAAAACTACAAGAAGGAAGAGAAGAAGTAAAGAAGAGCCAAGAAAAATTACAAAAAGGCAAAGAAGAGCTGGAAGTGCAAAAAGTAGAAGCAGAAAAGCAGTTGCAAGAGGCACAAAATAAATTAGATGAAGCGAAAAAACAAATAGAAGAACTAGAAAAGCCAGAATGGTATGTATTAGATCGAGAAACAAATGTAGGTTATGTAAGTTATATACAAGATACAGATCGAATTGCAAATATAGGAAAAGTTTTTCCTGTTGTATTTTTTATCGTAGCAGCACTGATTAGCCTTACATCAATGACAAGAATGGTAGAAGAGCAAAGAACGGAGATAGGAACACTAAAAGCGCTTGGGTATCAAAAAGGCCAAATAGCGAGCAAATATATATTATATGCTTTTTTAGGTACGATTATTGGTGGAATCATAGGAATGACAATTGGTTTTCAAATATTGCCAAAGCTGATATTTGATATTTATTCCATGATGTATGAACTTCCAAAGATTCATTTGGAATTTAATTGGAACTATGCCATAGTAGGAATGGGAATTGCTTTTTTATGTACGGTAGGATCTACAATTTATTCGTGTATTGCAGAATTAAGAAGTACACCAGCAACGTTAATGAGACCAAAAGCGCCAAAGATGGGAAAAAAGGTTTTATTAGAAAAAATTCCATTTATATGGAAACGTTTAAAATTTACTCAAAAAGTAACAGTGCGAAATATCTTCCGTTATAAAAAGAGAGTTCTAATGACAATTATTGGAATTTTAGGGTGTACTGCTCTTATGGTAGCAGGATTTGGTTTAAGGGATTCGGTTAGCAAAATGATACCAACTCAATATGGGGAAGTATTTTTATATGATCTTTCTCTTTCGTTTAAAGAAGATGTATCGGAAGAGGATGTGAATCAAGAAATAGAGCAATTAAATAGTATGACGGAAATAGAAAATATATTAAAAGTAAATATGCAGGCGGTAGAAATTACAGATAGAGAAAACAATCAAGAGATTCAATTAATTATTCCTGAAAAGGTAGAAGAATTTGATCAATATGTTGATTTAGAAAACCGTACTTCAAAAGAAACATATCAATTAAATCAGGATGGAATTGTAATCACTGAGAAATTGGCAAAATTACTGGAAATAAAAAAGGGTGATTCTATCACAATACAAAACTCAGATGAGAAACAAGCAAAAGTACAAGTAATTGGAATAACGAAAAATTATTTAATGCATTATATTTATATGAGTCCAGAGTATTACCAAAAAATATTTGATGAAGATATTCAATATCATTCTATTTTTGCAAAAACAATTTCATTAAGTGATGATGAGGAAGAAAATTTAGGTAAAAATATTTTAAAGAACGAATCTATTTCTGATGTTACATTTACTTCAGCTACAGAATCCCTTTTCAATGATGTAATGGATAATATGACATTAGTAGTATGGATCTTAATTATATCTGCAGGATTACTTGCATTTGTTGTTTTATATAATTTATCTAATGTAAATATTAGTGAAAGAATAAGGGAACTTGCAACAATAAAGGTATTGGGATTTTATGATAAAGAAGTGTATAAATATATTGCAAGAGAAACGACAATTTTAACCTTTATAGGAATTTTATTAGGGTTACTGGCAGGATATTTCTTAAATATGTTTATTATAAAAACATGTGAATTAGATATATTGATGTTTGATACGAGAATGCATTTTACTAGTTATTTATATGCAGGGATACTTACTATTATTTTCACAATGATTGTTAATATCGTTACCTATTTTGCGTTAAAGAAAATTGATATGATCGAGTCTTTAAAAAGTGTAGAATAAAATAAACCAAATCATAAAAGATGATTACAAAAAGATTAATAGAATTGACATAAAATATAAAAGGTGGTAAGATAGAAGAGGTTTTAGTTACAAGTAAACTTTTTTTGAAATGGCATAAGGAGGAATTTCTATGCAAAGAAGTAAGTTTCGAGGAGTTAGGAAGTGGCGGATGGAAGATGGTTTTTTCGAAGGAGTATTAATCACGTATAGTGGAGAGACTGTAATTTTTCTTCTCTCAGAATTTTATGAGGGAGAATACCGAACGAAAAGACTCACAAAATGCCACATATCGGATGTGTCCCTGCAAACCCTTTATCGTATCATTCAGAAGCTGGATCTAGATTTCGATTTTATTGAAGTCGCAATCGATGAGAAGTTTTTGAATCTTTTGGATAGGGCTGGCTACATGATTGACCAAGGAGAAGACGTGATCGAAGGAATTAAGATTGTGGATGTATCTGTTCCGAGACTGGAAGAAGGAATCATCATCATGAGAAGTATGAAGGTATATCGCCAGTACTTCTTAAATGAAAGGCAGCAATTTGAATTGGTAGGTGAAATCGATGGGAATCATCTGCCGGATTCTTTATCGGATTCGATGCAGGAACTTCGTGAGCGGGCGTTAAGATTAGCTCATGAGAGCCAGAATAAAGTCCTCATGGATGTGGCTCTTTATGATGATATCAGCATTTTGTAAACTTAAATTACTGCACGTAAGAACCAAGAAAAGAACGATGACCCCCAATGGGGGTCATCGTTTTCCTTTATTTTTCTTATTAATCTAAGTTATTTAAGATATTAGGTAAAATTTGTTTTTTTCTAGAAACAACGTTTTCTAACATTGCAGTATTATTCGTTACAGATACACCAAAAGCTTTTTCAACAACAGGTGCATCATGTCCTAATGTGATAATTTTAGAATTAGAATTTACAATATCAGTAGCTGCAAATACATATAAATCTAATTTTTCTTTTTCAATATCTTGGTTAATTGCTGCTTCGAAATATGCTTGATTCTTAAATACGTTATCAATATCAGCAGTATTAACTTGAGCAATTTTAAATTTTTTACCACCTTTTTCAAATAACTTACAGTCGATATTAATAACTTGTTCAGGAGTATAATCACTAAGATCGGTTCCTGCTTTTAACATATCTGTACCATAAGATTTAATATCTACACCAGAAATATTCATTAATTCTTCTGCTACACGAATATCATCTGGAGTACAAGTTGGTGATTTAAATAATAAGGTATCAGATGCAATTGCACTAAGCATTAGTAAAGCAGTCTTCTTATCAATTTTAATACCATATTCTTTGTAAATTTTATATAAAACAGTAGAAGTACAACCAACTGGTTCTGTTCTGTAATATAATTGATAAGGGGCTACGAAGTTCATTGTGTGATGATCTACTACCTTTAATATTTTGGAATGTTCAAGGTTGGTTACGGATTGACTTGCTTCATTATGATCCACTAAAATAACATTTTGGTCATTTTCTACGTCAGAAATAATCTCTGGTTCTTCCATTCCAAGATAATTAAATACATATTTTGTTTCTTTATTTAAATTTCCTAAAGCAACAGCTTTAGCTTCATCATTTCCTAAATTTTTTTCTAGATTTTCCATAACAAAAGAAGATGCAATAGAATCAGTATCTGGATTTTTATGTCCGAAGATTAGTGTTTTATTTGACATATAAGTTCCTCCTTTTATAATCACTCTAACATATATATTATACAACAAAAATAGGGTAAAAGTCAATTGTTTACAAAAAATAAGGTGACTTTAATTCGTTATGGTAAACAATCAAACATTGCTTTTTATAAAAGATAAAATATCACTAGGGGTCACATTAATGGTTTTATTATTTGAGTAAATAACCATTCCGGGTTTACTTCCAGAAGGTTTTTTTACATATTTCACATAGCAATAATCCACTGGAACATTAGAAGATAAAGAAGCTTTGCTATAATAAGCGGCTAATTGTGCAGCTGTTATGATAATATTTTCTGGAATTTCTTCTAAAGTTTGATGATTTGTTTTTAAAATAACATGACTTCCATGAATATCTTTTGTATGAAACCAAAGATCAGTTTTATTTGCAAGTTTTGTCGTTAAATAATCATTTTGCAAATTATTTCTTCCAATGAAAAAAGTATAATTATCAATAATATATTCACGTGGGCGTGAAGGCATGTCTTTTTCTTTTTTATTGGTCTTTTTCTTTTTAGAGATAGGAAGTTCAAAAATAGGATTTTGACTAATTTCTGTATAAATGTCATTTAAATCCTGAATATTTTTACAATTCTCTAATTCAAAGACAATACTTTCTAAATAAGAAAGTTCTTGATTTGTTTCGTTTTTCTGTTTTGCAACTATTTCAGATGCGTTTTTTAATTTGCGATATTTTTTGAAAAATTGTTGCATGTTTTGATAAAGAGAGATTGTTTTATTTAGTTTTATTTCGATCAAAGAATTTTGATCATAATAATTTTCAAGCACAATAGAAGAATAAATATCATCTTTAGAAAAACGATATAAATTCGCAGAGATTAATTCTCCATATAATTGATAGTCATCTTTATGAGAACACTCTTCTAATTTTTGATTAATGTTTTTTAAACGAACTTTATATTTCGATAATGTATTTAAGATTAATTTCAGAACTCCATTTCTATAATTGGTAAAATTAATCGTTTCTTCTTTTTCAAAGTAAAAATCATCCAAAAAGAAATTATTTGATAAATTACTATCTTTTGAAGTAAAATCCATACAATAATCCATTTTTCCTCTTTCGTTTGTGATTGGAACAATACGAGAGGAATTTTGCAAAATAGAAGTGATAAATTGTTTTAAAAACTGATATAAATTTTCTAAATCATCATCGGAAAAAGAAGCGGAACTTATATTTAATATTTTTAAAATGTAGGAACAAGAAGGTATACTAAATCCTGTAAAACGGTTTACTAACATATGAGTTAAATCAGCAGAAGGATGAGAAAGCAGTTTATCACGAAACTCATAAAAATCTTTTAATGTTAGAATATCTTGTTTTTCATTTAACGGAACCATATATGGATGAGCGGGCAAAATGTCTCGATTGGAGTTAGAAGAAGTGTCTAAGTGCCTTAAGCTATCTAAGATAATATCATTCTCATTGATTAGAATAATATTACTATGTTTTCCCATAAGTTCGATGATTAATTTTTTTGTAGAAAGATCATTTAGTTCATTATAACCTTCTAATTCTATAGTAATTAACCTTTCTAAGCCTAAAGTATAAATATTTTTGATACGATACCCCATAATATGTTTTCGAAGAAACATACAAAAATTAGGAGCATTTAAAGGATTGGGCTTAAAATGTGTGGTTAGATGAATACGATATTCATTAGAATCAATACAAATAGCAATAGCATAGTTTTTCCCATTTGCGTAGATTCCTAAAACAATTTCATTTTTTGTTGGTTCTAAAATTTTTGTGATTTTTCCATTTAAAACACAAGAATGTAATTCAGTGACAATTGATTTGGTAACAAGTCCATCAAAAGGCATAAAAAAAGTCCTCCTAACATTTGAGTTTTGAATATATTGACCATATTATATATAAATAGTTAATTAATAAAACGTCTCAAATAAGCATAATTCTAATATAAATCTTAAAATTACTTTTCTATTATAATATAATGTAAGAAAATATTCAAACCAGAATTTACATAAATTTTAAAAAGTAGAAAGTTTAAAAATAAATAGAAAAAATCGCGAAAATAGTATTGACATACAAAGAAAGACTGAATTATAATACCTTCAGTAGGGAAGCAGGAGGTTACAAAATACTTATGAAAACAGGCAGTGTGTTTTTTTCCTTTGGAAACAATTATGAAAATACAAGTGATGAAGAACTAATACAAAAAGTAAAGTCCGGAGATAAATACGCTTTAAATTACCTATTAGAGAAATATAAAGAATTAGTCAATATTAAAGTTGGCAAATATTATATTGTAGGAGCTGAAAAAGAAGATATTATACAAGAAGGAATGATTGGTCTATATAAAGCAATCAAAAATTTCGAAGATAATAAGCAAAATTCTTTTAAATCATTTGCCAATATGTGTATTGAAAGACAACTAATTACAGCAATAAAAACATCTAATAGACAGAAACATATGCCATTAAATTCCTACTTATCTTTAAATACTGCAGCTTACGATAATGAGGAAGATGCAGAGCTTATCGATATTTTTGATAGTAATACGGTGGAAGATCCTTTAGATACAATCACAAAAAAAGAATATTTTGAATCCGTAGAAAATGCAATCGACAAATCTTTAAGTAAATTTGAAAAACAAGTATTACAAAGATTTGTTCAGGGAGAAAGTTATTTAGATATTGCAAATAAATTGAATGCACCAGTAAAATCAATCGATAATGCAATACAAAGAATTCGTAAAAAAGCAATACGAAATATTGTAGAAGATAAAGAATAAAAGGATTAATAGAAGATAAAATTATTAATCCGATAGATGCTTTCATAGCTCAGTAGGTAGAGCACTGCCATGGTAAGGCAGGGGTCGCCGGTTCGATTCCGGCTGAAAGCTCCAAAATGTATTACAATATCGATTGGAGGTAGAGAAAATGGAACATATATTGAAATTACAACCTAAATATTTTAATTACATTAACAATGGAACAAAAAGAATAGAATTAAGGCTATATGATGAAAAAAGACAAAAAATAAATATAGGAGATACTATAATTTTTCAGAAAGAACCAGAATTAGAAATTACAATGAAAGTAAAGGTGATAGGACTCTTAAGATATGATACGTTTGAAGAGTTGTTTAAGGATTTTGATATAAAAATTATGGCTGATAATTCAATGACGAAGCAAGAATTATTAGAGGCACTAGAAGAATTCTATACACCAGAAAAGCAAAAACAATATGGAGTTCTTGGAATCCGCATCGAGAAAATATAGTAAAAACACACTCAAAAATTCATTTGAATTTAAGAGTGTGTTTTTATGTGTGCGTTGATTCAAACAGATAGAGAATTATTCGGGAAGTTTTCCGTTATATACCAGTTCACGAGAGGTGTTGTTATAGTAGCCTTCACTCATGGTTTGTGTTAACTTCCAATCGTACTTTCTTATGATATGCTCAAACATTGAAACCTTGTAATCTGCAATCGTGATGAGAGGCTTTGTTGTATCAAGATATTTGAAAGCTTGTTCTAATATCTTTGTTGAGATTTGCTTTCCACGATATCCTTCAACTACAAGGAAAGTACAAATCTTACTTTCAGTACCATCCTTTTTCAAAAATGCAACACCAGCTACATTATTATTAATTGTACAAATAATAACTTCACCAGTACCGTTAAACACTCTTGGAATTTCTTTTGTCCAATACCACTCAAAGTGGTTTGGATAATCATTGCAGATGTAATCTGTAACAGAATAAGCAGCTTGTGCAAATCTTCCAAAAAGCTTGTGATTGTTAATGAAAGAGCTTAGTGTATAGATTTTCATATCGTTTGTTTGTTTCCGAAGCTCAAACACATAAACTCCCAAAGCTTCCTTTTCCTCAGGATAAATTCCCTGATACATATCCAAAGCTTTATACTTGGTAACACCAGGAATTGCCTTAGAGGAATCTTCATTGTCGAGCATTTCAGGAAAATCTTCATAATGAGTTACACGGACAACTTCAAATTTGATATTAGAATAGTCCTTAAAAGTGATTGTGTCTCCTTTTTGGACTCTCTTAATATCAGGATATCCAACCCTTACTTCAAGAGTTTTGATACCTTTGTTGATGAGGTTGTAGTAATCCCGTTTGATTCTCCAGTTATAGTTTTTTGCCATAACATCGACCATCCTTTCATAATGTACATATTCTTAAAGTTCTACATACTGTATACTTACAGCATGCCATTATTATACCATAGAAAGCACAAGGTGTAAACGACCATATAAAATTATGTAAACAAAATAAACTATATATTATTTGCTTCATAAAATAATTGAATTAACTATAAAAGGTTAATTTTTTGACTTTTTTTTACTATACAATTCATAAAGAATATGATAAAATCCATAAAAGTTTAGTAAGGAGAATATACTATGATAAAAAATATTGTGTTTGATTTAGGTGGAGTATTAATTGATTTTAAACCAGAAAAATATTTAGAACATATTGGATTTAGCAAAGAAGATATCAATTTATTTACCCAAATAGTTTTTTACGGAAAAGAATGGAATGCATATAATTCTTCAAAATATAATGCAGAGCAAACAGAGAAAAACTTAATACAAAATTATCCTCAATATTCTGATAAAATAAAACAAATTTTTAAAAATATTAATTATAAATATATTTTATTTGAGATGAAAGATACATCGAATTATTTAAAAGAATTAAAAAATAAAGGTTATTATATTTATATTTTATCGGATTTAAGCAAAGACAGTTATACTTATAATAGACAATTTGATTTTTTTCATTACGTTGAAGGTGGAATATATTCATTTGAAGTGGGATCCACAAAACCAAATAAAAATAATTATGAAACATTATTAAAAAAATATAATTTGCTTCCAAAAGAAACAGTATTTATTGATGATAGATTAGAGAATATAGAAGCTGCAAATCATTATGGGATACATGGAATACAATTTATAACATTAGATAGTGTAAAAGAAGAGGTTATGGAATTAGAAAATGCGAGGGATTAAATATCACTTTTATGAAAAATATAAAAGCAAAAAAGAAGAAAGGGGTTTTTATGTTAGACATTTGGTGGGTACAAATTATAATATATTTATTAGCAGTTGTTTCTTATACACAATTTTTTAAGGCTGCTACAAAAAAATCAAAAAAAGATGGAGCATTAACCGTTACTTTAGAGGTAATAACGAGTATTATTATGTTAGCGTTTATTCCATTTTTTGAAATAAAATGGGCAACAGATATTAAAGTATATTTATTTACAGCATTAGCAGTCATTTTTTATTGTATGAAAGATAGAATGACAACTACAGTAAGGAGACATTTAGATACATCAACAGTTAATATTTTAGACCAAATTGTAAATGTATTTATGATTTTATGGGGAATATTATTCTTTAAAGAAGAAGTAATTTTTAAGAAAATAATAGGAGCGATTCTTATTATTTTAAGTAATGTAATGATATTTTATAAGAAAGGCAATTTTAAATTAGATCGATATGTGCTATTAAGTATACTTTCTAACTTAGCATTATCCATTGCACTTGCATTAAATGTAGATAATTCAGAAAAATTTAATGTTGCTATTTATCAAGTAGTAACATTAATGATTCCAGCAATTCTTATTATAATATTCGAAAAAATCAAGTGGGATGATATAAAAAATGAAGTAAAAGAAGGAAATAAAACAGCAATTTTAATGACTGGTATTTCTTGGGCGGTAATGATTATTAGCCAGTTAAGAGCATATCAAACAGGAGATATTACGACAGTTGCTCCGTTATCTGCTGTTTCTGTTATTCTAAACGTAATTGCCGGATATTTTATCTCAAAAGAAAAGGAAAATATCGTGAAAAAAATAATTGCTGGAGTTATTATTGTTTTTAGCATATTCTTAATAAAAGGATAATAAAAATAGGATATTATATCAATGTAACAAAAGAGATAATTTATGAATACTTAAATCTTGTTATTATAAAGAGATTAATTAAATAGATACAATTTGATTTTAAATATTACATATGTTATAATGCAAACTTGAAAAGTGAAAAAGGAGAGAAAAAATGGATTTTATTTTAAGTGTCGTACAGTCTTTTTGGTTCCAAGCAATATTAAAACTAGTATTAGGTTTTCTATTGGCTGGATTAATTGGACTAGAAAGATCTTCATGGAGTAAACCTGCGGGTTTTAGAACGCATTCTCTTGTGGGAATTAGCGCAGTTTTAATTATGCTTTGTGGAGAATATATGTCAAGAGAGTATAATATTGATCCCTCAAGAATACCAGCTCAATTATTATCCGGTATAGGATTTATTGGTGCAGGAACCATTTTAAGAGATGGATTTAATGTAAAGGGATTAACTACAGCTGCAGGATTACTTGCAGTAACTTGCATAGGATTGAGTATTGGTGCAGGATTTTATTTGGGCGGAATTTTAACCGCAGTTATTGTATATATTATTATGTCTTATTCTTATAAATTCTCAGAAAAATTAGATCATTTTAATATATTAGAATTAGAAATAAAAATTAGTAAAAATGGAAAAGAAGTCTTAGAGCAAATTGAAGATGTGTTAAATGAATATCATATTGAGATCAAACAATTAAAAAGAAAAGAAAAGGAAGAGATGGATTCTGAAGAGTTAATTAAAATTATAGGACAATATAATAAAAAAGATCTAAATAAAAATGAAATTATGCGTAAATTAACTGAAATTGATTATGTTACAGAAATATTAGAAGAATAATAGAAAGAAGAGAGGCTATAAAAATGAAAATAGGAATTGTAGGATTACCAAATGTAGGAAAAAGTACGATATTTAATGCAATTACAAATGCAGGAGCAGAATGTGCAAATTATCCTTTTTGTACAATTGAACCTAATGTAGGAGTTGTGCCTGTTCCAGATGAAAGGCTGGAGAGATTAACAGAAATGTATCATCCTCAAAAAACAACACATGCAGTAATTGAATTTGTAGATATTGCGGGATTAGTAAAAGGAGCAAGTAAAGGAGAAGGATTAGGAAACAAATTTTTATCCCATATTCGAGAAGTGGATAGTATTGTAGAAGTAGTTCGTTGTTTTGAAGATCCAAATGTAGTTCATGTAGATGGAAGTATTAATCCAATAAGAGATATTGAAACAATCAATTTAGAATTAATCTTTGCTGATTTGGAAACAGTTCAAAAAAGATTGGACAGAGCAAAAAAAGCGATAAAAGCAGACAAGAAATATCAAGTGGAAATTGATTTATTGGAAAGAATTCAAAAAACATTAGAAGAAGGAAAATCAGCAAGAACATTAGAACTTTCAGAAGAAGAAAAGGAATTAATAAAAGATAGTTTCTTACTTACACTAAAACCAATTTTATATATTGCAAATATATCAGAATCTCAATTAGAAAATGCACAAGACGATTCTTATGTAAAACAAGTAAAAGAATATGCAGAAAATGAAAATGCATCAGTGATTCCTCTTTGCGTAAAAATAGAAGAAGAACTTTCTGGATTAGAAGAAAAAGATAAGAAAGAGATGCTAGAAGCAATTGGCTTAGAAGAATCGGGACTAGATAAAGTAATAAAAGCAAGTTATGATTTACTGGGATTAATGTCATTCTTAACAGCAGGAGAACCAGAGGTTCGTGCATGGACAATAAAAAAAGGAACAAAGGCTCCAGAAGCAGCGGGGAAAATTCATTCGGATATACAAAGAGGATTTATTAGAGCGGAAGTAGTTGCTTATCAAGATTTGATGAAAGAAGGATCAATGCATGCAGCAAAAGAAAAAGGTTTAGTAAGATCAGAAGGAAAAGATTATATCATGCAAGATGGAGATATTGTACTATTTCGATTTAATGTATAGAAAAGTAACATTTTTTTGAATAAAATGAAAAAAAAACAAAAAAAGGGTTGCTTTTTCTAGAAAAATATAGTATAAATAATAAAGTAGTGAAACATACTAATAACAAAAGATGTAAGAAGGTAGGGGAAAAAATGAAAAATTTAAAATTAACAAAAATAGTTTTATTAATAATTACTTTAATTGTTGTATTAGCAATAGGTATAGAAGTATTTGCTGCGGATTCAAATGGATCTATTGTGTTAGAAGCGCCAACAGGAAATAATTCTGCTAATACTAACACAGGAAATACAAATACAAACACGAATAACAGTGTAGTTGCTCCAACAATTAACAATACACCAAGAAACATAGTCAATAGTAGTTCATATAATAATACAAGTCTACCAAATACAGGAGCAGAAGATTATACCGTGATTTATGTTATTTTAGGTATATGTGCTGTATCAGCAATTTATGCTTATAAAAAAGTAAAAGATTATAATGGAATAGAATAATATAAAAAGCTAGTGAGAAAAAATTAATCACTAGCTTTTTCTTTTGCTTTTACAATTACTCTTTTTTTACTTTGATTATTACAAGTAATAAGAGTAATTTCTTTTTCGCCATTTGTATCTTGGGATAAAGGAGAAAGATCAGAAGAATTTACTTCTTGAATCTTATATACTTCATAAGAAATACCGACATTATTTTGATCATAAATCATAATAGTATCGTTTGCTTTTAATAAAGAAATTTGGCTAAAAAATTTATTATTATCATAGTTATGTCCAGCTATACATAGATTACCGACTTGGTTAGGGAAAGGACCAGAGAGACGACAAGGAGAAATTTTTAATAAATCATCACTGGTAAAAGAAAAAATAGGGTAAGATAAATTAAGTTTAGAAATTTCAATTTTCCCAATAACAGAAGGCTTCGTTTCGGTAGTAGAAGAAAGAGAAGAATAATAGATTGGATCAAAGGTTTGGTTAGAATAATTAGATAATATTTGATAAGTATCAGAAAAATTATCCGAAATTTTACTATTCTTATTTTCCAGCCAACGGGAGATAATAAAATAAAAGAGAGTAAGGAAAACAATAAAAAGAGAAATACTAAATAAGAAATATAGAATATTTTTTTTATTTTTTTTATGATAAGGTAACTGTAAGATTTGATTCATAGAGACTCCTTTAGAAAATAAATAAAAAAATTATTTCTTTTCTTTTATTTTTTGCAAGATAGAAAAAAATATTTATAATTTATAAAAAAACTTAATACTAACTATAGACTTTTAAACGGAAATGAAATAAAATAAGAAAAGTGGCTTCGCCCAATGTACAGATTGCTTCGCAATCGCACAAAACGAAAGAAACTTAAGCTTGTTACTCCAGAAATTTCTGACGAAATTTCCTATGTAATAAAAAACATTAGAGAAAGAGAAAAGAGGAATAAAATGAATATTTGGCATGGAATAAAAAAAGAAAGAATAAAAAAGGATGATTTTGTTTCAATCATCGAAATCCAAAAAGGTGGAAAAAATAAATACGAATTAGACAAAGAAACAGGAATGTTAAAATTAGACCGTGTACTTTATACTGCAACTCACTATCCTGCAAACTATGGTTTTATACCAAGAACTTATGCGGATGACAATGATCCGTTAGATGTTCTAGTACTTTGTCAAGAGGAAATCTTACCAATGACATTGGTAGAATGTTATCCAATTGGTGTATTAAAAATGATTGATGATGATGCGGAAGATGAGAAAATTATAGCAGTAGCAAAGTCAGATCCTTTTTTAAATGAATATCAAGATATTTCAGAAATTCCAAGTCAAATTTCGGCAGAAATTATGCACTTTTTTGAAGTATATAAGCAATTAGAGCATAAAGTTACAACAGTAAAACAAATCTTGGGAAGAGAAGACGCAGAAAAAATTATAGAAAAATGTATTCAAAAGTATAATGAAAAATTTAACATAAAAGAATAAGAAAGGAAATAAAAATGCTAGAAAGAATAATCTTTAATATATTGGCTTTTTCCTTATTTACGATTATATTTTTTAAAATGATAAGAAAAAATGACACAAATTATATTGCTATTCTAATTTTAGAAGCTTTGGGAATTGCAATTGGATTTATAGAATTATTAACAAAAAGTTTTTTTCGGAAATTTTATAAGATATATGACTTATTTTATTTCAATTTTTATTCCAATTGTAATTATTATTTTAGAAAAGAATCAAATTAATTATATGGAGCATATTTCGATATTCTTAGCAAAAACATTCCATTTTTTTCATAAAGATAAACAGACAAAAGCGATTTTAATTAAGTTAATTCATAAAAACCCAGAAAGCTATATGGCTCATAAAATGTTAGGAAAAATTTATGAAAAAGAGGGCGGAATGAGAAAAGCAATTGATGAATATGTAATGGCAATTGATATGAATAAAAAAGATTATGAAACTTATTATAATATTGCTTTTTTATTAGATAAATTAGGAAAAAGAGATGAATCCATAGAGATGCTTGGTCATTTAATTGATAAAAAGCCAGACTATTATGAAGCTTCTGAATTTCTTGGAAAATTATTGTGTGAACAAGAAAATTTTAAAGAAGCAATTAATGTGTATATGAATGCATTAAAATATAATCCTAATAATTATGATATTTATTATAATATGGGAATTGCTTATACAAGACTAAACGATTTTCAAAATGCTAAAATTTGTTACGAAAAAGCTGCGGAAATTAATTCGATGCTTTACAACGGATATTACAATTTAGGAATCATCTCTTTATTATATGATGATTTAGATGAGGCGGAAAAATATTTTATGGAAGCACTAAAGGGAGAAGATGTGGAACCAGAGAGTTATTACCATTTATCTAGAATATATGCAATAAAAGGAGATAAAGAAAAGGCGATCAATTATTTAAACTTAGCAGTACAATTAGATCCTACTTTATCCAAAAAAGCGATTGCAGATCCAGTATTTATTCCAATTCAAAGATTTATTCCACAAAATGTTAATATGCAAAATTATGATAGAACAATCAAAATGAAACTAAAAGAAAAAAAAGCAAAGGAGCATCTAGAAAATACATTTTATATAGTTGGAAAAATTAGTAAAAATGACTTGAAAAAGATGCATACTTATCAAGAGAAAGACATAAGAATAGAAGAAAAAGGAAAAGAATTAGAAAATTAAAAATTCTTTTCAATTTCAAAGGAGAGAAAAAATATGACAAAGATTTCTATAATAGGTGGAGATTTAAGAATTGTAAAGTTAGCAGAAATGCTGTTAAGTGATGGGTTTGAACTTTATACTTATGGATTGGAATTAGCAGATAGCATTGAGAAAAATGAAGCAATTATAAAATGTCAAACAATAGAAGAAGTAGTAGAAAAATCGAGTATTATTATAAGCTCTATTCCATTATCAAGTAATGAAGAAAAGGTAAATATGCCATTTAGTGAACAGGAATTGACAGTAGAGGAATTAATAAAGCATATTGAAGGAAAAATCTTTATTGCTGGTAGAATTAAGGAAGAAATATACAACAAAGTTACTAATGCAAAGATAATTGATGTGTTAAAAAGAGAAGAATTAACGGTTTTAAATACAATTTCTACTGCGGAGGGTGCAATTCAAATAGCGATGGAAGAAACAACCAAAACATTACATGGTAGTAATATTTTGATAATGGGATTTGGAAGAGTTAGTAAAATATTATCGAATATGTTAAAAGGAATTGGAGCAAATGTATATTGCGAGACAACAAAAGTAGTAAATTGTTCATGGATTAAAGCTTATGGTTATAAACCTGTTTTACTTTCAGAATTGAAAGATTGTTTAGGAAAATTTGATGTAATTATAAATACAGTACCACACATTATTTTGGATGATACAAATTTAGACTTAGTAAAAAAAGATTGTGTAATTATTGATATTGCTTCTGCACCAGGTGGGGTAGATAAACATGCAGCAAAAGAAAGAAACTTAAAATTTATTTGGGCGCTTTCTTTACCTGGGAAGGTGGCACCAATTACATCAGCTGAATTTATAAAAGAAACAATTTACAACGTTTTAAAAGAAATAAAATAATAAAGACAAAGGAGAAAAAAGATGACAATATTACAAGCACTTATATTAGGAATTGTACAAGGACTTACAGAATTACTTCCAATATCTAGTTCTGCACATTTAACAATAATACCATGGATATGTAATTGGAATATACCAGAATCTTTTGATATTGCCCTTCATTTTGGAACATTACTTGCAATTGTATTATTTTTCTTTAAAGATTGGATTGAATTAATCAAAGGTGGATATCGTCAAGTTATAAAAAAAGAAAAAACAACAGAAGGAAAAATGTTTTGGTATTTAGTCTTAGCAACAATACCAGGAGGAATCATTGGATTTTTATTAGATAAATTTGCATCAGATATTTTAAATAAACCAGCAATTATTGGAATTGCTTTAATCGTAATGGGAATTATTTTATACATAGTGGATAAAAATGCAAAGGCTAATACAAAATATGAGGATATGACATTGAAACAAACTTTTTTAATTGGTTTATCACAGGCTTTAGCCTTTATACCTGGTGTTTCAAGATCAGGAGTAACAATGACAACTGGTAGATTAATGGGAGTAGATAGAGAATCTACTGCAAAATATTCCTTTTTGCTATCGACTCCAATCGTATTAGGAGCAACATTATATAAACTATTAGAAGGAGAATTTGTTTTTGATTTACCATTTTTTATTGGTATTTTAGCAAGTTTTTTAGTAGGAGTACTTGTTATTAAATTCTTATTAGAGTATTTGAGAAAAGGGAGTTTTAAAGGATTTGCAATTTACAGAGTAATTATAGGAATACTTGTTCTTGTTTTATGTTTTGTTAAATAGGAAATATAGAAAGCTGTCTGAAAATACGAAAAATCAGACAGCTTTTTTAGAAAGGATAGATTTTAAAATTAAAATTAAAAAATATAGATTTTTTCCTGAGAGAAAGAGGGAGAAAGAAAATATAGAATATTGATAAGAAATGAATAAAAAAAAGAAAAATTAACTATAAATTCTTGCTATTTTGTAGAGAGTATTGTATGATAGTAGAGTAAATATCTAAGAGAAAGGGGAACAAAACCTTATGAAAAAAATATTCGTGAGAATGCTTTGCGTATTTACTTTGTTTGTTATAATAGGACTAGGTACACAAGCGGTATATGCAACTTCAGCAAATGAGGTAAAAAAACAAGGGACACAGCAATTAGTTGAAATAAAAGAAAATGCGGAAAAAAAATTAGAAGATTATAAAGAAGAATATGGATCAGATGCTTACGGAATGGCAGCTTATGTATTAAATCTTATAAGAGTTTACAGCATACCATTTTGCTTTATTGGAATTGCAGTTGGTGCAATATATCAATATGTAATAGGTATTCGTAAATTAGATGAAAGAGATAAAGGTTTTACAATGATAATAGGATTTGTCACAATTCTTGTAATTGCACAAGTATTACCACTTATATTTGCAATTGTAGTAAAAGGTTGGAGGGGTTAAACAAATGAAAGTTTTATTTGCAGTAAGTAATGAAAATATTTCGGAATCTATCGTAAAGAAATATCAAAAAGATTATAAAGAAATTATTTCTTATAAAAATGTTTATTACTTTAATGCGATATTAAAAGAGATACAAAAAGATAAAACTTATGATCGTATTGTCATAAGTGAAGATTTAGAGCCATTTTCAAATAATAATTATGATCAAATCGATAAATTTTTATTTGACAAATTAGATAGTATTAGTGATGAAGCAACAAGTAGTAATAGAGCAGATACACCAATTATTTTAATTTGTACAGATAGAAGAAATAAATCAGAAGAAATTTTAGTAAAATTATTTAGTATTGGAATTTATAATGCTTTAATAGGAACTGATAGAAGCATTGATGAAATATGCCGTTTAATCAAAGTTCCTAGAACGAAAAAAGAAGCAAAAGTTTATTATAGAATTGATTCGGAAGATGCAACATATCAATCAGAAAATGAAAATGATGTAAGCGAAGCGGAAATACAAAATATACTAGCTCACTATAAAAGAATCGGAAAAAATGAAGAAAAATATGTAGAAAGTTTTAATACAATAGCAGCACAGTATACAGATGAGCAATTAAAAATCATCATTAGTTTCCTACCAATCAATGTAAAGGCTGTGTTAGAAGCAAATTCGCCTAAATATCAACAAATTGTAACCGCTATGCCAGGTGGAGTAGGAAAGGTCACAAGAACAGGAAAAGGAAATATTGCACAAGAAAATGAAGAAGATAGTGGAATAAAAGTAAATTTATTAGAGACCAAAAGAGCAACACAAAATTTAGGAAAACCTGTTGTAATTCCATCTGCTGTAAATACAAGCAAAGTAAAGAAACTAAATAAAAAAGTGCAGGACCTAGAAGAACAAGATAATGGAATTAATTTAGAAGAGCCTATTCAAGAAGAACCTATAGTAGAAGAAACAGTAGAACAAGTACAACCAAAAAGAAGAGGAAGACCTAGAAAAAATCCTTTACCAGAACCCAAACCAGTAGAAGAGAAAGTAGAAGCAGTAACGTTACCAGGATTTGATGATGACGATGATGAAGAAGAAATGATTTCTTCAGGATCACCTACATTACCAGGGGTTGATGATGACGAAGAAGAGGTAGAAACAAGAGCAGCAACATTACCAGGATTTGACGATGATGAAGAAGAAATGATAAAACCTCAAGAAAATTTTAGACCAAGAAACAATTTTAACTCAAATCCAATTTCTCAAATGCAATCAAATCCATATCAAAGTCAAATAAGATCAAGTAATCATTTCGAAAACAATTCAAGAGAACTTGCTAATATCGACTATACAGTAAGTAATATAGAGCATCTATTAACACAAGATAAAAAATTAGTAGCATTTGTAGGAACAAGTAAAAATGGAACATCCTTTTTGGTAAACAACGTGGCAGAAGTTTTATCTGCACAAGGAATAAAAACTGCAATATTAGATACCACACAAAATAAGAATGCTTATTATATATATACAAAAAATGAAGAAGACTTAAGACAAGTAGCTGCAGATTGTATTACAAAATTAAAAAATGGAGTAGCAGCGGGAATTCAAGTAAATAAGAACCTAACTGTATATACAACAATTCCAAATGAAGAAAATGATTTAGATTCTTATGAAGAAATACTATCAACATTAATTCAAAATTATTCTTTAGTATTAATTGACTGTGATTTCCAAACTAACTTAGGATATTTTGCAAGGGCACAAGAATTATATTTAGTGCAAAGTATGGATGTATTAACAATTCAACCATTAACAGCATTTTTAAGAGAACTAAAGGCAAAAAATATATTAAAACCTGAAAAGATAAGAATTGTTATAAATAAGGAAACGAAGGTTAGAAGTTTAAGTGTAAAAACAATTATTGGTGGAATGTCTTTTTATAATGATCCAGCAATGTCTTTTATGACAGAGTTATTTGATAGAGAGGTTGCAAAATATTGTGTAATACCTTTTGAAGAGCAAACATATGCAAAATATTTGGAAGGTCTAGTAAATTGTAAAATATCATTAAATGGTTATTCAAAAGAATTATTACAAGCATTAAAAACATTAGGAAATATGGTTTATCCGTTAATTGGGGGAAAACAAGAGCCAAAGCCAGAATATAAACCAGTGAATAATAATTATAATAACAATAGTAATAATAATCGTTTTTCAGCAGATATGAATAATGCATTAGATCAAATGAAAAAAAGATACTAAAAGATAGAAGAAAAAAGAAAATATAGAGGTGAGATTTTTGACAGCTGTTATAATAGTAACAATTGTAATATTAGTGTTTATTATAATTGCCTTGATGATGTATAATATTAATATACATAAAAAAATAGCAAAATTCAGTAATATAAATGAAAAAATAACTGGACTAAATATACTTCAAAGTTTTATGAATACAGTTGGAGAATATTCATCCGTAGAAAAAAAGATAAACAAAATTAATGAAATTATACTAGAAAGATATAGTGATATAAAATATTCTACTATTGTAGTGTTTGATGGAGCTGAATATGTAATCAAGGCATCCAACGTAGATGAAAAACATTGGAATACATTAAGAAATTTATATACAGAAGAGATTTTTAAAGATAGTATTTCAACTGCGACTCCAAAGTATATAACAGTAGATAAAGAAACAGAAAAATTACCATATCAAAAAATGGAACTAGGAAGAGCAAAATCTGCAATGTTTTTTCCTCTTTATATTGATAATGTTTACATTGGATATTGGCTAATAGAGAGTGGACAAATTCATGCATTTGATGGAATGGATACCGCTATTATTGAAGTAATTAAAGAAAATATTGTTACTATATTAAAAACAGTAGAATATCAAAAAACAGTAGAGAATATTGTAAGAACAGATTTATATTCAAGTTTAAAATCAGCAGAATATTTGTATGGAGAAGGAAAACAACTAGTAGATCGATATACAGTTTCTACGGTATGTATGCTTCGAATTACTAATCTTGAGGATATTAATGAAAAAATTAATAGACACTTAGGAAATAAGGTAATTAATGTAGTTAGTAATATTATTGCAAATAATATATCAAAAGAATATTTATTTGTAAGATACATGGGACCAAAATTTGTTATTGTATTTTCTGGAGTACAACCAGAAGATGTAGCAAATTTCTTAGAAGATATAAAATCTCAAATAGAAGAAACAGAGATATTTTTAGAGGAAGAAGATAAAAAGAGAATGAAATTAAAGAAAGATATTTCCGTAACACCAAGATTAAATTTTGTTCTTACCTCTTATTACAAAGGAACTTCTATGGATGGAGTAACCAAAAAGTTAGAGGAATATATTGATCAAGCAGACAAAAAAGAAAATGACATAAACTATATTTAAAAGATTAAAGGAGGAATGGGTATGAATATGGATGAAACAATGAGCTTCAAAGTAGAGAGGGACAAAAATGTAAAAGTAAGAGAGATTCTAAAAGATGTATATCAAGCTTTAGATGAAAAAGGATATAATCCAATTAACCAAATTGTAGGCTATATCCTATCTGGAGATCCAACATATATTACAAGCCATAAAGATGCTAGAAATAAAATTCGATTAATTGAACGTGACGAACTATTAGAAAAAATGGTAAAAAATTATATAGGGTTGGATGATTAATGAGGATACTAGCAATTGATTATGGAGAGGCGAGAGTAGGAATTGCAATTACAGATCCACTTGGAATAACAGCTCAAGGCTTAGAAACAATCTATCATAAGAATAATGATAAATTAATCTTAAAACGTTTAGAGGAATTGTTGAAAGTTTATGAAATTGACACCTTAGTTGTTGGGATGCCTCTTAATTTAAAAGGGGAAAAAACAGTAAGAGCACAAAAAACAGAGGAATTTATTCATAAATTAAAATGCAAATTTAATTTTTTAAAAATAGATACCATGGATGAAAGATTAACGACAGTACAAGCACATAAAACAATGAATGATTTAAATATTAATAAGCATAAGAAAAGAGGAATTGTTGATACTTTAGCCGCTGTATACATTTTAGAAAGTTATATGAATCAAAAAAATGGCTAAAAAATGGTATATGAAAATTAAATTTGAAAATAATAAGGTATTGAAATAGTACAGTAATAAATGTTATTAATATTGAAAATAGTTAATATATAAAGTAAAAATAGAAAGGAGAAAATTATGAGTGAAGATTTAAATACACCAGATATGGGAGAGGAATTAGATAATATTATTGCTTTAACAGATGAAGAAGGAAATGAGGTAAAATTTGAATTCCTAGACCTAGTAGAATTAGATGGGGAAGAATATGTAGTATTATTACCAACAGAAGATGAAGAAGAAAATGACGAAGTAGTTATTTTAAAAGTAGAAGATACAGAGGGAGAAGAAGACATGGAAAGCTATGTAAGTGTGGATGATGAAGAAACACTTAACAAAGTATTTGAAATGTTTAAAGAAAAATTTAAAGATGAATTTAATTTTGTTGATGAAGATTAAAAAAGTATCATAGATTGAAATGAAGATAATGAAAATAGAAATAAGTAAAAACGAAGAAAAAGAGGAGTATATATAGAAAACTGATAGAGAATAGAAGCCATAGGCTGGAAGCTTCTTAAGAAATTTCTATATAGAAGGTAGCTTTAGAGTTGATATATGAATTAAAAATAAATATATCCGTATAAACTGCGTTAAAGTTAGCCAAGATGCTATTTAGTATAAAATAGTAAATTTAAGGTGGTACCGCAAAGAATAACTTTGCCCTTAAGATGGGGTAAGGTTATTTTTGTTTATCTAGAAATTAGAAGACAATTCAGCGTTATTTTAAATAAAATATTTAAACGATAAGGAGGAAAAATGGGAGATCACGAAATAAAAGGAACATATAATCCAAAAGAATTTGAGGAAAAACGTTATAAAATGTGGGAAGAAAATGGTTATTTTAAACCTAGTATGGATAAAACAAAAGAGAGTTATTGTATTATGATGCCACCACCAAATGTAACAGGAAAATTACATATGGGGCATGCATTAGATGGAACAATACAGGATATATTGATTCGTTTTAAAAGAATGCAAGGATATAATACCTTGTGGCTTCCGGGTTCAGATCATGCTTCTATTTCTACAGAAATGAAAGTAGTTCAAAAGATTAAGAGTGAAGGAAAGAATAAATATGAATTAGGAAGAGAAAAATTCCTAGAAGAAGCATGGGATTGGACGAAACATTATGGAGGAACGATTCAAGAACAACAAAGAAAATTAGGATGTTCTTGTGATTGGGACAGAAGAAGATTTACCTTAGACGAAGGTCTTTCAGAAGCTGTTTTAGAACAATTTATTGATTTGTATAATAAAGGCTATATATATAAAGGGAAAAGAATGGTAAACTGGTGTACAAATTGCAATACATCTGTTTCCGATATTGAAGTAGAATATAAAGAAGAAAAAACACATTTATGGCATATTCGTTATCCAGTGGCAGGAGAAGATGAAAGTATTATTGTTGCAACAACAAGACCAGAAACAATGCTAGGAGATACTGCTGTTGCAGTCCATCCAGACGATGAGAGATATAAAAAATTGGTGGGTAAGAAATGTATTCTTCCTATTATGAATAAAGAAATTCCGATTATAGCAGATCCATTTGTTGAAAAAGAATTTGGAACAGGGGCAGTAAAAATTACACCAGCTCACGATATGAATGACTATCAAGCAGGCTTAAGACATAATCTAGAGATTATTGAAGTGTTTGATGAAAACTTTAAAATGGGAAATCTAGTACCAGAATATAGTGGAATGGATTTATTAGAAGCGAGAGAAAAAATAGTAGAAAAACTAAAAGAACTAGGGGTATTAGTAAAAGAAGAAGAATATACGCATAATGTAGGAAAATGTGAGAGATGCAAAAATACAATCGAACCTAAGATATCAGATCAGTGGTTTGTAAAAATGGAAGAGCTTGTAAAACCAGCATTAGAAGCGGTTAGAAACGAAGAAATTAAATTCATTCCAAAGAAATATGAAAAAATGTATTTTAATTGGATGGAACATATTCAAGATTGGTGTATTTCAAGACAATTATGGTGGGGGCATAGAATTCCAGCATATTATTGTGAAGAATGTGGACATATTCATGTAGCAAAGACGATGCCAGAAAAGTGTGAAAAATGTGGATGCAAACAATTAAGACAAGATGAAGATACGTTAGATACTTGGTTTAGTTCTGCACTTTGGCCATTTTCGACTTTAGGCTGGCCAAATAATACAGAAGATTTAAATACTTTTTTCCCAACAAATGTATTAGTAACTGCATATGATATTATTACATTTTGGGTTTCTAGAATGATTGTATCAAGCTTAGAATTAACAAAGCAAAAACCATTTAAAGATGTATTAATACATGGTATTGTAAGGGATAGCCAGGGAAGAAAAATGTCAAAGAGCCTTGGAAATGGAATTGATCCAATAGAGGTAATTGACCAATATGGAGCGGATAGTCTTAGATTTTCTGTTTTATCTGGTACCACGATGGGAAATGATATTCGCTATATGCCAGAAAAATTAGAACAAGCTTCTAATTTTGCAAATAAAATATGGAATGCAGCTAAATTTATTACGATGAATATGGTAGAAGATGAAGAAATTATTCGCTTTAAGGAAGAAAATTATGATAAAGAATCACATCAAATGAAAAAAGACTCTATTCGATTAGAGGATAAATGGATTATCAATCGATTAGAAAAATTAATTGCAGAAGTTACAAGAAATATTGAGAGTTATGATTTGGGAATTGCACTAGACAAAATATATAACTTTATTTGGAATGAGTTCTGTGATTGGTATATTGAAATGGTAAAAACAAGGTTATATAGTGAGGATAGAAAAGAAAAGGTACAAGTATGTTTTGTATTAGATTATGTATTTGGAATTTCTTTAAAATTATTACATCCTTTTATGCCTTTTGTTACGTCAGAATTATATGAAAAATTAGTTAAGTATAACGAGAAAGAATTAATGGTTTCAAAATGGCCAACAGCAAAAGAAACTTTTGATTTTGATGAAGAAGAACAACTAGTAGAAAAATTAAAAGAAATTATTATTGGAATTCGAAATATAAGAGCAAATATGAATGTTCATCCAAGTAAAAAATCAAAGTTGATTTTTGTAACAAAAGAAGATTCCAATTGGATATTAGAGTCAAAAGAAATATTGAAGAAGTTAGGTTTTGCAAATGAAATTATAATTCAAAAAGAAAAAGATACAATACCAGAAAATGCGATTTCCATTTTGACGGAAACAATTGAAGTATATATTCCATTTGAAGAGTTAGTAGATTTGCAAGAAGAAATACAAAGAATGGAAAAGGAAATGATAAATCTAGAAGCAGAAGTGCAAAGAGCAAGGAAAATGCTAAGCAATCCGGGATTTGTAGAAAAAGCACCACAGGCAAAAGTGCAAGAAGAAAAAGAAAAGTTACAGAAATATGAACAACTATTAGAACAAACAAAAGCAAGATTAGAAAGTTTAAAAAGATAAGAAAAGTGACTTCGCCATATATACAGATTGCTTTGCAATCGCACACTTAAGGAAATTTAACTTTGTTACTTCAGAAATTTTGTTAGAAATTTTCTACGTAATAGAAGAGGAAAACCCTCGATATGAAATTATTCATATCGGGGGTTTTTGAGTTTCGAAATCTTAGAGCAAAATTGAATCGAAATTAAAATGGCAGTCGGGGGTTGGGTTTCTCAAATAGCCAATTCCTTTTTTGGCAAGGAACCGATTCCAACTTTCCACATCCCGTATTTGCTGGATTTCATTCTGAGTTTTTTTCTGAATTTGAGGTACGTTTTTTACTTCGTTTGTTTTTTCTTTCATGAGAATCTCCTTTTTTATTGATTGTTAATAGTAGATCTATTATAGAAGAAGAAAAAGAGAAAGTAAAGAAATAAATGGAAAAAAATAGAAAAATCGTAAGACAAAAAACGACAAAAAAATACATGTCGAAAAATGAAAAAAAGTTCCAAAAAAACGGCAAAACTTCCTAAAATTCGCTATTGGAAAAAAATACCAAATGAATTATAATAACACAAGAAAAAAGGAGGGACTTTTAAGTGACAAGTAAATATTTTGAAAAGGACAAGCTGTTATTATTTGATCTTGCAGAAGAAATTGATCATCATAAAGCAGAAGAAATAAGGAGGAAAGCGGATTATGAAATTGAAAGATATTTGCCTAAAAGAGTTATATTTAATTTTGATTGTGTTGGCTTCATGGATAGTGCTGGAATAGGATTACTACTTCGGAAGATATAAAATTATAAAAATGATAGGAGGAGAGATGGGATTAATTAATGTAAAGAAAAATATAAAAAAAGTATTAGAAATGTGCGGAATATCGAAATTAATACCAATTTATGAAACATTCGAGATGAAAACAAAAGAAGGATAGAAAGGAAGGGAAAAATGAAAAGTTTATATGACAATGAGATGAAAGTAGAATTTTTAAGTAAATCCAATAATGAATCTTTTGCAAGAATTACAGTTGCAGCTTTTGCAGCTCAATTAGATCCAACAATTGAAGAATTAGCAGATATAAAAACAGCAGTATCTGAGGCAGTAACAAATAGTATTATTCATGGATATGAAAATACAGAAGGGATCGTGAAGATAACTGCCAAAATATTTGCTGGAATGATTCAGATAGAAGTAGCAGATACGGGAAAAGGGATTGAAGATATTAAACTTGCAAAGCAACCATTATACACAACAAAGCCAGACCTAGAAAGATCTGGAATGGGATTTACAATTATGGAAAGCTTTATGGATGAAGTAAAAGTAGAATCTGTTGTGGGGCTAGGAACAAAAGTAACAATGAAAAAGATGCTAAAAAAAGAAGAAAAACAAGAAGAAACAAATCGTCCTTTTGAAAATCAAGAAAGCTAAAAGGAGAATACACATGTATGAGAATAGAACAGAAGATATTATTAAGGCACAGCAGGATGATCAAGAAAAAATGACAGAGTTAATTGAGAAGAATTCTGGATTAATTTGGAGTATTGTAAAAAGATTTATCGGAAGAGGACACGAATTAGAAGATTTATACCAAATAGGAACAATGGGATTTATTAAAGCAATTAAACGTTTTAATGCAGAATACGAGGTGCAGTTATCCACATATGCTGTTCCTTATATATTAGGAGAAATAAAAAGGTTTATTCGAGATGATGGAATGATAAAAGTAAGTAGAAGTATGAAAGAATTAGGAATCAAAATTAAAGAAATACAAAAGGCGTATTTTAATCAATATGGAGAAGATATCACAGTCAATCAAATTGCTGAAACATTAAAGATCACAAAAGAAGAAGTAGCAACAGTTCTAGATTCCATGAATCCAATTGAATCTATCTATGCAGAGAATCAAAGTAAAGATGGAAAAGCATGTTTATTGGACAAACTTTCAGATCAAGAAGATGAAGCAGAGAAAATTGTTAATAAAATTTCAATAAAAGAACTAATTCAAAGTTTAGACGAGAAAGAAAAAGAAATAATTCTTTTAAGATATTATAAGCAAAAAACCCAGATGCAAGTAGCAAACATCTTAGGAATATCTCAAGTACAGGTATCTAGAATCGAAAAAAGAGTATTAAATAGTATGAGAAATAAATTGATTTCATAAAATACATATAAATACATTTATAGGAGGAAAGATTGAAAAAGATTATTGGGTATATTATTTTACTTGTATTAGTGTGTTTTTTAATTCCAATATTAGGAGTAAAACGATTTGAAAATTTGGCAGTAGCTTCGAACACTTTAGTAGAAAATCAAATCATAGAAAAATCTACACAGCAGAAGGGAGAATTAGAGGAGAAACAAGAAAAAAGTGAAAAGCAAGATAGAAAAATAACTCTATTACACTATAAAACAAATCAAGTAGAAGAGATTTCTTTAGATACTTATTTATATGGAGTTGTTTCTAGTGAAATGCCAGCAACTTTTGAATTAGAAGCACTAAAAGCGCAAGCAGTAGTTGCAAGAACATATACAATGTATAAAGTAAATCATAGAAAACATGATAATGCTGATATTTGCGATAATTCAGCTTGTTGCCAAGCTTGGATTACAAAGGAAGATCGAATGGCAAGATGGGAAGAAGAGGTAAGAGAACAGAATTGGAATAAAATTGTAGAAGCTGTGGATAGCACACATGGAAAGATCATTACATATGAGAATGAACCAATTAATGCCTTTTTTCATTCAAATAGTGGAGGAATGACAGAAATCCCAATTAATGTATGGGGAGGAAGCGGATATCCTTATTTACAAGCAGTACAAACTGCAGGAGAAGAGGGATATGAACAATATTATTCAGAAGTAACAGTAACCAGAAGTGAGTTGGAAAATAAGATAAGAGAAAAACATTCGGATTTTCAAATTGATTGGAATGCAAGTGACTGTATAAAAGTTTTGGAGTATACACAAAGTAATCGAGTAAAAACACTGAAAGTAGGAAATTTAAACTTATCTGGAGTAGAGATAAGAACACTTATAGGATTAAAATCAGCGAATTTTGAGATAGAAATGAGTGGTAATAATATTAAATTTAAAGTAAAAGGTTATGGGCATGGAATTGGAATGAGCCAAACAGGAGCGGATAGTATGGCAAAATCAGGAAGCAATTATGAAGAAATTATAAAACATTTTTATCAAGGAATTGAAATTAAAGATTTATAAAAACCAATTGTATAAATTTCTCAAATAAGGAAATACTTTTACTAAAGAAAAATAGGAGGAAAGATTATGAGAAGAGAAAAACTACAAGGTAAAAGATTTTCGAAAAATACAATGTATGTATCAGGAGCAATAATAGGACTTGTCATTATTGCACTGATTGTAGCTATTATTATTTATGGAAACCATGCTAAGGAAAATTCGCAGACAGCAAAAACAGATATTGAATCTATTGCAGAAAGTGAGAATCAGACAGATTCCAATGCATTAAAGCAAGCAAGTAGCCAAATAGGAAAGAATGTAAATGAAATTTCAAACCAAACAAATGAAGTAACAGAAAAGATTGCAATTAATACAAGCAATATGGAAGTGGAAAATAAAGTTTTAGAAAATACGGTAAAGGAGCAAAAAACATCTGAAAAGGAAGAAAAAACATCAAAAGAGGAAACAAAGAAAGAAGAGACGAAGAAACAAGAGGTAAAAGATCCTGAATTTGCGAAGCCAGTCGAAGGAGAAATTATAAAAGCATATGGAAAAGAAAATTTGATTTTTTCAGAAACATTAAATGAATGGACTACCCATTTAGGAATCGATATAAAAGCAGAAAAGACCACTGTTGTAAAAGCAGCAGAAGAAGGAACGGTAAAAGCAATCAAAAATGATCCGAGATATGGTTTAACAGTTATTATTGAACACACAAATGGATATAAATCGGTATATTCTAATTTATTAACTGCTGAGTTTGTTGTGGTAGGAGAAAAGGTAAGTAAAGGACAAACAATAGGAACAGTAGGAAATACAGCAACATTTGAAATCGCAGATGAAAGTCATTTACATTTTGAAATATTAAAAGATGATGT
>DVNH01000020.1 GCA_018714565.1 Candidatus Merdicola faecigallinarum | reverse complement strand
CTTTCGAACTACATTATAAATCTTTTTTACAATTTCGTTTTTTCTAGCTTCTTTTTTATTTTTCGGTAGTTAAGATTCTACCGCTTGGTTTTGCTCTTTAGAATTTATTATTTACTTTTCAATGTACTTTTCTTGCTTGTTAGTAACGTGTTGTATTATATAACCTTTCGCCTTGTTTGTCAACTCTTTTTTTAATTTTTTTTAAAAGTTTTTTAAGACAAAATAAAAATTAGTAATGTACTGTTTTTCATTTTTCTTTTGCTATTTTTTATTACTAATTTCACATACTTTTTTATATGTTTTTCGTTGGTTACTTGGTACTTTTTTATATTACCATAAACTCTATTTTAAGTCAATACCTTTTTTCATTATTTTTTTATTTTTTTTTAGTTTTTATTCTATCTTATTTTTTGTTTTCTTTCTTCTTTTACTCATTCAGTGCTTTTTAGAGTTTTTATGATCTTTTCTATTTTTCCTTTTTTAAATTTCTACTAATATAATCTCATCTCCAATACACTTAATTTGTTGCCAAGGAATCGTAATATCATTATTACTTGTAAAAACATTTAATAGTTTACTATTACCTGGTACTATAATAGAAGTAATCTTTCCTGTTTCTAAATCCGCACAAACATCTTGAACAAAACCGAAGCTTTTTTCCATCTGTAATATTTATTACCTCTTTATGTTTAAAGTCTAATCCTTTTTTATTCATCAATTCTCCACCACTCTCTACCTTTATTATATACCTCTATTATATATATGAAACTTAATAAAAAAACTTGCTTAAAACAAAATAAAAATAAATATACATATACAACCTCTTATATATCATTGATTCACACACATCGTTTTACTGAATCCATATTGAAATAAATCTTTCTATTAATAAAAAGTATATCCTTACAAAAAAGATATACTTTTTATTCTTATTTATATAATCTCTTAATATGATTAATTGCACTTTTCTCTAGTCTTGATACTTGTGCTTGAGAAATTCCAATTTCTTCTGCTACCTCCATTTGAGTTCTTCCTTCAAAAAATCTTTTATCAATAATTAATTTTTCTTTATCATTTAATCTTTTCATAGCCTCTGCTATTGTAATATTTTCTGCCCATTTTTCATCTGTATTTTTGGTATCATGTACTTGATCCATAATATATATACTATCCGATCCATCGTTAAAAACGGGTTCTTGCAAAGAAACTGGATCCTGAATTGCATCAAAACTAAAAGCTATCTCTTCCTTTTCTACTTCTAATTCTTTTGCAATTTCTTCTATGGTAGGTTCTCTATTATTTTCTTTTGTAAATTTTTCTTTATATGCGATTGCCTTATATGCTAAATCCCTTACTGATCTACTAACACGAATTGAATTATTATCTCTTAAATATCTTCTAATTTCTCCTATAATCATTGGTACTGCATAAGTTGAAAACTGTACATTTTGATTTAAATCAAAATTATCAATTGCTTTAATAAGCCCTATGCATCCTACTTGAAATAAATCATCTACATTTTCTCCTCTTCCTTTAAATCTCTTTATTACGCTTAATACAAGTCTTAAATTTCCATTAATAAATTTATTCCTTGCCTCCTCATCTCCATTTTTTATTTTTATAAAAAGTTCGTTTTTTTCTTCATTTGATAGCACAGGTAATTTCGCAGTATTAACACCACATATTTCTACCTTATTAATCAAACAAAAACCTCCTTTGTAAAATACTTGCAAATACAGTATTTCCAAAGAAGAAGATAAATATTCCATTTTTTCTAATATATTCTTTCTACTTTTTTCAAATCAAAAAAAGTTATAATCTATCTTATAACTTTTTATCCTTTTATTTTTCTATCTCCTATATATCCTATTAATTGTCTTACCGATTGATTATTTTCTTTATCTATATCATCCCTCGGTTTTATTTCAACACTTCATATTCTATCCACTAGCTTCCCGTCTTACTCATAATATCCTTTTTCATTTTATGTATAATTTTCTTTTCCAATCTAGATATGTAACTTTGTGAAATTCCGAAGCATATCTGCTACTTCCTTTTGCGTTTTTTCGTTTCCTGTTGTAAATCCAAATCGTAATTCCATAATATTTCTTTCTCGATTACTTAACTTTTTTATAGAAGCTCTAAGAAGTTTCTTATCCACCTCATCTTCAATTCCTCTTGATGTAACATCTGGATCTGTACCTAATATATCAGACAGTAGTAATTCATTTCCATCACCATCTTGATTTAATGGTTCATCAATTGATATTTCTCCTTTGATTCTGCTGCTTCGTCTTAAAAACATCAAGATTTCATTTTCAATGCATCTAGAAGCATACGTAGCGAGCTTAATATTTTTATCAATTTTAAATGTGTTTACTCCTTTCATTAATCCAATGGTTCCTATTGAAATTAAATCTTCTAATCCTACACCTGTATTTTCAAACTTTTTTGCAATATATACAACCAATCTTAAATTTCTTTCTACTAAAATTTGCCTTACTTTACCATCATCATTCGGTAATTCTTTCAATAATTCATTTTCTTCCTCTGGTGATAGAGGAGCTGGCAAAGTTTGACTTCCTCCTATATAAAAAATAGGCATTGTTTCAATTTCTTGATTATGATTCATATATTTTGCATATATCGTATTTATACTAGATTTTAACATCTCTAAAAGATTCATTTTTTATTTCCTCCTCTCCTAATAAATCAAGCCCTATTAAAGCTGTATAGTGATTTGTCTTACTTAAACTGTTCTCATAAATTCCAATAATAACATTTTCCTTTCTTTGCTCATTTCCATCATATTCTATATTGATAAAATCAGCTTTAAATCCTAATAATAGTCCATGCTCCTTTCCAATAGATGAAAATGGTATTACTCGAAATTTAGAAATATACTCCTCTTCCCAAGAAGCAATCGTTTTTGAAACATCTCCTCTTATAATCTTTTCTAGATTTTCTAAAATTTCTTCCGGTAATATTTTTTTTAAATTATCTTTCTGTACAACAACAACTGGCATTTTAGAAATTGGATCTTTCAACATATTCCCAGTATCTATCATAGCGATTGCCTGTTCTTCTTTCCCGTTTAAGTGAACTTCAATATTGCAAAACATATCCTTTTTTCTCATTTTACTTTTTACAATTTTGAATGTTGTTACAATCAAAAGAAAGCCGAAAATTCCTCCCAAAAATGCAACTTTCAAAGGATAACTCCCTATAAGAATTCCATTTTTCATCATAATATTTTGAGGCTTTAAAAAATATAATAAAGCAAATGCACATCCTCCAAGAGCAAATGATGTTAAATAAAACACTAATATTCTTTTTAATAGTTCTTTCGTCTTCTTTGGTTCAAATGCAATCTGTACCATTACAATTGATAAGATAATTTTAAAAAGCATATTTCCATATATCGTCATATTGGGTAAAAAACTTAGTACTGCATAAACTCCACCAATACAACTCGAAAAGAATATTCTTCCATATTTAATTGTATTTTTCGTAATTTTTCCTGTAGCCATTAAAATAATATAATTCATGATAATATTTTCTAAAAATACAATATCTAAATATACTGTCATCGAATTTGGCATCACCTTCTTTTGCTTTCCTTTATTGTAACTACATTTCGATTCAAAATCTGTCATTTCTTAGGGTAGAAAAAAAGAAATAATCTACTTTTTTAGATTATTTCTTTTTTTTATTTTTTTGATTTGTTTTTATTTTTCAAATTCATACATTTATTTTCTTTTTTAGAAACGAATATTTTCTCTTCCGAAAATATCCTTTACTAACGTTTAAATCTTTTTTCCTTTCACAACATTTTCTATCAAATACAAAAGCACAGCTTCTATTTGCTGCGCTTCTTATTTTTATTTGTTTTTATTTTTTCTTAAAAAAGATGGAATATCTAAGTCATTTGAATTTGTTGTACTTTCTGTACTTGTTGGAATAGAACTAATCTTTTTATCCCATGCTTTTGACACAATATTGTCTACTCCTATACTTGAAATAGAAGGTTCCTTTTCAAATTCTGTTGCGATAACAGTAATTACAATTTCATCTGTCATATCTGGATCAATTACAGCACCAAAAATAATATTTGCTTCTGGGTCTACACTTCTTTGTACTAATTCTGCTGCTGTATTTACTTCATGTAATCCTAAATCTGGACCACCTGTTATATTAATAATAACCCCTCTTGCTCCTTCAATTGAAGTTTCTAATAATGGACTTTCTGTTGCTTGTTTTGCTGCATCTTCTGCTCTATTTTCTCCAGATGCTCTTCCTATACCCATATGTGCCATTCCTGTATTTAACATAATTGTTTTAACATCTGCAAAGTCTAAGTTTACAAGTCCTGGAACAGCAATTAAATCTGAAATACCTTGTACACCTTGTCTTAATACATCATCTGCCATTTTAAACGCTTCTACAATTGAAGTTTTACGATCAATTATTTGTAATAATTTGTCGTTTGGAATAACAACTAAAGTATCTACTTTTCCTTTCAAACTTTCAATTCCACGATCTGCTTGTGATAATCTTTTCTTTCCTTCAAATGTAAATGGTTTTGTTACAACACCAATTGTTAAGATTCCCATTTCTTTTGCTGTTGCAGCAACAATTGGAGCAGCACCAGTACCAGTACCTCCTCCCATTCCAGCTGTGACAAATACCATATCTGCTCCTCTTAAAGCTTCAGCTACTTCTGATTTACTTTCTTCGGCAGATTGTGCTCCGATATCAGGATTTGCTCCTGCCCCTAGTCCTCTTGTAATCTTTTCTCCTATCTGAATTTTTGTTCCAGCTTTTGATAATTGAAGTGCTTGTCTATCTGTATTTACTGCAATAAATTCTACACCTTTGATTCCAGAATCCACCATTCTGTTTACAGCATTATTTCCGGCGCCTCCAACTCCAATTACTTTTATTGTTGCTGTTCCATCTAGCATTCTTTCATTGTTTTCTTCAAAGTCCATCATAAAGTTTTCCTCCCTATTTCTATTTTAATTTTATACATTTTTTATCTTTTAACTATAAAAAAATTCTTTTATCTTTTCTATCATGTTTTTTAGAAAACCTTCATCATCTCTTGTATCGATGCTACTTGACACTGTTTTGGTAAACGGTCTAGACGCAATATATCTTACTAATGCATAAGCAACTCGATATGATGGTTTTACTGTACTAATTAGTCTTCCTGTTGAAATTTTTACTGGAATATTTAAATTTATTTTTCCAGCAACGTCGCTTTTATTTATACTAGTAATTCCTTGTCCTGTCAAGATGACATTATTAATTCTTTGTTTAATTCCTTGATTTGTAATATCTTTATTTACTAGAGTAAAGATCTCTTCAATTCTTGCTTCAATAATTTCAATTAATTCCGAACTTTTTATTGTTTTATTTTTATTGTCTCCTTTATAGGTATTAAGCAAAATATCATTATCATTATCAATAAAAGATTTTAATGCTAAGCCATATTGTCTTTTTAGTTTATCTGCTTCCTCTTCGCTAATATTTAATACTAAAGCAATATCATTCGTAATGCTATTTCCTCCAACTGGAATCGTATTTGTATACGTAAAGGTTGATCCCTCAAAAATTCCGATATCTGTATTTCCAGCTCCAATATCTAAAAGCATTATATTATCGTGTAATTCATTTACATCTAAAATTAAATTTCTTTCTGCTAATGTTGTAGGAACTAATCCATCTACATCAATTCCTGCTTTTTTAAAAATAGAAGAGACTTGTTTTACATATTCTCGATCTGCTAATATAATTTGTGCTTTTAATGTAAAGCTTGAGCTTAAACTTCCAACTGGATCATCGCTTACTTTCCCATTATCTAATATAAATCGATCTGGTACAATATCAATTAAATGTTTGCCTTCAGGGACCTCAATATCTTTTACTTGCATAATTGCGGTTTGTACATCTCTTACTGAAACTCCTGCATATTTATCTCTTACTTCTTTTACAATACTATTTTGTACAATGGTAACATATTTTCCTGGAATTGTTACATATGCTGAATTTATTTTTAAACCAGCTTCCATTTCTATATCTTTTATCGCTTTACTAATACTATTTGAAACTTCTTCTTCATTAATAATTTTCGTTTTTTTAATTCCGCTACATTTACACGTACTGCTACTAATAATTTCAATTTGGTTGAAATTGTTTACTTCTCCTACAACAGCGGAAATTTTAGAAGTTCCCATATCAATTCCTACTATTATATCTCCTATTGCCAAAGTATGTCTCCTCCAATTCCCTTTTTTCAATTTCTAGTGATAAGAATATTATATTTCGTCAAAAAAGTCAATAGAATTTGTTATATTTTTGTAATATTGTCGTAATAATTGTGTAATAAATTTTGTTTTTCTTAGGCACTACAAGTCTTCGTTATTTTTTGACATTTTTTGCTATTTCTCGTAAGAAAAAACGGATCATTCCGTTTTTATTTTTTCTTATTCTTTTTCATCATTTGTTTTCGTTTTTTATTTTATTCCTTCTTATCATTTGCTTTAATAATAGCTGTTGCTTTTGCTATTGTTTTTCTTTCTGACCATTTTTCAATATAATGTCTACGAATAATCGCCATATCTGTAAAAATTCTACCTACAAATACAACAATAGCTGCCAAATGTACATCTACATTTAATTTACTTCCTAAATAAGTAAGGAACATCGCTGTAATTGAATTAATGAAAAATCCTGATACAAAAACTTTCATATCGAAATTTTTTTGTATAATAGATTTTATTCCTCCAAATACAGTATCTAGCGCTGCCATAATTCCAATTGCTAAATATCCTGAATAAGTATATGGAATAATTGGAGAATTCATCCCAATTATTGCTCCTAATATGCATCCTATTAGAACAACTATAATAATCACATTCATTCCTCCTAGCTTTCTATTTTCATTGACTTCGTCTTAAATTCTTTATTATACTTAAAAATTTGAACATTATTTTCTCCTGTTACTACAGCTGTCTTTCCATTTTTCTCCATAGAATCTACAAATCCACCTTTTGCAGTCAATCCAGCTTCTAAGTATTTTCTATTTCCAATTACTTTTACCGTAAAAGGAGAATAAGTTCTTTCCATATTAATATAAGTATACTCATCTACATCTACAATATCTGTTAGGCTTGTTACTCTTTGATCATTAATTGAAATTGCTTCTGCTCCTGCTTGTTTTAGCTCATTTACTAAATCAAGTAAATCTGACGCAGTTACTTCCTTTTCTTTATCTTGTAGAACAATTATTACTCCCTCTCCTTCTACATCTGTTTTTCCAAGAGATATATTGGTTTGATTTAACTCTTGATTTAAAAGTTCAGATGTTTCTTGATTATTCTCTGCTTTTTGCTTATATTCATTTATTTTATTTCTAGTATCTTCTAACTTTGCAACCGTATCTTCATATTTTTCTTTCCAATCCGCTAAATCTTCTTGCAATTCATCTTCCCTTTTTAGTTTGATATTTGTAATATCCGCTTCTTTTACTGATCGGAATTGCATAAAAAGAACAAGGGACAAAATAAAGCACATAATTCCTATTGTGATCGTCATCGTCACTTTTTCCTTTTTCAATCATTTTCACCTCTACTTTATTTCTTTCATGTATTTATGCTGAATAACACCATCATATTTTAGAACAGTTAAATTATTGGATGTTTTAATATCAGTAACAATACCATAGGAGTTTAATAAATCAATGATTCCTCCTGGTCTTTCTAATGCTTCTTTTAGTTCATCTGGTTTTCCAATCGCTTTTATTATAAAAGGAGCACCTACCTTTTCTCCGTTTACTTGTGTAATATTTCCCGAGCAAATAATTGCAGTAGAAGGAATGATTCTTTGATCATTAATTGAAATTGCTTCTGCACCTGCATTTTTCAGTTCATTCATTAAATTTAATAAATCTTCTTGATGAATAATATACTTACTAATATCATCTAGTGCTCCTATTGTTTCTGTCGTTACAGTTGGATTATCTTTTAATGTAATTATAATTCCTTCCCCTGTTACATCCGTTAATCCTAATACTGCATTTCCTTTTTTTAATTCTTCTTCTTTTGTTTTTGATGTTTCATCATTTTTCGTTGCTTCTGTTCTTTCTTCTTCTAGTTCTTTTTCTGCTTTTTCTAATTCTTTATAACTATTATCGTATTTTTCTTTCCACTTTAGAACTTCATCTCGTAATTCGTCTGAAACAACACCTAAATCCGAAACAGTTATATTTTGATTTATCGTTCTTATTTGCATTACAATTGCACAAGTCAGTATTAAACATACACTTCCTAGTATAAGGCCTATTTTTGTTTTATTCAATCCAATACCTCCTTTTATTCGGTCTTCCTCCTAAAAAACATTCTCTCTTTATCTTTTAAAAATGCCTCTCCCGCATTTTCATTTTCTGTCTCTAGCATCTTTTGTAATACTAACATTCGATCATTTATATTCTCTGCATCTCCTAAATAAACAGTTACTTGCTTTGACTCTAAAACTAAAACATAATCATTTTTATTTGCTATATTAATTTGTGTGATAACAGAATACAAATTATAATTTTTAGAACTTTCTACAATTTTAAGAACAGTATTCAGTTTCTCTAGGTCCTCTTCTTGTAACCTTTCACCTGGAACAAGATTCTCTTCTTTTGTTTGATACCCAGTTAGAATTGGAAGCTCTAACTTAACATCCGAAATTTCTAATATGTACCCTTGCTTATCAATATAAACATAAGCATTTCCGAATAGTAATATGTACTCAGGAGTTCTTTCTGTAACATCAATTTGTACTTTGTTCGGTATTTTTCGTTTAATTGTTACATTTTGAACATAAGCATTTTGCTTAACTGCTTCTTCTACTTTTTTCTTAGAAAGTCTATAAATATTTTCATTTAATTGAATATTTGATAAACTAACAATTTGTTCTTTTGTTATCTTACTATTTCCATTTACTTCTATTTCTGTAATATTAAACATTGGAGAAGTCATTAAAAATACGGCAATTCCAGAAAAAACAAATAACAACAAAAGAAGTTTTAGTACACTTTTAATTCTTCGATTTCTTTTTATTCTTTTTTCCCTTTCTTGCTCTGTTTCTTTTTTCACCTTTTCTTGTACTGTTTTTGGATTCTTTAAATTTTTCTGTCCTTTTTTCCTATTTTCCTTTTTGTTATTTACTTTATTTTTAGAATTTACTTGTTTTTTCTTTTTAGGCTTGTCCTCATTATGGTTTGGAAGAACATCAACTCCAATAATAATTTCATTATCTAAGTTAATTCTATCCTTATTTTCATTTTGTTCATTTACTCTTTTTTGTTTCTCTTTTTTTCTCTTTTTCTGAATTGCTTTTGATGGCTCTCTTTTTTTAAACTCTGGATTTACATTTACTCCTATTACAATTTCATCATCGAAGTTAAATTTATCTTCCTTATCTTGTTGATTCTTATTTTTTTCTCTCTTCTTAGGGCGATGTTCCATCGCCCTTTTTCCTTTTTTCTTTTCCTCTTTATGATTCATGTAAAAAAAGTCTAAGTCTTGTTCTTTTCCATGCTTTTTTGCCATCTACTCACCTTCTTCTTTTCTTATGTTTGCTCCCAATTTTCTCAATTTTTCATCTAAGTTTTCATAACCTCTTAATATATATTCAATGTGATTAATTTTTGTTTCTCCTTTTGCTACTAATCCAGCAATTACTAAAGCTGCTCCTCCCCTTAAATCTGTACTATTTACTGATGTCCCGGATAATTTTTTTACTCCTTTTATCACCGCGGTTTTTCCTTCTATTGTAATTTTAGCTCCCATTCTTTTTAATTCTGAAGTATATTTATAACGATTTTCAAATATATTTTCTATTATTACAGAAGTTCCTTTGGCATTTGTTAATATACTCGAAAAAATGGATTGCATATCGGTTGGGAATCCAGGATAAGGCATCGTTTTTATATCCACTGCTTTTAATCTTTGAGGAGCTTTTATATAAAGTTCTTCAGGAAAAATCTGAAATTCACATCCACATTCTTCTAATTTGTGTATAACAGGAGTTAAATGATCCGTATTTACTTCTTTTATCACTACATCTCCTCCAGTTATTGCTGCTGCACAAAGTAATGTACCTGCTTCAATTCGATCCGGCATAACTTTATAGGTTACTTGATGTAGCTCACTTACTCCTATTATTTCTATTTCTTTCGTGCCAGCACCGCTTACACATGCTCCCATTTCATTCAAAAAGTTTTGAAGATCTATAATTTCAGGTTCCATAGCAGCATTCTTTATTACCGTTTTTCCTTCTGCTAAAACAGCTGCTAATATAATATTTTCTGTTGCTCCAACGCTTGGAAAATCAAGTGCAATTTCTGCTCCTGTAATTTTATCACAACTACAATGAATAAATCCACTCTCTTCCTCAATCTCTATTCCCATCTTTTTGAATGCTTCCAAATGTAAATCGATTGGTCTAGCACCAATATCACATCCCCCAGGATAAGAAAATCTGGCTCTTTTGTATCTTCCAATGATTGCTCCTGCTAAAATAACAGAAGATCTCATTTCTCTCATTAAACACTCTGGTATTTCATATCGATCAACCTTTGATGAATCGATTACTATTTTATCACTATTTATGTGAATTTGGCAACCTAAAATTTCAAGTATTTCCAGCATAATTTTTGTATCATGAATCTTTGGTACATGATATAAAGTTGAAATCCCCCTATTTAGTAATGTTGCTGCAATAATCGGTAGTGCTGCATTTTTTGATCCTGATACAGAAACTTCTCCTTTTAAGCAATGTCCGCCTTCTACTATGTAACTTTTCATATTGACATCCACCTTTCTTACGTTAAGCAATTCTTTATAATATATATTATGTTTGCTTACCATAAAAGGTGCACAAAGTTTTCCCTTCTCGTTATTGTTTATCACTTAAAAAAACTTATGCATTAGCATAAGTTTTTTCCAAATTCGATACATTCTTTTGTTTTTTCTTTGTCTGGCGTCCACATTGTTCGAATCCCTTCGTTTATTATTTCAAAACCAGATTGTTTTAATTCCTCTGTAATTAATTTTACTGCCTCACCACTCCATCCATAACTTCCAAATGCTGCTGCTTTTTTATTTTTTAATTTCATTCCTTTTATCATTTCTAAAATTCCAGCAATAGAATATAAATATCCATTATTTACGGTAGGTGAACCTACTAAAATCATCTTAGATTTAAAGACTTCTGTAAGGACATCTGTTTTATCATCTTTTGCAGTATTCATTAATTTTATAGTAACATTTTTATCTTTCTCATTGATTCCTTTTGCAATTGCTTCTGCCATTTTTCTTGTATCATTCCACATAGTATCATAAATAATGGTAATTTGATTTTCCTGATAATTTTCTGCCCATTCTAAATATTTTTCTACAATTTGTGTTGGATCTTTTCTCCAAATTAGTCCATGACTTGGGCATATCATATCAATATTTAAATTCATTGCTAAAATTTCATTCACTTTCTTTTTTACCATCATACTAAAAAGGGCTAAAATATTGGCATAATATTTGATCGCTTCTGCATATAAAATATCTTGATCCACCTCATCTGCATATAAGTGCTCTGAAGCCATATGTTGTCCAAATCCATCGTTACTAAATAAAATATTTTCTTTATCCATATAAGTAAACATTGTATCCGGCCAATGAAGCATTGGCGCTTCAATAAAAGTTAAAGTACTTTCTCCAATATTTAAAGTATCTCCTGTTTTTACAGGAATAAAGTTCCAGTCTTTGTGATATTGTCCTTTAATAGATTTGATTCCATTTGCAGTGCAGTAAATTGGAGTATCCGGTATTTCTCTCATTAATTCTGGTAGACTTCCACTATGATCTACTTCTCCATGATTAATAATAATATAATCTATTTTTTGCAAATTGATTTCTTGTTTTAGATTTGCCACAAACTCTTTATCATATGGTAACCATGCTGTATCAATTAGTACGTTTTTTTCATCTTGTATTAGATAACTGTTATAAGACGAACCGCTCACTGTTGTAAACTCGTCTCCATGAAATTTTTTTAATTCCCAATCCGTTTTTCCTACCCAAGTAACTTTATCACTTATTTTCTTTGCCATTCTTCTCATCCTTTCTTTTCTTATTCTTTCTCTTCTATCATTTTCTTAATTTCTTCTATTTTTTCTATTGTCTTTTTATATCCCGCTTCATAACACAAATCAATTTTTTTAATATCAAAAATCATTGTATTTTTCGTATCAATATTTAAAATGATATTTGCATTTTTTGTTTCTTCTAAAGAACGTCTATCAAATAAAATGTCGATTGCTTTTGTAGTCACACCTACAATTCCTTTGGTTTTTGCCCTTCTGTTTAAACCAAATTTTACAGCAATAATTTTATCTGCTCCTGCTTTTTTCACCTCATCCACAGGAATATTATCTAGTACTCCCCCATCAATAAATTTATGACCTTTATAAATGCAAGGAGCAAATACTCCTGGATAAGAGCAGCTTGCTCTTACTGCTGTATCAATTGGTGCATTTTTTATATAATAACTGCCTTCTTCTTCAGTATTAGTAAAAACATATTTTTTGGATTCATCAATATCTACAGATGGAATTACAATTTTCATTTTTAAATCTTGCATTCTCTTTATTCTTTTATACTTTGCTGATTCGTTTATTGCATAAGATATATTATCTCCTGATAAAAATCCTCCCACTTGAATACTTAATGACTTTTTTCCGCTAGGGTATGTGTAAGTTGGCGTGTTTTTAAAAATCATTTTTGCAAAAAAATGAAATAGTTTTAGAATTTCATCCGGAGTATATCCCATAGAAGCAAGAGAAGCCACAATACTTCCAGAACTTGTACCTCCAATAATATCAATTGGAATATAATTTTCTTGAAGTGCCTTTAATACACCAATATGTGCCGCTCCTTTTATTCCTCCACCAGATAATGCCAATCCAACTCTCATAATAATCACCAACCTTATTTTATCATAAAGAGCCCATTGATACAATCTCACTTTCCTAATTACTTTCTTTTTTCTAGCTTATTTAATTTATAGGCTATTCTAATTCTATCTCTAGTTATTTTCACTTAAAAACTCTTCTCCGATCTCTTTTGTATAGATTTTCCAATTCTTTTTATAGTCTTCGTATTTTTGATTAAACTCTTCTTTTGATGATAAATTTTCAATCTTAAGTTCTGAAAATAATTTTCTTATTTCTTCTTTTCCTCTTTCGATTCCCTCTTTATTATTTACAATTATCTCTCCTTCAATAATCTCTCCATATCCTATTGTTTCATCAATTGTAACTTTAATATTGTCCACCCAAAGAGTAATCCTATTTCGATACCATTTTATTTGCTCTTCATATCCTAAGGCTTTTATCATGGAAATTAACGCTTTTTGATACTTTTTATCAATCATAACTTCATATTCTCTTCTTGCCTCTTCATGCATTTTTCCTTCTTTTAGCCAAAGTTTACAATACTTACTTGTTTCCATCAAGCGAAAATCTTGGGGACAATTATAATAAGTTGTAATTTGTTTTTCTAATGTTTTTTCTCTTTTTGAAAATATTTCTAAAATTTCTTTTCTTTTTTCCGCAGATATAAAGGTACGAAGTTCTACTTCTATATTCTCCATATATTTTCTCCTATTTTTTTATTTTATTTTCTACATTTTTATGACTAGCTTACTAAATTTTGATTTTATATATTGTTCAAGCTTTGTCATGAATTCGGTTGGTTCGATTTCCTTTTTTGCTACCATATCCAATCCCTTTTCCCAACTTGCCGTCAATTTTGGATTCAACATATCCGGCATAGAGTGATGCACGACATCATAAATCATTTCTCCCTTTTCTGTTGGAGTAATAATTTGTGTTTTGGGATTGATTTGAATATATGCTATTTTTTCTAATTTCTTCATTATTTCTGCCCTTGTAGCACTCGTTCCGATTCCCACTCCTTTGATTTGTTCTCTTAATTCCTCTTCTTCGATCAATTTTCCGGCATTTTCCATTGCTAAAATAATAGAGCCTGAATTATATCTATTGGGTGGCGATGTTTCCGCTTCTTTTGTTTTTAAAACTCCTATTTCTAATTCTTGTCCTTTTTTTAAGTTTTTCAAAATTTCTACTTTTAATTCATTATTCTCTTTTTCCGTCTGATCTTTTTCTGGTTTATTTTTTAATACTTCTTGATATCCCTGCTTGATACATATTTTTTCTGTCGTCGTAAATGTTTCTTTTTCTACTTGAATGGTTACTGCTATTTTTTGAAATTCTGCTGCCGGAAAAAAGATTGCTAAGAATCTTTGTACAATTAACTTATATATTTTTTTCTGCAAATCTGGAAGCTTATCATAATTTTCATATCCCTGCCCTGTTGGAATAATTGCATAATGATCTGTTATTTTACTATCATTTACATATTTCGTTTTTAATAAATTCGTAGAATACTTTTCTTCTACCATTTTTTTAATATATCCTTGGATTTCTTCCTCTGGAAATCCTTTTGCAATTCCATTTAAATTTTTTGAAATTTCTTTTGCTACTGCAGATGATAACACTCTTGCATCGGTTCTTGGATATGTTACTAATTTCTTTTCATACAAATTTTGAATCATTTCCAATGTTTCATCTGGTTTTATCTTAAATCGTTTTGTACACTCATTTTGAATTTCTGCTAAATTAAAAAGAAGGGGAGCATTTTCTTTTTGTTTTGTCTTTTTTACCTCTAAAACAAGAGCATTTTTTCCTTTTAACGATTCTATAAATCCATTTGCGTCTTCTATTTTTTTAAAACCGGTATCATTATATAATTTAGGAGATTGAAATACACTTGATTCTTCTGAAACTTTCCATTCTGCTTCAAAAAAACTATCTTTATTTCCAAATTCTCCTATAATCTTATAGTATTTTGTCTTCACAAAGTTTCGTATTTCACGTTCTCTTTCTACGATCATACCAAGAACACATGTCATAACACGTCCTACTGAAATAGAAACTTTTTCTTCCTTCATCTCTTTTGCCAGTTTTCTTCCATATATAATGGTTAATAATCTAGAAAAATTAATTCCAATTAAATAATCTTCTTTTGCTCTTAAATACGCTGAATTCGATAGACTATCATATTCGGATAAATCTTTTGCATCTCGAATTCCTCTTAAAATCTCTTCCTCTGTTTGGGAATCGATCCATACACGTTTCATCTTAGCTTTTGGATTTGGTTTTGCCATCATAAAAACTAGCCTTTGTATATATTCTCCCTCTCTTCCAGAGTCACCCGCATTATAGATTTCTTCTATATCCTCTCTTTGTAATAATTGTTGTACAATATTAAACTGATTTTGAACCTGTGGTATAATTTCGTATTTCCATTCTTCTGGAATAAATGGTAAGGTATCCAACCTCCAAAACTTTAACTTTTCATCATATTTTTCTGGATAACTCATTGTTACTAGATGTCCTACACACCAAGTTATAATCCAATCGTTTGATTCCAAATATCCGTTTTTTCGATTTGCTGTTATCTTTAAGGCTTTTGCAAATTCCATTGCTACCGATGGTTTTTCTGTTATTAATAATTTTTTACTCATTTCTCATCCTTTTCATTTTGCTCTTCCATTTTATTTTGTATCCAATTTTCTATTTTTTCCTTCATCTTTTCCAACTCTTCTTTTGTTTTCTCTTCATAAGAAAAGCGGTCCATTATTTTATTAATATAATCTTCTTTCGTATTATATCTTACCATTCCTGTATTTGCAAGAAAACTGTTTTCTTTTCATTTTCTCTTTTCTTTTTCCAAATTTTGTTGTATAATCAAACCCATAAGTTTGATTGCTTAAGGGATTGGCAATCGTATTCATAGAAAGGATGATTGAAATGGCTTATAATTTTAAAGAAGTAGAGCAAAAATGGCAACACAAATGGGAAGAAGAAGGAACTTTTTGTGCAAGTAATGATTTTTCAAAGGAAAAATGGTATGGACTTGTTGAATTTCCTTATCCTTCTGGACAAGGACTCCATGTAGGTCATCCTAGAAGTTATACTGCATTAGATATTATTGCAAGAAAAAAGAGAATGCAAGGATATAATGTTCTTTATCCAATGGGATTTGATGCTTTTGGATTACCTGCTGAAAATTATGCAATTAAGAATAAAATTCATCCAAAAGTAATTACAGAAAAAAACATTGAAAATTTTAAACGTCAGTTAAAATCCTTAGGATTTTCTTTCGATTGGTCACGTGAAATCAATACTACTGATCCTAATTACTATAAATGGACACAATGGATTTTTATTCAATTATTCAAAAAAGGTCTTGCTTATAAAGCAACAATGCCTATTAATTTCTGTACCGGTTGTAAAGTTGGACTTGCAAATGAAGAAGTCGTAAATGGTGTTTGTGAACGTTGTGGAAGTCCTGTCGTTCAAAAAGAAAAAAGTCAATGGATGTTAAAAATTACAGAATATGCAGAACGCTTAATTCAAGATTTAAATAATCTAGACTTTTTAGATAAAATTAAAGCACAACAAGTTAACTGGATTGGACGTTCCGAAGGTGCGGAAGTTCATTTTAAGATTAAAGATTCTGAAGATACTTTATTAGTATATACAACAAGACCGGACACAATTTTTGGAGCTACCTACATGGTAATTGCACCGGAGCATCCTCTTGTCAAAAAATTTGCTAATAAAATTACTAATTTAGAAGAAGTAAAAGAATATCAAAAACAAGCATCTTTAAAATCTGATTTTGAACGTTCTGAATTAAATAAAGAAAAAACTGGTGTAGAGATCAAAGGAATCACTGCGATTAATCCATTCACTCAAGAAGAAATTCCTATTTGGATTTCTGATTATGTATTAATCACATATGGAACAGGTGCTATTATGGCTGTCCCAGCTCATGATACTAGAGACTTTGAATTTGCTACAAAATTTAATTTGCCAATCAAAACTGTTATTATGGAAAAACCAGAAGGTTACAACATAAATCAATTTAATTCTTTATCGATACCTTCTATTGATTCAACCCAAAAAGAACCTTTTACCGATGTAAATAACGGAATTGCTATTAATTCTACCTTTTTAAATGGATTAGAATCGAAAGAAGCTATCAAAAAAGCAATTTCTTATATTGAAGAACATCAATTAGGATGTAAAAAAGTAAATTATAAATTACGTGATTGGGTTTTCTCTAGACAACGCTATTGGGGAGAACCAATCCCAATGATTTATTGTGAAGATTGTGGTTGGGTACCTGTTCCTGAATCAGAACTTCCTCTTAAATTACCAGATTTAGAAGATTATGAACCTGGAGAAAATGGAGAATCTCCTCTAGCGAGACATGAAGAATGGACAAAAACAGTTTGTCCTCATTGTGGAAAGCCTGCAAAAAGAGAAACAGATACAATGCCTCAATGGGCAGGATCTTCTTGGTATTATTTAAGATATATGGATCCTCATAATGACAATGAATTAGCTTCTAAAGAAGCATTAAATTATTGGTCTCCTGTAGACTGGTATAATGGAGGAATGGAGCATACTACTCTTCACCTACTTTATTCAAGATTTTGGCATAAATTTTTATATGACATTGGTGTTGTTCCTACGAAAGAGCCATATCAAAAGCGTACTTCCCACGGTATGATTCTTGGTACAAATGGAGAAAAGATGTCTAAATCAAAAGGAAATGTAGTAAATCCAGATGATATTGTAAATGAATTTGGAGCAGATACTTTAAGAGTTTATGAAATGTTTATGGGACCTTTTGATCAAACTGCTGCTTGGTCTATGGAGAGTATTCGTGGTTGTCACAAATTCTTAGAGAGAGTTTGGAACATGCAAGAAATGCTAGTAGAAGGAGAAAGCTACCCTGTCGAAACAGAAAAAATGCTTCATAAAGCGATTAAGAAAATTACAAATGATATCGAAGAAATGAAATTTAATACTTGTATTTCTACTTTGATGACATTGGTAAATGAATATTACAAAATAAAGAAAATAAATCATGCTGAATGGAAAACTTTCTTAACCTTATTAAATCCATTCGCTCCACATATTACAGAAGAACTAAATGAATTATCTCATGCAAATTGTGCAATTTCTTCTTATACTTGGCCAGAATATGATGAAACCAAAACAATAGATGACGAAATCGAAATTCCAATTCAAATGAATGGAAAGCTAAAAGCAACAATTGGAATTACACTAGATGAAGATGAATCCTCAGTAAAAGAGAAAGTACATCAAAAAATTTCTAATTTACTTGAAGGTAAGAATGTTGTAAAAGAAATCTATGTAAAAAATAAAATTTATAATATTGTTATAAAATAATCTATCGATTTTGTAATTCTTATTAAAAAACAAGTTAAAAATGAATATTTCACAAAAATTAAAAACATAATGTAGATTTGAATTTATTTTCTAAATTTACATTATGTTTTTTGTCATATAATTGTAATTTATTTTTAACATAATAGAAATACTTATTTATTTCCATCTGTTGTATAATACAAGTATCTATTTATACTAAGGAGAACTTGTCATGAGTGTAGAAAACGATTTAAGAAAAGAAGGAATCGAAGTTGTAGATTCTTTAGATACTTTAAAGATAAACTCAATTGCAAAAGAAATTGCTCAAAAATTAACTGCTGGATTTCCAGAATTTCATTTTAAATTAG
>DVNH01000019.1 GCA_018714565.1 Candidatus Merdicola faecigallinarum | reverse complement strand
TTTTACATTTCTTACACATTGGTCGGATAAATCTTCATAAGTTACAGTTCCATCTTCATGTTCTACTTTATAATGGAATACAATTGCATTTGTAGAAGATCCTATAATAGAACCACCTTTTGGTAATATTCCAGATGCTTTTTCGTTTCCATCTAGGCGAATATAATTATTATTTACTAAACCTCTATATCCATCAATATACCCATAGCATTCTACTCCATGTGTTTCTGCCGTTTTCTTAATAGCACGTATAACAGCATTAAATCCAGAAACATCTCCTCCATTTGCTAAAATTGCTACCTTTTTAATCATAATTAATTCCTCCTTCTATTTTTTAATGATTCATATCTATATGTAAATCATAGATTAACAAGTTAAGCGTTCACTCGTTTCTTTCATATGTTCAAAATTGCTTTGTCTTAAAATTTCATAAGTTACTATTGAAACTGCATTGGATAGATTTAAACATCGAATTCCTTCTATCATTGGAATTCGGATCGTTTGATCAATATATTGTTTCATTATATTTTCTGGTAAACCTTTTGTTTCCTTTCCAAATAAAACAAATATTTCATCCATTTTATTATATTTAGGATCTACATATCGATTGGTTCCTTTGGATGTTACAAAAAACATATGATGTTTCTTTGGATCATATTTTTGCAAAAATTTTTCAAAAGAATCATGTTCTTCTATTTCTAGCTTGTCCCAATAATCAAGTCCTGCTCTTTTTAAGTATCGATCTGCAATACTAAATCCTAATGGTTTTACTAAATGTAATTTAGCACCAATTGCACTACAAGTTCTTACAATATTTCCTGTATTTTGTGGTATTTCTGGTTCAACCAATACAACATTTATTTTCATAAAGTTTCCTCCTCACAGCTCTTTTATTATATCAATTTATTTTTTTAATTCAAGATTTTTAGATAAATTTCCTAATATTATGTCACTTTTTTATTAAAAACTCATGTTTAATCCGTTTGGAAAACGGAAATTTTTTTATGAATATATTTCCCTTGGGATATAGAATAAAAAAGTGAGTTTGACCTTCTATCTTCAACTTATTAAAAAATACGGTATCGTAACAATAAAATCAAAAAAGGCTCATATTGAATCCGTTTGGAAAACGGAACTTTTTTATTCTATATCCCAAGGGAAAGAAATCATTTATTACTAATATGTATATTCTCAATCTCTGCTTTCATTTCTCTTGCCACAATATTTTGAACTTGTGCAATTTCTTCTTGTTTTAATTCATCTCCTTGTAAAATAACACTAATACTTTGTCCGTTTACAAAAATAACTACATCTTGGAATCCTTTCGTTTTTATTAAATTTTCTGCAATCATAATAGCATTTTTTGTCGTATTAATATTATTAATCTCTTGGGTTGCAATTGTTTTTTGTTCTTGTGAAATACTCTCATTTTCTAATATTTTTTGATAACTTTCTATCATTTGCGAATACATTGTATCTCTTCCTAATCTAGAAGTTGAAAAATAGTTATCCTCTGCATTACTAGATACTTGCCCTGTTTCTTGTGTCATTTGGTTTGTTATATTTTCTCCTGATAAAACGTTGGCTTGTGTATTTTCCATTACTACATTATTACTACTTACTAATTTTGCATCTCCAATTCCCGCTATCTTATTTTCCTCTACAATATTAGCAGAAACCAATGATTCTTTATTTCTAGCATCATAACTTAGATATCCCGCTGCCATTAGCATAAGTGCAATTGCAAAAATAATCACTTGATTCTTTTTAATCACTTTCATATTCATACTTATTTCCTACCTTTCTTTTTCTTGCATTTCAAAAACTTGAATTTTATGAGTAGCAAGTCCTGTTACCGCTTCTACTGCCTGAATAATATTTGTTTTTACATTTCCATCTGCTGCTCCTTCTGCCGTAATAATTGCTCCTTCTATTTTTGGCATAATTGTTTTTTGCGTAATGGGTTTTTTTTCTCCATTTTCTTCTTGATAAATTACATCTTTTTGTGTATCGCTTTCTTTAATAATTCTTGTACCTCCAGTATCATCTTTTTCTTCTGTTGACGTTTCTTTTGTATTTTCGTTATACATTGCAACCGTTTGACTACTTTCTGTATAGGTAATTAAAACTTCTACCTCTCCAACTCCGCTTATCTTAGATAAAATATTTTTTATTTTACTTGCTAATTCTTCCTCCCCTCCTTCACTTGTTATACTTGTATTTTCATCCACCTTATCTTGCTCTGCTAACTGCTTTCCATTTTGTCCGCTATTTTTTTCTGTTTTCTCTTTCCCATCATTCCATATAAAATTAATTGCTAATACTGTAATAATAAGTAAAATAATAAATACAACTAAATTCTCTATTTTCTTTTTATTTCCAGTTCCATCATCTTTTACTGCTAATTCTTTTACCTTATTTAATTTTTCTTTCAACATAGCAATCCCTCCTTATTTACTTTTGTGGTTTATGATTCATTTATTTTTATTTGCTTTTTTTCAACATCATATGTAGTACTTAAATATGTTTTTATTTCTTGAATTTCTCCTCCACCTATTTTTTCCTCATTTCCCGAAATCTGATTCTCTCCCTCTTTTTTCTCCCCTATTTCAATTCTGTTCACTGGGCTAATTTTATTTTCTTCTTGTTTTGTTTCTCCTTTTTTTATCTGAAGATTCATTTTCTTTATTTTTCCATATGCTTCTTCTGATTCTAAATCTGCTTCTATCTGAATTTCTTCTACTATATATCCTTGTTCTTTTAATTTTTGCTTTACATCCGACTTTATATTATTTAAATAAAGATCTTTAATTTGATTATCATTTTCTTCTTCTAGCGATTGTGATGATACCTCGTAAGTACTGTTTTTAAAAAATTCTTCATATTTTGATTCATCAAATTCAAAATCTTGATTTGTTATTTTTGTAATAATAGGAGAAACAATTGTAAATAAAATATACACTCCCATCACCATTTTGATATATTTTTTATGATTTCCTTCCGGCAAAATCAATTCAATTATTGTTGTGATAATAACAGCAACAATAATCCCTTGAGCCCACGTGGTCATCCATTCCATATATTTCTCCTTATCGATACATTAATCCACTATTCGAAATTTTTATGACTAATGTAATTCCAATGATTAACATAACAGATATTGCACAAAGAATTCCTAGTAAAATCTTAAAGGTTCCTCCCATCTCTTCTAATAGCTTTACAATTTTCCCATCTGCAATAGGCTGACAAACAGCCGCTGCCAGATGATAAGTAATCGTGATAATTGTAAGTTTTAAGATTGGAAGTGCACAAATACTAATAATAACTACTAATCCTACAATTCCTACTGCATTTTTTAAGATAGTGGAGCATCCAATAACAGTGTCTACAGCATCACCTAATATCTTTCCTACTACTGGGATAAAATTAGAAACTGCAGCTTTCGTTGCTTTTGCTGTAATTCCATCTACACTACTACTTAAAGTTCCTTCCACAGATAGTACTCCTACAAAAATAGTAAGAAGAACTCCAATTACCCAAATGGATCCAGATCTCATAAACTTTGCAACTTTATCTACTTGCACTCTTTCAGAAACTTTTGATATTACTGCAATTGCAGTACTTACTAGAATAATTGGTATCACAGTTGTTTGAAATAAATTAGAAATAACATTGATCATAAATAAAATAACAGGTTGTATCACATTTGCAGAAATGATACTTCCAGTTGCAATCATGAGAGTAATCAGAAGCGGTACCAATAATTGCACAAATCCTACCATATTTTGAATCGTATCTTTTACCATTTTTATAATATCCGCAAAATTCACCATAATAAGTGATGCAATTAGTAAGTATTGGACATAATATGTAATTTGTGAAACACTTTTATTTTCTAAATTTTCACTAATACTTCTTAAAATACTATGTACTAAAACAATGACTAAAATACTTCCGCATAATTGTTAGTGATTGTTTTACTTCACTTCCTAAAGGATCTAATATTTTTTTTAAAATTTCTTGATGATCTACTTTTCCTGTAATAGCACTACTTAAGATATCTTGCATATCAATATCGCCTAAATTTTCCTTTGTATATTTATTGGCTTCTGTTATAAAATCATGTATATTTAAATTCGCTTTTTGTGATTCTAATACTTCTTCCATTTCTTCTCCTTCGGCAAAAGAAATTGGTACCCATAAATTGATTAGAAGTAAAAATAATACAATTCGAAATAAATTTTTTTTCATTTGTTCACCTCTTTGCACTAAGGCAAAATCTTTAATACATTCTCCAAGAGACTTGATATGATTGGTATCGATATTGCAATAATTAATACTTTCCCTCCTAAATCAATTTTATTTGCAATCGCTGTCTCTCCTAAGTCTTTACATAAACTAACTGCAAATTCAGCTAAAAAAGCGATTCCTGTAATTTTAAATAAAATACCTAAAAATTCATGGTTAATTCCTGCTTTATTCGATAATTCTTCAATTAAACTTACAATTCCAATGAGTTTGTCCAATACCAAAAATAAAATAAGTACCCCAGCAATTAATGATATGTAAACTGCAAATTCTGGTTTATATTGTTTCAAAACAATAATCATAATCAACGCTACAATTCCAATTCCAATAATTTTTATAATATCCATTTTGCCTTCCTCCTAACTTTGTCTTTCATGCTTGGATATTATAAATTAAATATTGTTCTTACTGTACTAAAAAGTGAACTGATTTCTTTTATTACCATGGTAAGAACAATAATTAATCCTGCCAGCGTTGTCATCATTGCTTGATCTTCTCGTCCTGCTCTTACTAACACTTGATGTAGTACTGCTACTAAAATTCCGAATTGCCGCAATTTTAAATAATAAATTGATATCCATTTTCTCCTCCTTTTAGATTAAAATAATAACAATTGCCATCCCAATTACAGTTCCCAATGTCTTATATAGTTTTTCGTTCTTTTTTCTTTCCTCTTCTGCCTTTTCGATTTGTTTATCTAAAAATTCACAGGTTAAATTAATTTGTGTTACTTGTCCTTCCAAATCTGTTTTTCCTAACATTTTGTGAAATCCTTTTATGATTCCCTTGTCCTCTTCGTTCCAATACGTATTGATAGTTTCTATTGCAGAAACCCATGCATCTCCAGCAGTTAAATTTTCTGTATTTTTACTTGCTGTCTGAAATACTTTTCCTACATTTCCTGATAATTGATTCCCAATCTCCATAAATACTTCTGGAATTGGTTCATAGGTATATCGTATTTTCGTTTTAAACATATTGAGACCATTCTTTAACTCCTTCAACTCTTTCTCACGAGATTTATATTTATTTGCCATCACCATTCCAATCAAAGAAGAAGTGAGCAATATACAAGTTAAAAAAATAAATTTTAAAATTCCCATAAACTTGTCCCCTTTCTACTACTCATAATAAATATATTCAAGTTTTTTAAATTTAGAACTATTTTTTTATTGCATAGGAAATTTGGATAACAATTTCTTTATCAAATTAAAAAATAATCTCCTGTCATTTTATTTAATGCATACACTTTTTCTATATTTCCTTTCATTTTCGGATCTAAAAAAACGAGTCTTTCAAAAATATTTTTTTGAATCAAATTACTAAGTGCTGGATTTAATTTTATTTCTTCTAAACTTCCACCATGAGCAGTAAAAATCCCCTTAATTCCACAGCATACGGCATAATTAATTGCTTCTACATCTTCATAAGTTCCAATCTCATCTGCCACAATAATTTGTGGTGCCATTGAACGAATTACCATTTTCATTCCAATCGATTTTGGGATATTATCTAGTACATCTGTTCTTACTCCTACATCATTTTGTGGTACTCCTTTATAGGAAGCAGCAATCTCCCCTCTTTCATCTACAACACTTATATTTTTCCCTTGAAATCGAATCTGTTCCATCCCATCACTTAATTTTCGAATCATATCTCTTAATATCGTTGTTTTACCCGCTCCTGGTGGAGAAATAAGTAAGGTATTATAAATCGTATTATTTTCTATATCAATTACAAATTTTAATAATTTTGTACTACATCCTAAAACTTGTTTTGCAATTCGAAAATTCAAATTTGAAATATAATTAATATTTGTAATTTTTCCATCATGAATAACAGCTGTCCCTGTAATCCCAATTCTATGGCCTCCTTTTACCGTAATATATCCATTACAAATTTGATTTTGATAGGAATAAATAGAATTATCGCATGCATGTTGTAATGTTTCTAAAATGTCTTCTGTACGAATACATACATCAAGCTTTCTTTCTCCATCTGTTAACTTTAGAATTAAAGGTCTATTGCTTCTTAAACGAATTTCTTCTAAATAATTAATATTCATTTCTTGTTTTTTTAGTTCACAATCAATTGCTGAAGCAATTCGCATTGGAAAATAAGTTAGAATTTCTCTATCATTTAACATATTTCTTTCCTTTCAAAGATTGAATATCTGGCATCCTTTTTATGCTTATTTCCTACAGTTTCTAATTTCTCATGGGCTTTTCTTTACTCTTGTCCCATTACCTAAAAAAGAAGCATACATATCTTTACTATATATATGCTCCTTTTTTTATTTTAGAACTTGTGAATTACACAAAAATATGGTAATATATACGAGTAAGATTTAAATTTACAAATTAAGAAGGAGGAATGAATCATGTCAGGACACAGCAAATGGCATAATATTGCAGCAAAAAAAGGAAAAGCAGATGCTGCAAGAGGAAAAATTTTCACAAAACTAGGAAGAGAATTATTAATCGCAGTAAAGCAAGGTGGTCCTGATCCAGCAGGAAACTCTAAATTAAAAGATGTTATTGCAAAATGTAAAGCAAACAACATGCCAAATGATACAATTAATAATGCAATAAAGAAAGCATCAGGAGCAGGAAATACGGAAAATTACGAAGAAATCGTTTATGAAGGATATGGACCAAATGGTGTTGCAATTATCGTAGAAGCAAGTACCGATAATCGTAATCGAACAGCAGCAGACGTAAGACATGTTTTTGACAAAGCAGGTGGAAATTTAGGAACAACTGGTTGCGTATCTTATTTATTTAATAAAAAAGGAATTTTAGTAATTGATAAAGAAAAAGTAAATTTATCGGAAGATGATATGATGCTACTAGCTTTAGATAATGGCGCAGAAGATTTTTCTTCTGAAGAAGAATGCTATGAAATCACCACTGCACCAGAAGATTTTTCTAGAGTAAGAGAAGCTTTAGAAAATGAAGGAATTGAATTTGAAGAAGCAGAAGTACAAATGGTACCAACTACCTATGTAGCATTAGATGAAAAAGGTATAGAAAAAATGGAACGTTTATTAGAACGTTTAGATGATTTAGATGATGTAATGAATGTATACCATAACTGGGAAGAATAATTTATTTAGTAACCAAAAAGAAGCTTAATTTTATAAAATTAAGCTTCTTTTTCCAATTTTAACATCTTTCGCTTTATATTAGAATATTTATCGTCACTTCATATCTCCTATGTACTTTAAAGGTCTAAATTCAAGCCATTTTGGATCTTTCTCTTTTACTTCTTTTGCGATCTTGTCAATATCTAGTTCAGAAACATCTGATATTAATTTATCTACGATTTCATTCGAAATAATTTTAGGATTACTTCCTTCTTTAAACCCTACATACTTATTTGCTTTTTCTGGCAATACTATCTTATATTTTTCTATTAATCCTTTATTTAATAAAGCATAGTCATCATATATTTCTTTTGAAATTGTATCGATATATTTATTATAAAATAAATAATCTGTTAGTATATGTAAAAAATGTCCTCTTTTAAAACTATCCTGTAGAGTATTTACTTCTAAAAACTTATATAAATTAGACTCTGAGCTTACTCTTCCATAATGGGTTTTTGATTTATCTATTACTGTATCTGGAAAAATGACTCCTTCAATAAAATCATGATGATTTTCTTTTCTATCTTTATGATTTTTTAAATATTCCTCTGCAACAGCGATATGAATTACATAGTTTGGCATATCTCTTCCTCCGTGTTTAATGACTTTTTAACTTTTTTATTTTCTACCACTTCCTTCATTTGTGTGTATACTATTTCTTTTAATTGTTTCATTCTTTGTTTCAAAATAGGTTCCTCTTTATTTGGCTCTACTGGTTTTAAAATTGTTACAGTAACATCTGGTTTCTTTTTTAAGAATTTTCTAATTCCCTTTGGATTTCTAAATGTATATACGATTGGTATAATAGGTACTTCATTTTTAACAGCTAAATCGAATGCTCCATTTTTAAAATTTCTTATATTAGTACAATATGGCCATAGTGAAGCTTCTGGATAAATATGTACAATATCACCTTGTTTTAAAATGTTATTTATTTCTTTTAAAAAATATTTTTTATTTTCTATATTCTCTGGAATAGGAATCGCTTTTAATAATCGTATTAATTTTCTTACAACAGGTATCTTAAAACTATCCTCCTGTGTTGTAAAAAATATTTTTCTTTGTCTAAAGCTAAGACCTGTCATTGCACAATCTAAAAACATTACGTGGTTTGAGACACTAATTGCTCCTGTTTTTAAACTTTTTACATTTTCTTCTCCTTCTATTTTTAAATCATATATTACTTTAGTAAGTACTGTTAAAACAGGATATGCAATTCCATAATATAATAAATTGGAAAAAAGAGAAAATAAAAATCCCTTTGGTACATATTCATATTCTTTATCAATATGAAATTCGCATGGTGTCCATAAATCAATAACATGCTCATTTTCATCTTGATACATATCTTCTGCAATTTCTTTCATTTTTATCCCCCAATATTTATTTCGTTTATTATTAATTTTGATATGCTATCACAAGTATTTCTATGAATATATTTTTTTTGATTCTTTATCATTTCTTCTTGTTTATTTAAATCATTAATTAATTTTTTTGTATCATCTGCTATTTCTTTTACAGAATTACATTGAATTGACATATTTCTTTTACTAAAAAAGTCTGCATTATAATTTTCACAGCCCGGTATTGGCATTGTATGAATAAATGGCTTTCTTAATGTTGCAATTTCTGTTGAAGTAAGTCCTCCTGGTTTTGTAAGTATAATATCACTGCTTTTCATATATTCACTAATTTGATCTGTATATGGCAAAGCAATCACCGAATCTTCTGTTTTATTTTGTTCTTGTACTGTTTTCAATAATTCTTTATTATTTCCACATGCAACAATATAATGTATTTTAGGAAGTTCCTCTTTTAATTTTGTTAACATTTCTGTAACATTTCCAAACCCCATACTTCCAGTTAATATTAGTAGATAAATTTCGCTTTCTTTTAAATCTAATTTTTCTCTACATTTCTTTTTGTCATAAACTTTTCGATATTCTTTTGAAGTAGGAATTCCATATGGTAATATTTTTTCTTTTGCAATTCCTTTCTCTTCAAAATCTTTTTCCAATTCTGAACTTGGAATAATAAAATAATCTGGGTTTGTCTCTTGCCAAAAAGGAATACATACATAATCAGTTGCAACTGCTATAAATTTAATAGGATATTTTTTTTTTATAGCAGTTAACGTTTGCGCTGCAAACAAATGAGTCGTAACAATATATTGATAACCATTTTCTTTTATAAAACGATATAATCTTCTTTTATTTAAAAAGTTTAATGCATATACTGGTGATTTTATTTTTGTCTTTTGATACATTTCTCCCAAATGATATACAACTTTAAAAACTTTTCCATTCTTTTGTGTCGTTTTTATATATAAATTATTTACTTTATCTTTTATCTTTGGGTTTATAATATCTAAATATTCTATAAAATCTGCTTTTATCCCCTTGTCTTGCAAGTCTTCTTGTATTGCCTTTGCAGCAGAATTATGCCCTCCTCCAGTTCCACAAGATAGAATCAGCACTTTCTTTTGCTGGTTTCTATTGCTAACAGGAGTTTTATTTAATAATTCTTCTTGCTTTTTACTTCTTATATTTTTATTTAATACAAACATCTAGAGTTCTCCCTATTTTCACTTTCCAACCAATTCGTTTCATTTTAATGTAATCACTTCTTTTACTATATCATAATTTCATATTTTTCTCTATGCTTTAACAACAAAATTGTCGAAAAAAACACCCTTTATGTTTATATTAAACATAAAGGGTATATCTTTTGACTAATTTTTTCATTTACTTATTTTTTTACATTTACTCGTTTTCTGATTTCTGCAAGTTCTTCTTCTAATCTACCGTTTTCATCTTTCATACTTGCTTTTTTTGTTCCGATTGAAATAGGCTCTTCTTTCTCTTTTTCAGTTAACTTTGTATACGTTTCTAAGCTCATTAATACCATTGATCCATATCCATTTTTAGTTAAATAAATTGGATCCTTTTCTTGTAATACTAGATCTTCTATTTTTTGAAATTCATTTTTTAAATCTGTATTTGGTCTTATTTGTATCATATATTTTGCCCCCTTTTTCTTTTTAATCTTATTATGAGCAAAATATAAATAATTTATGCTTTTACTTTATTCTTTTCTTTGCTTTATTTGAAAGCAATTAACAGTTCGTTTGGCTTCACAACTCGCTTCTCTCCATGATATTCATACTCTTGTTTTTCTTTATATACATAATATCCAAGATTCAACAATTTTTGCGCAACTAATTGTAAAAATAATAAAGTATCTTCTTGTGATAAATTTGCTTTGACTCTTAATTCATAAAAAGTAAACACAATATATTCATCATTCGTATCCATTTTTCGATTCAAGTAATCATCTACAAATTTTAAGGTCATTCTTTCCTCCATTTCTTTCCAGCTTATTTTATCATAGACAAAATTAGAATTCAACGATTCTTTTCTTAAAATTTGTAGATCTTTTTATTACGTAGGAAATTTCGTGAGAAATTTCTGGAGTAACAAGGCCTAAGTTACTTTAGTCTGTGCGATTGCGAAGCAATCTGTACATCTGGCGAAGCCACTTTTCTTATTGTATAGGAAAATCATCAGATTTCAATTTTCTTTTATACGTTTTTTCCTATGTTGGTAAATTAAAGTGCCTATAAACGTAATACATAAAATAATGGATACTAACTGTGAAATTCGTATATTTCCCAACATTAGACTATCCGTTCTAAGGCCCTCTATCATTGCTCTTAGTAAACCATATAAAGCTAAATAGATAAATGTAATTTGCCCTTTATACTTTCGTTTGTTTCTAAGAAAATACAATAATATAAAAATACAAAATGTTCCTATTGATTCATATAGAAATGTTGGATGTACTTCCATATATATTCCATTTTCGATAATTCCCATTCTAAGGAAGTGACTTGTTATTCCTCCATAAGCTTCTACATTAAAAAAATTTCCCCAACGCCCAATTGCTTGTCCCAATGCTAAATAAGGAACAACATAATCGAAAATATCGAATACATTCATTTTTTTCTTTTTACAATAAATAATAATGGTAACAACTGCTCCTATAATTCCTCCATAAATTGCAAGTCCACCATTTCTAATATTGAAGATTTGAAGTGGATTTTGTATATAATAATCAAGCTTAAATACAATATAATACAATCTTGCACAAATAATTGAAATTGGAATAATAAGAACAAATAAATTTAAAATATCATCAAATCTTATTTGATATTTCCCATCATCTTTTTTACAAAGGAGAAGTGCTATTATAAAAGCACTTACTATTAAAATTGCATACCAATATATTTCGATCCCTCCAATTTGAAAAGCCACACGATCGATTAATAAACTGATATTTAATCCAGGAAATGTAATTGGATTCATAAATCTCCTTTCCTTCTCAAACTACTCATATGTATTACGTTCTAATTCTTTTAAAATTGAAATAAGTTCAATCCTATTTCTTCATCAAATTTACGATCAACAACTCCATCTATAATTTGTATCACCATCTCACATGTAGCACTTACAATCGCTCTATTTAAATGTCCTCCAAATACTTCACCCATTTCATTCCCGGCACTCATATGAATATGGGTATAAAATTCTCCATGCATTGTATTGATTGTTCCCGCTAAAGATACAATTTCAAAATCTCCAGTAAAATTATTGGCTGCATATTTTTTCTCTTTGGTATGAAACACTCCAACAGTAAAGTCATTTGTTGCTCCAATTGCCATCACACTTGCTAATTGAATCTTTTCTTTTAATGCAATCTCCTTTATCTTTTCTAAAATTTCTTCTCCTTTATCCATTCTTGCAACAATCGTTTGATTCATTTTCTTATATTCCATTGTTTCTTCCTCCTCTTTTCTAATAATCATTACTCTTTTACTCAAAACAAAGATTTTAAATTTCTTCTTTATATTATCACAAAAAGAAAAGAAAGAATAGCTTTTTTTATTTTCCTTTACTTTATACAGGCCGAAATCCAATCTTTTATAATTTCTTCTTTTATACATAAATTATTCTGAATTCCTGTTCCTAGTTCTGTGTCTGGCCTATTACATCCATGGTAATCACTGCCTCCTGATATATACTTATGGTTTTCTTTCGCATAATTTACAATATATTCTGTTTGTTCTTTTGAAAACGTAGGATAATAGCACTCAATTCCATCAATTTCACAATTTTGTATTAAATATTCCAAAATTTCCTTCCAATTTGATTCATATTGATAAATATGAGGAATAAACACAAGACCACCAGCTTCTTTTATAACAGAAATTACTTTTTTAGCATCTGGGATTAAATCGCTTTCATCCACATATAATATACTCTTAGGATTACTAGTATAATTTCGAAAAAAGCTAGATTCTTCTTTCCAGTCTTCTTCTTTTTCTATCAATCTTTTATTTTCTGTATATTTTTTCATTTCATTGTGCAAATATTTTGTTGCATAATATTCATTACTATTTTGATAGTTTTCAATTACATTTTGATCGAATTTCATACCAATTTTAATACATTTTTTATATAACCTTTCCATTTCAGTTTGATTAATTGTTTCAAAAGGAAGATATAATTTTTTTGTTTCTTTATTAATAATATTAGGATCAACACCATATCCCAAAAGTTCAATCGAAGTTCCCAAAACATAAGCTTGAAGCTCTACTCCTTTTATTAAATTTCCTGTATAATATTTTTTCCATGATTCTTTTTCCATTTGTTCGTAAACCTTACAATTGTCATGATCAGTAATCGATAAATATGTGATTTTTTTCTTCTCTGCTTTTTGTAATAATGTTTTATAATCATCTGATCCATCAGAACAATTTGTATGAGTATGCAAATCAATCATATTAATATTCTCCTTTTTGGTAGAATTCTTTTTTATTTCCTTGCTTTTGATGTCTTTGTTTTAATTTTTCTTCTATTTCTGTTAGTGTAACCTTCCTATAAAACATTAATACAAGAGTATGATAAACTAAATCACTAATTTCTCCAATTAGTTCATCTTTATCTTCATTTTTTGCTGCAATAATTGTTTCTGAAGCTTCCTCTCCAATTTTTTTACAAATTTTATCTACTCCTTCTGCTAACAAGTAATTTGTATACGATTTTTCCATTGGATTTGCTACTCTATCTTGAATTGTAGCATACATTTCTTCTAAAATTTCCTTTTCTTTATCTTGATATGGTATGATTTCATTAAAAAAGCAAGAATATTCTCCTGTATGGCAAGCTCCTCCTGTTTGTTTTACATAAATTAATAATGTATCTTTATCACAATCCAAATACATTCCTTTTATTTCTTGTATATTGCCAGAAGTTTCTCCTTTCTTCCATAATTTCTTTCTACTCCTTGAATAAAAACAAGTTTGTTTTGTTCTTAACATTTCTTTATAGCTTTCCTCATTCACATAAGCAAGCATTAGTACTTCTTTTGTCTGAAAATCCTGAATAATTGCAGGAATTAATTCTTGTTTTTCAAAATCTGGTTTTAAATCTAATTTCATACTGCCCTCCTTACTTTTATTTTATTTTTTTCTAACTCCTCTTTTACTTGATTTACTGTTACTTCTCCATAATGGAATAGAGAAGCTACCAACGCAGCATCACATTTTGTTTTTTGGAACACTTCTACGATATTTTCCATCGATCCACATCCGCCACTTGCAATTACTGGAATTCTTACATTCTGGCAAACTGCTTCTAACATTTCAATATCATAACCATTTTTTGTACCATCTCGATCCATTGAAGTTAATAATATCTCTCCTGCTCCCAATCTTTCGCATTCTATTGCCCATTCCACTAGATTTTTTCCTGTATTTATTTTTCCTCCTGAACAGAAAACTTTAAAATCATTCCCCATTCTTTTGGCATCAATTGCAACTACAACGCATTGCGTACCAAATTCCTTCGCTGCTTCCTGAATTAATTCCGAATTCTGAATCGCAGCAGAATTAATTGATACTTTATCTGCTCCCGCTCTTAAAATCATTCGAAAATCTTCTAAACTTCGAATCCCTCCACCTACTGTTAAGGGGATGGAAAGTGTACTCGCTGCTTCTTCTATTATTTCTTTTAAAATTTCTCTTTCTTCTTCCGTGGCTGAAATATCTAAAAATACAATTTCATCTGCATTTTGCATTTCATATCTTTTTGCTAATGTAGCTGGATTTCCTACTTCCTTCAAATTTTCAAAACAAATTCCTTTTACTACTTTTCCATTTTTAATATCTAAACATGGTATAATTCTTTTTTTAAGCAATTTTTTACCTCCTTAATATCAATTTTTCCTTCATAAAAAGCTTTTCCTATAATACAACCATCATATCCTTCTCTTGCTACTTTATAAATATTTTCTTTATTTCCAATTCCACCGGAAACAATGATATTGATTGGAATATTTCTTTTAATCTTTTGATATATCTCCCAATTTGGCTCTTGCATGGTTCCATCTTTTTTTATGTCTGTTACAATAACAGTATGAACTCCCATATTCTTTAATGACTGAATAAAATCCAAATATTCTTTATTCGTTTGTTTTTTCCATCCACGAGTTCTTACTAGTCCATCTTTTATGTCTATTCCTACTATAATTCTATCCATTCTATACTTTTCTATCATTCTTTTTACAAATTCTTGATTTTCTACTGCAATTGTTCCTAAAATAACACGATTTACTTTAATTTCTTCTAAATATTTAGAAAGAATTTCTTCATTTCGAATTCCTCCACCTACTTCAATTGGTATCTTTACCGCATTTCTTATTTTTTTAATCATTTCTATGTTCTTTTCTTTCCCATCTTTTGCTCCGTCTAAATCAACAATATGTAAATAATCAGCTCCCATACTTTCCAGTTTGTTTGCTAGCTCTACTGGATTTTCGCTATAAACAGTTTGTTTACTATAATCTCCTTGATATAATCGAACTGCATTTCCATCTTTTAAATCGATTGCTGGAATTAAATTCATTTTAACATCTCCTTCCATGTACGCAGTATCTTTTCTCCTATTTTTCCACTTTTCTCTGGATGGAACTGGCATCCTAAAACATTTCTTCTTCCCACAATAGCAGGAATTCGATTTTCTCCATATATCGCATATGCTATTACATCATCTTCGAATGGTTTTGCCATATAGGAATGAACAAAATATACATCCGATCCTTCTTTTATTGTTTTTTGAAATACATTCTCTTTTGAAAAATATAACTCATTCCACCCCATATGTGGCAATTTCTCCTCTGTCTCTATCTTTTCTACCTTTCCCTGCAAAAAACCAAGGCCATCTACCTTTGCAACTTCATATCCGGTTTCAAATAAAATTTGCATTCCTAAGCAAATTCCTAAAATAGGGATACCCTCATCTTTTCTTTCTTTTAAAATGGAAATCAAATCTAAATTTTTTAAATTTTTCATAGCAGCAGCAAAAGTTCCTACTCCCGGTAAAATGATTCCATTTGCTTTTTGTATTTCTTCTTTTTGGTTTGTAACAATATATGGAATTTCTAATCGTTCCATTGCATTTTGAATGCTTTTTACATTTCCTAATTGATAGTCAATAATAGCAATCATTCTTCTATCACTCCCTTCGAAGACATGATTTCATTTTTTCTCTTTTCATCAATTTGAATTGCTTGTTTCAAACTTCTCCCGAAACTTTTAAAAACAGCTTCAATAATATGATGTGTATTCTTTCCATAAAGCATATTAACATGTAGAGTAATCCCACTTTGAAAAGCAACCGCTCGAAAAAATTCTTCCGTTAATTCTGTTTCATAATTTCCTAGTCTTTCTGTTTGTAAGGTTACATTCCATACCAAAAACGGTCTTCCAGATATATCTAATGTCGTTTGTACTAAACTTTCGTCCATTGGCAAAAAACAATTTCCATAACGTCTTATTCCTTTCTTCTCTCCCAAAGCTTGTTTAATTGATTTTCCTAACAAAATTCCAATGTCTTCCACACTATGATGAGCATCTACTTGTATATCTCCTTTACAATTTATTTTAAGATCGATTCCACTATGGAAAGAAAATAAAGTTAACATATGATCTAAAAAACCAATACCTGTTTCTATTTCGCTATTACCATTTCCATCTAATTCTATTTGTAATTTAATTTCTGTTTCCTTTGTCCTTCTTTCTAATTTACAATTTCTCATCCATATTCCCCTTTCTTACCTTTACCATTTTTACTTTTTCCCTCTTTCTCTCCTCTTTTAAACTCCTTCTATTCTTTTTCTTCAAATCTCACTTGAATTGAATTTGCATGTGCATCCAAACCTTCTAAATTCGCAAATGCTTTAACATCTTCTTTAAAAGTTTCTAACACTTCTTTCGGATAATAGCTATAAGAAGAGAATTTTACAAAATCATAAACTCCAAGGCTAGAATAAAACTTAGCAGTTCCTCCTGTTGGTAGTACATGGTTTGTTCCACTCATATAATCGCCAAGAGGTTCTGGAGAATTCTCTCCTAAGAAAATGGAACCTGCATTTTCTACTTTTGGAAGATTCCTTATTGGATCTTTTGTTAAAATTTCTAAATGCTCTGGTGCAATTTCATTTGCGATCTTAAAAGCTTCTTCTAAGGAATTAGTAACAATAATCGCGCCATAATTTTTAAGAGAGGATTCTATGATTTCTTTTCTATTTAATTTCTGTATTTGCTTTTGAATTTCTTCTTCTACTTTTTTTGCTAATTCTTTACTTGTTGTAATAAAAATAGCACTTGCTAATTTATCGTGTTCTGCCTGGCTCATTAAATCTGCAGCAACATATCTAGGATTTGCAGTTTCATCTCCAATTACCAATACTTCAGATGGACCGGCTATCATATCAATATCAACAACACCATAACAACATTTTTTAGCAGTTGCTACATAGATGTTACCTGGTCCAATTATTTTATCCACTTTTGGTATCATTTCTGTTCCATATGCTGCCGCTGCAATTGCTTGTGCACCTCCTATTTTATAAATTGTATCAATTCCGCATACTTTGGCAGCCGCTAAAATTGCTGGTGCTATTTTTCCATCTGCTTTTACCGGTGTAAACATCACAATTTCTTTTACCCCTGCTAATTTTGCAGGAATTGCATTCATCAAAACAGTAGACGGGTAACTGGCTGTTCCCCCTGGCACATAAATTCCTACTCTTTTTAGTGGTCTTACAATTTGTCCTAAAATAACACCATCTTGTTTATCCATATACCAAGATTTCTGAATTTGGTTTTTGTGAAATTCTATAATTTGCTTTTTCGCCCTTTCTAGAATTCGAATCATATCTTCTCCAATTTGTTCACTTCCTTCTTCTATCTCTTCTTTTGTAACAATCATTTCTGCACAATTTTTCATCTCAAATCCATCGAATTTTTTTGCATATTCCATTAAAGCATCATCTTTCTCTTTCTTTACTGTTTCTATCATTTGCAAAACTTTTTTCATTACCTCTTGATTTACAGTTTCTTTTCTACTTTCTAATTCACAAATAATTTCTTTTATCTCTCCTTGATACACATATTGTTTTAACATTCTTTTTCCTCCTTTATTCTTTTTTCTAATTGATCCACAAAGAAATAGATTTCTTGACTTTTAAATTTCAAACTTACCTTATTTACAATTAATCTAGTACTAATTTCTTTTACCCTCTCTATGACTTCTAAATTATTTTCTTTTAAAGTTGTACCAGTTTCTACTAAATCGATAATCGCATCCGTTAATTCTACTAACGGTCCTAATTCTACTGAACCTTCTAATTTAATAATTTCAACATCCTCTTTTTTCTCTTCAAAAAAGGCTCTTGCTACTTTCGGATATTTTGTTGCAATTTTCTTTCTTTTACTAAATTCTTTTTCTTTATATTCTTTATTACTACAAAGAGCAAAATAACATTTTCCTATATTTAAATCTAATATTTCATAATAATCTTCAAAATCATTCTCATAAAGAGTATCCTTTCCTATAATTCCAATATCTACAATTCCATGCTCAATAAAAGTGATCACATCGTTTGCCTTTGCAAAAATAATTTTAAAATTATCTTTTGTTTCTATACAAAGCTTTCGATTCTTATTTTGGATTGATTCTATTTCAAATCCTGATTCTTTCATAAGTTCCGTGAACTGCTTTTCGATTCTTCCTTTTGTGATCGCTATCTTAAGCATTTTCTTCACCTTCCTTTTTTAGCACTTGTAAAATTTCATTTTGATAAAATCCAATTCCAATTGCAGATACTTCTTTCCCAAATTTTTGATACAAACGATCATATCTACCTCCACTCACAATTGGATTAGGCACATATTTGCTATATACTTGAAACATTAATCCATCATAATATTCCATTTTTGGAACCATAGCTAAATCAAATATAATTTTAGATTGTTTCTTTATTTTCTTTTTCACTGCTTCTAATTTCAAAATTTCCTCTCGTAATATCTCATCTTTTATTTCTGTTAACAATCTTTCTAATATTTCTTCTGTTCCATTCATTCTTAATAACTTTCGTAATAGTTTATTTAAATCTTCTGAAAAAGAATTCTGTTTAATCCATTTTTCCATTTCACTTTCATTTTTCTTTTCTAAAATATGAGTAAGCTCTTCTTTTTTTCCTGTTAATTCACATACCCTTTTGAAGAACAAAGCAGATCCAAATTCTATTCTAAAATCTTGTAATCTTAAAACGGAAAGAGAATCTTCAAGCAACGCTAAGCACTCTGTCTCACCCTGTTCTTTTTCTTCATTGATTAATTCAATTCCCGCTTGATAATTTTCTGAGTTTTTGCCTTTTAATGCTTTTTCCTTGCGATATACTTTTCCAAAATAGCAATATCTTGCTACTTCATTTGTCTTTTTAGAGATATAATAACGAGCAATCGGAATCGTAAAGTCCCATCTTAAAGTAATTCTTTTCCCCTCTCGATTAATAAACTGAAATAAGCCTTCTTCTTCTAAATTTGAAATCACATTTTTATATAGCTCTATATATTCAAAACTGGACATTAAGATTTCTTGATACTGATAATTCACCCATAAGTTTCTTAAATTTTCTTCTTTTTTTCGCAGACACCTTACTTCTTCGATCATTGTTTCATTACTTTCGTTTGGAATTAAAAATTGAAATTTCTCCAATTACATCACCTTCCTTATTTTCTTTAACACTTTTATAAATTCTTTCATTTGGTCTTCTGTTCCAATACTCACTCTTGCCCAAGTTTCATAATTTGGATATCCAACCCTTACCATAATTCCTTCTTTTAGAAATGCTTCCAGAATTTCTTTTCCTTCCATTTCCATATTTATAAATATGAAATTTGCTTCTGTTTTACAGTACTCCATTCCTAATTTTTCTAATTCTAAAGATACTGCCTTTACTATCTTTTTGTTTTTTTCTACCGTTTCTTCCATAAAAGAATCTTTCAAAGCTTGAACAGCTGCTTTTTGGGCAATTACAGATATATTATATGGATTTTTTACCTTTTCTAAAATTCGAATACATTCCGGTGAAGCAATTCCATATCCCACTCTTAATCCGGCTAAACCATATGCTTTTGAAAAAGTTCTTAAAATACAAAGATTTGAATATTGATTTAATAGCTCTATTGAATTCGGAAATTGTTTATTACATACAAACTCATAATATGCCTCATCTATTACAACCAAAACTTCCTTCGGTACCTTCTTTATAAATTCCTCTTGTTCTTCCTTTGTTATTATTGTTCCAGTAGGATTATGTGGATTGGTAATAAAGATAATTCTTGTTTTGTCTGAAATTTTATTTAATATTCCTTCTAAATCCAGCTTATCGTCTTTTAAAGGAACTCCCACTAATTTTCCTTCTTGCATTATAGTTGCAGACTCATATAAACTAAATCCTGGTATACTTGTAATAACTTCTTCTCCTTGTTCTAGATAAGCTTTCGTTATCATTTGGATAATTTCATTAGAAGCATCACCAAATAAAAAACATTCTTTAGAAATATTATATTTTTTAGCTAAAGCTTCTCTTAATTGCATACAATATCCATCTGGATACTTTGAAATGTCCTTTATTTCTTTCATCGATTGTAATACCTTTGCAGAAGTTCCGTATGGGTTTTCATTTGCATTCAATTTTATTATTTTTTCAGTTCCATACTTTTTCTTTAATTCCTCCTCTGTTTTTTGTACTTTGTATGCCTGTAATTTCGCTAATATTTTTCTTCCTTGCATTTTCCTTCCTCCTTTTATTCTTTAGGTTTAAAAAATGTTTTCCAACTTTGTAATAACTTTTTAATAAAAAATAGATACAAAAAAAGAAGCTATGTTAGAATTTAGCTTTTTTAAATTCCTACATAGCTTCTTTTAGATTCTTTTTCTATTTTCACTATCGTAGGCACAAGACTTTAACACTTGTACCTACGTAAGTTAATTACGCTTCGTTACAAGTGTTCCTACGATGATGATGAACTTGATTCAATAATTTCTTATTTTCCATTTTTTTTCACCTTTTCTTACTTTATGTCAATTATGATATCGTATATTTCGTTTTCTGTCAAGTTTAAATTGATTGGATTTTCTTTTTTATTCTATTATATTTTTAATTATTATAGTATTAAAATATTCATAAAAAATAAAATTCACCCTATAGATTGTTTTTCAAACATCGCATCAGCGATCTTAATTAAAATTTTACTATTTTCTCCCAAGCTAACTCTTCTTTGCCAAAATGACCATAATTTGTAGTTTTCTTAAACATTGGTTTTCTTAAATCTAAATAACGAATAATTCCACTTGGAGTTAGATCAAAGCTATTTTCTATCTTTTTAATAATTTCTTCTTCAGAAATACTTGCTGTTCCAAATGTATCAATATAAATAGATACTGGTCTTGCTACTCCAATTGCATATGAAAGTTGTATTTCGCATTTTTTTGCATAATGATTTGCTACAATATTTTTTGCTAAAAATCTTGCCATATAAGAAGCACTTCTGTCTACTTTTGTTGCATCCTTTCCGGAAAATGCTCCTCCACCATGTCTACTATAACCACCATAAGTATCTACAATAATCTTTCTACCAGTTAATCCACTATCTCCTAACGGTCCTCCAATTACAAATCTACCTGTTGGATTAATTAAATATCTTGTTTTTTCATCTAATAAATTTGCTGGTACAATTTCATGAATTACTTTTCTTTCTAATTCTTTTTTTAATTCTTCTAAATTTTTGTTTTCTTCATGTTGTGTTGATATCACTATCGTATCAATTCTAACTGGCTTGTTGTCATCATATTCCACTGTTACTTGCACTTTTCCATCTGGTTTTAATCCTTGGATCATTCCTTTTTTTCTTACTTCTGTTAATCTTTTCGCTAATTTATGGGCAAGAGAAATTGGAAGTGGCATAAATTCTTCTGTTTCGTCACAAGCAAACCCAAACATAATTCCTTGATCTCCTGCACCTTCTGATTCAAGGTCTTCTCCTTCTTTTGTTTCAATAGATTTATCTACTCCTTGTGCAATATCTGGCGATTGTTTGGAAAGATTAATTGTAATTTTACAAGTACGATAATCCATGCCTGTTTGTGCATCATCATAACCAATTTGGCAAATTACATTTCTTACTAAATTTTCAATATCTACTTCTGCTTTTGATGTAATCTCTCCTGTAATATAAATTTCTCCTTTTCCTGCAACTGTCTCGCAAGCAACTCTTGAATTCTCATCTTGTTCTAAATGAGCATCTAATATTGCATCTGATATTAAATCGCACATTTTATCTGGATGTCCCTCTGTTACACTTTCTGATGTAAATAATTTTTTCATTTTTCATTTCCTCTCTATTTCATTTTTTATTACATATGTTACATCTTTTTACATACCAAAAACTCTACACAAAAGTGTAGAGTTTTCTTTTTATCTCCTTTAAATCATCATTCAAAGTCTACACTTTGTCGGTATTAGCACCTTATATTTCATAGGTTGCTGTGGAGTCATAGAGCCGAATCTCTCGTCCACTCTTGATAACATATATAACAGAGTCTATTATAATCTCTTTTCTTATTTATGTCAACATGCAAACAAAATTATCTTTCTTATCTCATCTATTTTTCTTTCTTCTTTGATAAATTACAAAGCTAATAATTCCTAAAGCAATTATGACAACAGCAGAAATAAAGAAAATTGAGTTCTCTTTTTGTTCATCTTGATTTTCATTAATAAATTCTTCTTCTATCTGATTACTTTCCTCTTTTATTTCTTCACTATTTGTGTTTATTTTTGTATTTAATTGAACTGCATTTACTTTTTTCTGTTCTTGCCATATTTTTTCTTCTTCTTCATTTCTTCTATATACTTGAATTTCATACTTTTTTATGGTAATTCCATTTTCTGCAATTACTGTTACTAAAATTTTATTCTTACCAAAATCTAAACTTTGTCCTCCTTCTATTTTTACTTGAGCACCTATTTTTTGAGGAATTGCTAATATCTTTACTGACTCTGTAGTATCATTTACCTCTATCTGATAATTCGTATGGTTTGGATCAAAAGAAGGAAGTAAATCATAATTTTCTATTGCCAAAGTTTCTAAACTTGCATTTGCTTTTTCGACATCATCTGTTTTTGTTACCTGTATTTTATACTCTTGTTTTTTCGTTTGATTTTCTGAAGTTACTTCAATCGTTATCATATTAATTCCTTGTTTCAAATTGACATTTCCTGTTATCTTCACATTTGCTTTTTCGTTTTCTGGAATTGCTGTTACCAATAAGTTTTGTACATCCGGACCTGCAATAAAATAATATTCTGTTATATTAGGATCAAAAACAGGATTCATTCCTTCTTTATCTAAACGAAAAATTTTTAATTTTGTGTTATTTGGATCCAAACTTCCTTCTTCCTTTTCTTCATTCGATTCTCCGATTCGTTTCATCTGTATTCTTTTCTTCTTCTATTTGTGATATTACATTAATATTTGTCCCTATTGTCTCCACTTCTAATTTATTCCCATTCTTGTCGTAAAATTCTCCTTGTAATCCTAATGCTACATTTCCTATTTTCTTTGCTTTCAATTTATAAGTTGCCAATATTTGTTCTTTTTTTGCTTCTTCCCCTCCAGTTTTTTCAAACCAAACAGTTCGAATACGATTTCCTATCACTGCAGAGTTTTCATCTGTTTTTCTATACTCTAATTTCTCTGAATTAAAAACTAATTCTGTTTGAAAAGCAGAAATTTCTACTCCACTTCCTACTAAAGAAAGAACCACTTCTTCTCCTTCTTTTACAGAAGCTTTATCTGCAATTAAACTTACATTTCCTACACCATAACATTCCGAAAATCCAATTTCCAATATAAACAAAATCATGATTAATAAAATTTTTAAAGCTCTTTTTTTCATACTCCTACCTCCCTTCCTTCTCATTGTTTAATCTCTTGCAATCCTAAAATATGTCTTTGGATTAAGAGTAAATCCACAGAACTTGGTAATTTTCCGGTTTTTTCGAACATTACCTGCTTTTGAAAAATATGGTTTTAGCATTTCTATTTCTAAAATTTGTCTTTGCAATACCAATAAATCAACACTATTAATTTTTCCATCTCCATTACAATCTCCGTATAGAATAAATTGATAGCTAGCAATAATATCTTTCTCTTTTTTTATTCTTAACATACTACCAGTTCCAATTTTATTTGTTCCTTCTATTTTCTCTTCTTTGTAATTTACAAATTCTAATTCATATTTGCTCGTTATTTTTTTGCTGATCTCTTCTACCGTATTTTGGCTTGGATCAATTCCTGTAATTTCATCCCCTTCTATATGCAAACTAGAATCAAATGTTAGATCATCCTCACTTATTTTTGGAATAATATTTACTAAAACTTTCTTTTCTATATTTCCTTCGTTTGTTTTTACTACAATGTTCGTTTGTCCTTCCGATATTCCAGTTACTTTTCCCGCTTCTGTAACTTCTGCTATTTCCGCTTTTTCTGACGCAAAACTTATTTTTTTATTATTCGCATCTTCTGGCATAACAGTCGCACTAATTTGAAAACTATCTCCTATTTGTAAACTTCTTTTTTCAGTATCTAAAATCAAGTCTTCTACTTTACTATATACCTCAACTGAAATACTTGCAGAAACTCCATTTGTTTTGGACTCTGCCTTTATTGTCGCTGTTCCCCTTCCTACTCCTTGCACATTTCCTTCTTGATCTACGATTACTATACTCTCATCGTCAGACGAAAAATAAATTGGTTCATTTTTTGCTTCTTCTGGTAAAATTGTTACCTTTAGTGGAATTATTTCATTTTTATTTATTTGTTTCTTATCTAAGCTTAATTTAATTTCTGTTATTTGATCTTGTGGCACTTCCTCTAAATAGCTTTGAAAAATATACCCAATCATCCCATTTTTTAGTCTTACTTTATCCCATAATTCTCCCGATTGTTTTCCTTTTGCAATTCTTGTTACTTCTTCTTTACTTCCAATAGTAGTTAAAATTTCATAAGAAGTACTTGGACCTGTCCTTACATTTAAGGTATTCGTTACATTTGCATACATTTTTGTATTATCTTCTTCATAATCATTCGGGTTTATGTTAGGGCTTTCTGTCATCATTTCTGGCATATTTTCATAAATTGGTATAATAAATTCGATTGAATCATTTAACAAGTTGCTATTTTTATATCCAGTATAAATGGATTTAGATTCACTATATGGTGCAAGTACATTTGTCATATATTGGTGCCAAAACAATTCTCCTCCTTTTTCATCACTTACATGAAATTTCTGTAAATAAATCGTATTTTGGCCTAAGTGAATATAACTAGATCCAATAAAAGTTGCTCCCCCAGTAACGGCTCTTTCCTTTGTGTTCCATGGAATTAAATATTTATCTTTTGTTGTTTGACTTGCTCCATTTCCATCTTTAGCATATTGTAATCCTTTTTTAATTGCTCCCATAGGTTCTGCTGAACTTGTTGCACCTATATTATAAAAATTATAAAGACCTTCAAATCCTTGTATATTTCCACGAATAGAAGCATGGGATAAAAAAGGTCCTACTTCTTGCTTAATTCTAGAGGCAATATGATAGGTACTTACTTTTGATGTTTTTCCTCCCTCTAAAATAAGATCTGCGTATTTTTTCTGAGTATGAATCTCACTTCCATTTGAGTCTAAATAAGATACTTTTGCATTGTAAAATTCTGTTCCATATAATATCTTTTCAATTCCATCTAAATGATTTATATCTTCATCATAAGATAACCCTTCAAACTGAAAGATTCTTACCTCATTAAGAAAATTTCTTGGATCCATACAATATTCTACTGCTTGCTTCGAAGCATCCACCCATCCAGCATCCACTTCTACGTTATATTCTCCTGGTTTTGTATTCTTCCATCGATCAGAATACGATATTGGAACTAAATTCTTTCCAAAAACATTCTCTTCCTTAATTACTTCATACCAATCTAGATTTGTATATAATGCTGTAAATTTCCAATTAGGATACTTTTTTTGAAGTTCTCTTAAATATGGTTGATAGCTTAAGGGAAAGTTTTCAATTCCTTCTTTTCTTTCTAATGCGTCTACCTGATGATATAAATAAATTCCACTTAATATCGCAAAAAGCAAAATTCCAGCCGAAAATAAAATTATTTTGTTCTTTGAACTGATATTAACTTTCATTTCTTTCTCCTCATTTCTCTCTTGCTTTAATTACAATTCGTAATTTAGAATCCAAAGTACAAGTAATTAATGTCACTTCTCTTTTTCCGTTTGTTTCTTGTGATAAACAATTCGTATCTTTTGGAGTTACTTTACTAATTGCATAAATTTCATACCATATTTCTTGATTTTTGTGGTCCTTTATAACAATGCTATCTCCTTGTTTTAACTTTTTTAAATTACTAAACATATTACTTGCTAGATAATTATGTCCAACGATACAAAAATTTCCTACTTGATTCGGATCTGCTCCCCAAAATTTTGCAACAGATACTTTTAATGCATTTTCACTATATTTCGAAAGTACATAAGTTTCTAGACCAATCGCTGGGATTTCTAGCTTTGCAATAACAGGATACCCTCTATATTGTTTGGGCAAATTCGAAATAATTGTAACTGAATTAGATTCATTCACTTGAGTATTTTCGGCTATTTTCGTGGTATTATATTCTTCCTTCTTATGCCCTATATTCTCTTGCTCTCTTAAATACTCAAAGCGAACCCACCCTACTAGAAGAACGATCATTAAAATATAAATAAGAACTTTTTTCCAAACCTTCTTTTCTTTCTTTTTTAAATGTTTCATACCTTTCCTCTATGTAAATGAAAGAAAAAATTTCTTTCATTTTTTCTTTTCATAAAATTTAACTCTAAAATTTTAAACATATTTTTTACTTAATAAAGCTTACTTCTTCTTATTCTGTTTACGTAAAGAAATACTAAGTCCAAAATACAATACAAGTAATGTAATTAATATAATGCTAATAATTTTGTAACCATCATATCCTGTTTTAGGTAACTCAGAAGGAACAATTTTATTTTCCTCACTTTTTTCAGAAAAACTCATTTCTTCTGTCTGATTTGTTTGGTTTATTGGAGTTTCCTCTGTCTTTTCAGGTTCTACTACATTATTCTGGTTATTTCCTAAATTCGTATCTCCTGGTTGTACTGGTGAAGTCTGATTTTGTTTTTGATTTACTGTAAAGTCAAATTTTTTCTCTGCAATTACAGCATCTGATTGATCTCGATCAATCAATTTGATTGTAATACTATAATTTCCAGCTTTACTAAAAGTTGCTGTATAGTTTAAAACTTGATTTACATTTACACCACCAATCGCATATCCTTCTGGTTCACCCCAACCGCTTTGAATTAAATCATGTTCTAAACTTTGATGATCTTTTCCTAACAATTTTACAGTTCCTCCATCCGGAGTTATTGCTTCTGCAATCAGTCTTACATGGGCATAATTTTTTCCCATAGAAGATTTTGTTGATAATTTCATTTCTTTTTCTTCTCCTTCTATGATATCCCCTGTATAAGTTAAATCTAATGTATAATCTACATATTTAGGCTCAACTGTTACGCTTTTGGTAATTGGAACTCCAATATCATCATAATTTACACTTGCATCCCCATTTGCCATACCTTCTGCTGTAATACTAATATCTGTTGGATTTGATGTCACAATTCCTTCTTTTGCACGAAATTGTATTTTTATATTTCTTTTCGTGTTTGTTCCTCCAGATGAATCATAATATACTACCCTTACTCTTGTTCCATTATCATTTGGAGTTCCACCATCGGTACTTACATATTCAAATAAATTATTATCGTATGCAAAATCAACAGTATACGCCCCTAAATCTGCACCAAAATCTATACTAACTTCCAAGATCTCTCCTGGATTCACTACTGCTTTATTGGTCGTAACATTGATTGCATCTAAACTATCTGCAAAACAAAGAGTACTTCCTAATAGTAAAAATAAACAAAGACTTGTGGCTAGAGCTAAAATTCGTTTTTTCATTTCGAAAAATCCTCCTTTTTTTGTTTTTATATGATTATTATGTCGAATTTTTCAAAATAATATTTATTTTTTTATTTGTAGTTTCATCTATTTTTTCCATAAATTTCTTCTTAATTAGAATTTTTTTCTAACTCAGTAAATATTTATTTTTTTGAAAACATTTTTCACTAAAAACGAAGATGGATAAAAGAAATATCTCTTTTTGTCCATCTTCGCTTTCTCACACTATGCTTACACTTATTCTTTTAAATTGACTTTGCAATCCTCATCACAAATAGAGTTCTACTCTAGTTTGCTTTATCGTTTAATATTATGTAAATTTATTTTCAACTTTATTGATATAAATTTCTTTCTGTAATATACTGATACACTTTTGGATTTACCATTTTTTCTATTTCTTCTGTATTTCCAAGTTGAATTGCCTTTCTTACTTGTGAAGAACTATAAGGAATTAATTTTTGCATTTTACTCTCATAAAAATTTTCTTTATATTTCCACAACATATTAGAATTTTGTATTAATTCTTTTAATTCTTTATTATTTCTCTTTAGGATAATAAATTTATGATTTTTTAATAGCTCTTCTGCTGATTTCCAATTCGGAGTTTTTTCTAAATTATCATCTCCCATAATATAAAAAATTTCTTCATGTTTATACTTTTCTTCTATTAAAGAAAACACATCAATTGCCTTTAAAATTTGCTTTGTCTGTAATTCTAGATCTGATACCTCAATTTTTTCTTCTTCTTCAAATAATATATTTAACATACGATATCGATCTTTTTCATCAATTAGCCCATTCTTTTGATAAGTATTTCCTACTGGTACAAAAAATAGTTTATCTAAATTAAACTCCTTCATTATTTCTTTCGCAAGTTCTTCATGCGCTTTTGTTGGTGGATTAAAAGATCCCCCAAAAAATCCATATCGTTTCATATCTTTCCTCTTTTTCTACTTTTCTTTCTATTATAAGCAAAGATCTTGAATATTCACAATTTGATCTGCCCACTTTTTATAAAAACTTTCTTCGTGTGACACTAAAATAATGGTTCCTTTAAAATTAATTAATGCTTCTTGCAGTGCCTCTTTTGTCTTTTGATCCAAATGATTCGTTGGTTCATCCAATACAAGTAAACTGCATGGAGTTAGCATTAATCTGCATAAATTTATTTTTGCTTGTTCTCCTCCACTTAAACTTTGTATCTCTTGCATTACCAATTTTGCTTTTAAACCTGCTTGTGCTAATTTTTTTCTAACTTCTTTCTCAGATAATTCTGGAAATAAATTTCTAATTACTTGAATGGGCGTAAGCTCTGGATTTTCCCATATTAACTCTTGTTCATAATAACCTATCTTTAAATGATCCGCAAATTTAAATTCTCCTGCTATTTTAGGAATCCTTCCTAATAAGGTTTTTAGCAATGTAGATTTTCCAATTCCATTAAATCCCGTTATTACAACCTTTTTCCCATTTTGTATTCTAAACTTCATTTTTGGTAGTAGAGGAAAATAATACCCTACTTCTAAATTATTTACCTCTAAAATTGTTTGATAAGTACAACTAACACTCTTAAATTGTATATGTGGCTTTACATCATCTTTTGGTGGATCTTCTAATTTTTCCATTCGATCTAATTTCTTTTGTCTATCTTTTGCCATCTTTGCAGTAGAAGCTCTCGCTCTATTTCTTTCGATATATTCTTCTGTCTTTTTTATTACTTTTTGTTGTGCCTCGTATTCTCTAATATATTCTTCTCTTTGTACTGCCTTTTGTTTTAAGCAAGAAGTATAATTTCCCCTATATTTCTTTATAGCAGAAAATTCAATATCACAAATACAATTCGTAATTTCTTCTAAAAATTCATAATGGTGAGAAATAATAATGAAAGCCCCTTTAAATCCTTTTAAATAAGTAGCTAGCCATTCAACATGTTCTTTATCTAAGAAGTTTGTTGGTTCATCTAAAACAAGAACATCTGGTTTTTCTAATAATAGTTTCGCTAAAATTACTTTTGCTCTCTGTCCTCCACTTAATGTACTTAATTTTGTTTCTAATCCTAACGCTTTTACTCCGAGTCCTGCTGCTACCTTTTCAATTGTACTATCAATTCCATAAAAATTATTTTTATCTAACATTTCTTGATAATTTGCTATTTTATCTAATATTTTTTGATCACATCTTTCCGCCATTTGCATATATAGTTCATTCAAATTCTTTTCAATCTCAAATAACTCTTGAAATGCTGTTCTTAAATAGTCAAAAATGGTAATATCTGTTTCCACTTCTGCATATTGGTCTAATTTTCCTATTTTTATTTTTGGTTGCCATATAATCGTTCCCTTATCTGGTAATACTTCTCCTAATAATATTTTTATTAGCGTACTTTTACCTGCCCCATTTTTTCCAATTACTCCCATATGCTCCCCTTTATTTAGTTCAAAAGAAGAGTCTTTATATAATATTTTATCACCATAACCATGGGATAAATTCTTCACTTCTAATAAGCTCATTTTCCTGTCCTCTCATTTATCCTATAATATCCCCAAAATTATAACGCAAAATCTTCATAAAATCAACATAATGGAAATGCATTTCACCAATTCCGTCTCTAAAAAAATGCAAAAAGAAAACAGTTATGATCATAACTGTTTTCTTTTACTTTTTTAATTATAGTATATCTTTACCATTCTGTCTTCTATTTTATTTAACATCTTTGCACATTTTATCAATTCTTTTGATTGATATTTGGTTACTTTATTTTGTGGTTTATATCTTATATCATGTTCTAATTCTGCCCAAAAGTCCATTGCTATTGTTCTTATTTGAATTTCTGCTTTTACAAAAACAATATTATTTTCTATTGTTACAGGTACTTCAACAATCATATGCAAACTAGTATACCCACTCTTTTTAGGATGAGCAATATAATCTTTTATATTAAGTACATGTATTTGACTATTTTGTTCTAGCAAACTTTTTATCACATACACATTATTTTTAAAAGGACATATAATTCGAATTCCTGCCACATCATTAATTCTCTCAATTAAATTTTGATAAGTTAATTCATAATTTTTATGTTCCATTTTTTGTAGCATACTCTTGGGTGATTTTATTCTAGATTTTACGTGATCAATTAAATGATACTCATGATATTCTTGATTTATGTTATTAATTTCTTCCTCTACTTTTTTTATTGCTAGAGCATAAAAATTCATAAGTTTACCAAATACGTCACTTTTTACATTAATTTTATTCGATATGTTTAATTTATGATTTTGATCCTCTAGTCTTCCTAACTGATTGATTTCTGTTTTAATCACTCCCTTTCTTTTTATTATCTGCATTTTATTCTAAGTTTGTTTCTTATTTGTTTCTCTATTGTGTTTTTTGTGTAAATTAATTCTTAAGATTCTATTTAGCCTGAAATAAGAAGACAATTTTTCTTTGTCTTCTTATTTCCTTATAGCATTAGAAAATCGCTTGTTTACTTCATTCCAATTCAATATATTCCAAAAAGCATTTAAATAATCCACTCTTTTCGTATGATATTGTAAATAATAAGAATGTTCCCACATATCTACTACTAAAATTGGAATACAACCCCATAGTGTTAAATTCTGATGCTTCTCGCATTGTAGAACTTGTAGCTTATTCCATCTAGGAACCCAAGCTAATATTCCCCAACCAGATGCTTCTACTGCAATACTTGCTTCTATTAATTGTTTTCTGAATCCTTCAAAGTTCCCAAAATCTTTTATCATTTGTTCCATTAACTCTAAACTTGGAGAACTTGGAATTGCAGGCCCCATATTTTCGAAAAATAGCTCATGAAGAATCACTCCAGAACCAAAAAAACTTAAATTCTTTTCTAAACATTTAATGTTAGAAAAATCTCCATTTTGCCTCATTTGTTTTAATTTTTCTTCTGTTTTATTTGTATTATCTACATATCCTTTATATAAAACTTCGTAATGTAATTTTAATGTTTCCATGGAATAATATGGTTCTAATGCATTTAATGGGTAGGGTAATTCAATTCCTTTTAACATCTTTTCCTCCTATATAATTTTTATTATTATATTCAAGAAAAGTTTAAAATATTCTTATTATCCTCCTATTTTTATTTCACTTATTTTCTCTAATGTGTCAATATGAAAGGCTTGAATTTTATTCTCTGCAATTGTATAAATCATATCATTAATATATATTATTCTCTCAATTCTTCCTTCGTAATTCTCAGAATTACTTTGTAAACTTCCTTTTTTCGTAAATCCATTCTCAAAACTATATTGATATACATCTGCTTCATAAATACTCTTTCCTTTTTGATAACGAGTAATTGGAAAAGCAATGATATTTTTTTCTTTCGAAAATAGTAATGCTTTATGATCATATAGTACATCTGAATGTACAAATTGACCATTATCTATTTTAATTGTATGAAGTTCTTTTGGATTTTTTTCATCCGTTAAATCAAACATACTTATTTTTATTCCATTTGTCTGTTTTCCATCTTCTGTCACATCATATCCAAATCCTATCATATGAGTATCATCATATGGATGTAAATAAGTACTATAGCCTGGAATTTTTACTTCTCCTAAGACTTTTGGATTCCTTTTATCTTGTAAATCAATGACAAATAGTGGATCCACTTGTTTAAATGTAACAATATATGCTCTATTTTCCGTATATCTTACTGAATAGATTCTTTCTCCTACTGCTAAATTTTCTAATTTCCCTACCTCTTTTAAATTCTCATCCAGTACATACAGTGTATTACTTACATTTTCGTCTATCACAAATCCATTTCCAATTGTTGTTGCAATTTGAAAATAATTTTTTGATTCATCCATTGAAAATTGATTATTAATATATCCATCAATTTCTGTATCTGCTTTAAAATTAATATTGCCATCTTTTAATTCAAATTTCAAAATTTGGGTTGTAATATTTTCAATTTCTCTTGTTTTACTATTATAGGAATTCTTTGTTGTTGCTAAATACATATTTTTCTCTGAGCAATAAGTCTGTTCTCCCGCTCCTAAAAAAGTTTTTATCTCTACTTCTTTTTGTTCTTCTTTCAAATTAATACCAGCCATCATAAGATAATTGCTGTCATTTCTATCTTCAAAATAATAAATCTCATCAAATCCAATCTGTTTTTCTTCTTCCTTTACACTATCTTGGTAAATTGGTAAATATTCTGCTTCATTTGCCTCATCAATTGTTCCTCTTAATAACTGACTCGTATTAACAAATCTTTGGCAAACAAAATATAAATTTCCTTCGATTAATCGAGAAGATAAATAAGATGCTTCTACTTCTACCCTTCGAATTTCTTTTGGTACAGATATTTCTTGAAGATCGTATACTTTTACGACTGTTTTTATTTTTGATACATAAGACGTATCTTCTTCTGCCTCTAGTACTAGTGTTTTATATTGATATTCATCCCATGTTCCAATTACAATCAGTTTTCCATCGAAAAGATATAATTCTCTTGGAGTAAAATTCTCCTCTTCTACCACGGATACGACAGTAAGCTGTTCTGGTAAATTTGCATCTGTAATGATTATTTTTGACTTTCCATTTACATGACTAATTGAATAAATATATCTTCCATCTGTTTTTACAATATCTGCCTCATCCACACTATTTTCTTGAATATTGGTTTTGGAATAATCCTCTCCATCCTGCGAAACACTATCTGATTTTTCTGCGTTTGTTGCAGATTCTTCCATTGTCTCATTCCAATAGCGGCTATTTGTAGCACTTTCTTCTTGTTCTTTTGCAAGTTTATAAAAATTCTCAAAATTCTCTACTTTTGGAAGATTAATTTCTTGAACTTCTTGTACGCTTCCTAATTTTTTCTCTTCTTCTATTTTTAAATTTGTTTCATTATGAATCAGAAAAGAGAAAATAGCAAAGAAAATAAGTACTATTCCAATTCCGGATATAAAATAGGGAAGTTTTTTCTTTTGAGTGCGAAAAATAGGTTCCTCTTGCTCTAACTTTTCTTGTGATTTATTCACTTGTTTTTCGTATTTTTGATAAATTCCTTTTATAAATTCATCATTTGACTTCATATTTTTCTACCTCCTTTCGAATCACTTTTTCTAGTGATTTTCTAGCCCTATGTATCAAAATTTTTACTTGTCCATCATTCTTATTTAAGATGTGAGAAATTTCCTTATAGCTAAGTCCTTCAATATCGGCAAGATAAATTGCTGTTTGGTAATCCTGTTTTAATTTTTGAATCGCATTTCTTATATTTTGATTCCTTTCTTTTTTATATACTTTTTCTTCTAATTCTTCCTGATCTACTATTTCATTTTCTCCTATAATTCCTACCACTCTTTTTTCTCTTTTCAGATAGTTTAATGCCTTTGATTTTGCAATTGTATATAAATATGTCTTTAAAGAATATTTACAATTATAATAATCTGGATGCATTAGTAAATATACAAATACATCTTGCGCTAGATCTTCCGCAGACGATATATTTTTTACAAATCCTTGCAAAAAATATATCAAATAATCTTTATGACGCAAAACAATTTGTTCAAAGGATCTTTGATTTCCTTCTAAAAATTCTTGATATAATTCTTGATCCGTTTTCTCTCCCACATTTTCTCCCCCTTTATCCTTTGCTACTCCTTATACAATTTAATCTCTTTAAAGTTACACCATATTGAAAATTATATTATTTTTTATTTAATCACAATTCCTAAAATCTTTGATAGCTCTAAAGCCTGCATTTCATTTACAATCATACCTTTTAAATCAATTGGATCGATTATAATACCAGAAATCTCACATTCTGAAAAATCGATTCCTTTTAGTTTTGTTTTAAAAAATTGTGTTTGTATGAAATCAGTATCTTTCAATCTTGTTTTTTTAAAATTCACTTCCTGCATGCTAGAATTAGATAAATTACTATTTTGAATCAACATTTCTTTAAAATCTGTATTGGAAAAATTGACATAAGTACAATTACATTCTTTCATTTCAGAATTTAAAAAATTAGTATCTGATAGATTTGCTCCCACCATTTTGCAATTTATAAATTTTACCTTCGAGAAATATGAATTACTAAAATCGCAATTGGAAAAATCACAATTTTCAAATATTACAGAAGAAAAATAACATTTAATAAATTCACTATTTCGGCTACAACAATTTTGAAAAGAACTATTTTTTATTTCTACTTTTTCGATTCTTAAATTTTCTTCTTTACAAGAAAAAAATTTAATTCCCTCTATTTCTTTTTCCTCTTCCATTGCACTTTTTAATAATTCTTTTAGATTTATCTCTTCCATTTTCTTTTCCTCCATTTATTTGTTTTGATCTTAAGTTTGTTTTCATTTTACATATCTCAAAATGAATTATTCTATTACTTTTATACGCAAAAAAACTTTATCCTTCTTTAATAGAAAAAACTTCAATTTTTCTATATCATAACAAAAGATAAAGTTTTTTTGTATCCTTTTTATTATAATCTGTACATTTTGCGAAGCCACTTTTCTTATTACGTAGGAAATTTCGCTAGAAATTTCTGGAGTAACAAGGTTAAGTTACATTAATTTGTGCGATTGCGAAGCAATCTGTACATTTTGCGAAGCCACTTTTCTTATATTCCGATATATCGAATAATAGAAAAAATAGTGTCTACCCCTATCCCTATTACAAATATGGATAGAACAATGGTTAAAATTTTTTTAGGAATTCGATTCATCATTTTCGTTAATTTTTTTTCAAAAAATGGATGAATTTTTTCTACGAAAATAACTCCTATCATCCCCCATGCAATAGAAAATAAAAGGCTTACCCTTCCTTCTATATTTAAAAATTCGTTGGAATAGTCCCACCATCTTTGGTTAAATACCATCTCTAAAATATAGGAAACAATAAATTCGAATAAAGAAAATACAATCATTCCGATCAAAAATTTTGTAAAATAATTTCCTTTAACTTTTTTCAACGATAGTAATAATAAGATCGCTCCAAATCCATAGATAGGACAAATTGGACCATATAGAAATCCTCTTTTATGAAATGTTCCTACTGTAATTAAGCAATACACAGTTTCTAATATCCAGCCTAATAGGGCATATATAAAAAAGTATATTATCATTTTTTGCCAATTTGATAATTCTTTTTTCTCTTTTAAATGAATTTCTTCCTCCATTTTGTTTTCCTCCAAGATTCTCCTATTTTATAACATCTAGTGCTTCTTTCGTTGTTTTATTTTTGTCAAATCGATTTACAATAAATATAATAATTCCTGTTACTAAAAAAGTAATACCATAAGTAATAAGCATCATTTTCCAATTTCCAGTTGCTATGTTGTCCCCTGCTATCGTAGAAGAAATAACAGACGGAAATCTTACAAAGGTAGAAATTAATATAAATCGAATTGGTTTAAAAGGAAGTAATCCACCTATATAAACCAGTAGATCCTTTGGGGTTCCCGGTATCAAAAATAAAATAGCAAAAATAATTTCTATTTTTGTTGGATTTTGGAAAAACTTACTATTTTCGATCCTTTTGATTTTTTCTTTGTTAAATGTATGATATAAAAGTCTTTTTCCATATTTTCGAACTAGAAAGAATATCAAAGTAGTCGTAATAAATACCGATATAAAAATAAATATAGTTCCTCCTACAGTTCCATAACACATACCAGCTAATATTTCTAATGGCTCTCCTGGTAAAACTACTAACATAATTTGAGCAACTTGTAGACCAAATAATAATAAGATACCCCATATTCCTAATTGATCTACTTCTTCTTTAAATTTTATTTGTCCTTCTGTTGTAGATATATCTTTTATCAAAGGAAAAAGATATATACAAATTCCAATTAGTATAAGAATGACACATAGGGTAGCGATTCGTTTTCCCCATTTTATTTTTTGACTTCTTTTCATTTTGCTTACCTCTTATTTTTGTTTTTTTCTATTATACACTAAATTAAGAGTTTTATCTTTTACATTTTCTTAAAAATTATTAAGATTTATTAAAGATTTGCTAGTCTATTTTCGTTATCTTATTTGCGTATATCTCATTCATAACATAATCCGGATAATATTTATCAAAGAAATAATCAATATTATTTTTTGCTGCAATTTCTTTTCTTCTTTCTAATTGCCTTCCAGCTGCCATACAAGAAACAGTGATATTAAATACCATAAAAATCGCAAGTAATGATGTTGCTAATTGAAAATTAGCTTTTTTAGCATATTGATCTAATTTTTGAATTCTAGGATATACATATTTTATAAATAACACACCTGCAAATCCCCAATAGGTACAATGAAGTAAGCTTGTTCTACCGTTAATGTTAAACCATAGGTGGCTGTAATCCCAAGAGATTGTTCCAAAACATTTTTCTTGTACATATGAACAAATATATTCTACAATTCCTCCCATCACCATACTAAATAGAAAAACTTTTTTCATTCCTTTTATTTTAGGAACTGTAAAATAGTAAGCAAGCATTCCTAATCCATAAACCTGGGCAAAAGGACCATAAATGAGTCCTTGCCTTGACTCAAAATGTCCGTTTTGAACCAAGGCAACAACCATCTCAACAAGATACCCAATAATACTTCCAATAATAAAGATCCAAAATATTTTTATGATATTCTCTTTTACTTTTTGCTTTTCCATTTCTCTTTCCCCCTTTATTTGTATACTTTTCTTCTTTATGTAATTGATCGTACCATAAATTTCTTAATTTCTTATTTAGCATTTCTTAATCTTTTATTTTTTTGGATCTTCGCTTATTTTATTACGTAGGAAATTTCGTCAGAAATTTCTGGAGTAACAAGGTTAAGTTACCTTAATTTGTGCGATTGCGAAGCAATCTGTACATTTGGCGAAGCCACTTTTCTTATCGATTCTCTAAAAAATTATTCCATAAGATACTAAAATAGCAACATTATTGATTTATCTCTGTTTTCACTTTATCTGGTAATTCTGTTTCTTGAACTTCTTCCCAGCTAACCACACCTCTAATTGACATTACTTCTAATTTTAAATATGCACCTTCTGTTAATTCTCTACTTGTTTTAAAACTAATTTCTTTTGTTTTACCACCTTCATCATAGGCAGTTAATGTATATTGGTATTTCATGTCATCAGTATTAGAAACCTGCTCTATTTTAGTATTATCAATCCTTGTATAATAATCCTTTTTTTGTATAAATAATAGGTAAACTGCACTTACCATTAGCACAAGTACAATAATTACTGCAATTATCATAGGCAATTTTTCTTTTAAACTTTCCATTATTTCCTCCTATTCTGCTATTATTTCAACTTTTCCTGTAAAATGATCTAATTTGAGATTTAAATAATAGCTTTTTCCTTCTATATCAATATCTTTTTCGAACTCTCCTGTATCGCTAATTAAAATTTTTTCTGTTGTCCCTAAATTTGCTATAACTGCAACATCTCCGCTTTGTTTTTCTACTTTTAACTTTAATTTAATTTTATTTCCATTTTCTCGGTTTAAAGTGGTCCCACCAAATAGAACTTCTTCTTTAGTTGCATTTTCATAGCTTGCTTTATAGTTTCCTTCATATTCATCAATTCCAAATTTTCTTTTACCTTCCAATTCTTTATCTTTTGAAATACCTTTTTCTGAAAATACTTCCATAAAATCATCATAAGTATTCAAAATCTCATCTTTTGAAAGTGTCTCTCCTTTAAATATTGTTGTTATTAATATAATTCCTGTTGCAATTACTCCTATTATGATTATAAAAATCAATCGAAAGAATCCGAAACATATCTATTCCTCCTCTTTGATGATGTTTTTACTTCCCAAATAGGTTGCCAAGAAATATAAACCATAAATAATTCCCATTACAACTGCTGTCACTATAATGGATGGTAATAATTCTTCTGGTTTTGCAAGTACTACCAATACTGTTAAAGCAAATTTTATTCCAAAAATAGAATGAATAATTGCAAGTACCAGTGGTAACATAAAGAAAATTGCTATTTGTCTAAATAAAGCTTGATTAATCATTTTCTCATCACATCCTATTTTTCTTAGAATATTATATCTTTGCTTGTTATCAGAACTTTCCGTTAATTGCTTTAATGCTAAAATAGCGGAACTTGCTATTAAGAATATAATTCCTAAATAAATTGCAATAAATATGATAATAGATGATAATCCTTTACTTGCCTCTATTAGAGTAATTTTAGTCATTCCATCTAATCTAATTCCTTTTGCCGATAAATTTTCATTTAATTTACTATCATCATCTGCAAATTCTTTATTAATTTCCTGTTTTCCTTCCTCTGTATCTGCATTATAATTAGCAGCTAAAAATTTTTGTTCTTTCCATTCTTCTTTCCATTCAAAACTATCTGGAAGTAAAATAACTCCAGTATTTGTATGGCTTGATGACATATTAATAAAGCCACTTTGACATTCATTATATTTTGCATGATAAATTTTTCCGTTTACTTGTATATCACTATTTTCCTTTAACGCTGCATTTCTTAATTCTACCATTGAATCGAAATCGCAAAGTACAATATATTCATTGTCGTTTAGAGTATATTGCTCCTGACCATAAAGTGAAGCTATCTTATTATAATCGGATACTTTAATAAGTGTTTCTGGAGTATCATATGCAAGCATTGAATATTGAGCTTTTGCAGTTTCATAATAATTTCCTAAGCTATATTTCCAAGTCCATTCTGGCACCGTATAGATTGGTATTTCTACAATATCTTTTAATTTTGATATATCATATCCATTCTGCTTTAACGTATCAACAATTGATTTTCTTGAATCCACTTTTTGCTCTTCTGTATAATAGATTGTTTTTCCACTATAAGAGCTTACATAACTGTCTGGTAAATTTGCTGTTTTAAATAAATTCAAATCTACTGGCGTCATTTCCTCTAATTCGGTATCCATCGAATTTTGTACTGATATACTACTAGATAGTATACTAATCGTCATAAATAACATAATACAAATTACACTCATCGATACTACCGTTGTATTTATCTTATTATTTAACTGTCTTAGAACAAACATATTTGTTCCTCTTAAATAGATTTTTTTGCTGGATTGTATTACTCTTAAAATAAAACCTGATAATGACCAGAAGATTCCTATCGTTCCTATTGTTCCCATTAAAATTGGGCCCAATATTTTCTCTATTGTATCTAATTCATTAATTCCACCAGTTACCTTCCAATAAGCATATCCTAAAATTCCAACAGATGCCAAAAATACAAATACAGAAAGGATTGGATTTTTCATTTTTACTTTTTCATTTTTTCTTACTGCCGTTAATAAATTGATCAATTTATATTTTGATATCGTAATTGTATTAAATATCATAACGGCCAAAAACATAACAGCAAAATAAATACAAGTCTTAATACATGCTCCACTAGAAAATACAAATGTAAATTCACTCATATCTGCTTCAAATAGTTTTGCAACTAATATTGACATAAACTGTGATGCAAACACTCCTATAAAAATACCAACTAGTAAAGATAAAATTCCTATTAATAAAGTTTCTAATAGAATAATTTTTGATATCTGTCTTTTTCCCATTCCTAAAGTCATATAAATTCCAAATTCTTTTTTCCTTCGATTCACTAAGAAATTATTTGCATATACGATTAAAAATCCAAGTATGATTGCAATAAAAACAGATACTACCCCCAGCATATCTATCATTAAAGCAATCAATTTTCTGGTTGATTCAGACACTTGAAGCATTGCTTGTTGGCTATCTAAAGAGTTAAACATATAAAAGATTGCGACTCCTAATACTAATGTTAAAAAATAAATTGCATAATCTTTAAAACTCTTCTTCATGTTTTTTACAGATAATTTAAATAACATCGTTCAAATCACCTCCAAGAAGTGTTTGTACCTCGATTATTTTTTCAAAAAATTGCTTTCTTGTGTCATTTCCTTTTATTAACTCATTAAAAATTTTTCCATCTTTAATAAAAATGATTCGATCTGCATAACTTGCTGTGAAGGCATCATGTGTAACCATAAAATCGTTGCTCCCAATTTTTGATTTAAATTCTCAAATGTCTCTAATAATTGTCTTGCTGATTTACTATCTAATGCTCCTGTTGGCTCATCCGCTAACACTAATTTAGGATTTGTGATGATCGCTCTACTGCTAGCCACTCTTTGTTTTTGTCCTCCTGAAATTTGATATGGATATTTATCTAAAATATCTGTTATATCAAGTTTTTCTGCTACTTCCCTTACCCTTTTATCGATTTCTTTTGCCTTTACTTTTTGTATTGTTAAGGCTAACGCTATATTTTCATAAGCAGTTAGTGTATCCAATAAATTAAAATCTTGGAAAATGAATCCTAATTCTTCCCTTCTAAATTTATTTAAACTATTTCCTCTTAATTTTGTAATATCTTTCCCATTAATTATAATTTGCCCTGCAGTTACTCTATCTATCGTAGATATACAGTTTAGAAGTGTTGTTTTACCACTTCCAGATGCTCCCATAATTCCTACAAATTCTTTATCAGACACATTAAAGCTAATTCCTGATATCGCTTTTGTTAAATTTGATTTATTTCCATAATACTTCTCAATGTTTTTTACCTCTAATACATTGCTCATTTTTTTATCTCCTTTCCTTTATTCTACGCTTATTATAAAATATCTTATTTTTCCTTACCATTTTTTTACCTTACATTTAGATTACATTTTTGTAATCTAAAATAAGCCCATATAAATGAGCTTATTTTTAATCTAAAAACTTGTATAACTATTTTTTGGAAAAATTAACCTTACTTCTGTTCCTTTTCCCATTTCAGAATTTAGTTCTATTCCTAATCCTAATTTATTACATAATTTTTCGCATAAATATAGGCCTATTCCAGTAGATCTTTTTCCTATCATTCTTCCATTTTCTCCTGTGAACCCTTTTTCAAATACTCTAGTGATTTCTCCTTTTTTGATTCCGATTCCATTATCTCTTATATATAAAATGACTTTGTCACTTTTTTGCTTTGCATCTATTTCTATTCTCTTATCATTATCCTTCGCATATTTAATTGAATTTTGTATTATTTGGTTTACAATAAAAATAGCCCATTTACTATCTGTATACACTTCATACTCTAATTCATTCATTGTTAAACTGATTCTTTCATTTAATAATGTACTTTTATTTTTTAATATCCCACCATTAACAATCTCTTTTAAATTTGTTCTTGTTATAATATAATCTTTTTCCACAGCATTACTTCTTGCATAGAATAAGGCTTGTTCTGTATAATTTTCTACTTTATCTAGCTCCTCTTCTATACTCTTGGTAACTTCTGTCTTATTATTAGCAATAATCATTTTACTAGCCGCAATTGGTATTTTCACTTCATGAATCCATAGCTCTATATACTCTTTATAATCTTCCTGTAAACTTTTATAATAGTTTACATTCTCAAGCATCGATTTTCCTGTATCTTCTAATACTTCCTTTAAAATCTTTCCTTCTACAAAATTTGGTTTCTTTACAATTTCAGATATGAGATATTTTTCTTTTAAATCTACCAAATTATTCCTTAATGTATCATAAAAAGCTTTCTTTCTTTTATATTCGATTAATATAGAAATTGATACTACAATTACTACAATTCCCGCAATGTATATCTTAGGTATAATTCCTATATTGTAAACAAGTAATAAAATTTCTATACTTATTAATGCAATCACTATAGTTACAATTAGTATCACCTTGTCTTTTATGAAATCCTTAAAATACATATTAACCTCCATTACCAAGTAACTTTATTCCGTAAATAAGCTTTCCTCTATTATTATACTAATAAATATCCCTGTCCTCTTTTTGTCTCAATTTTATCTACCAAACCTATCTCTTCTAATTTATTTCTTAATCTTCGTATATTTACATTTAATGTATTATCGTCAATAAATTCTTCACTTTCCCATAAGTAGTCCATAATTTCGTCTCTGGATACTACTTTATTTTTGTGAATACTTAAAAAGTATAAAATACTATATTCATTTTTCGTTAAATCTATCTTTTTATTATCTTTTTCAATCACTCTTTCTGCCATATTCAATACAAACCCATTGCAATCAATTTTTTCTGTATTAGCACCTGCATTCTGATTTCTTCTTAGTAATCCATTTATTTTTGCAAGTAATATTTGTATATTATATGGCTTTGTCACATATTGATCTGCTCCGTAATTTAAACTCATTAATTCGTCGATTTCATTATCTCTGCTTGTTACCATAATAATTGGTACATTAGAGGTTTTTCTTAATTCTTTGCAAACAAATTCCCCATCTGTATATGGTAAGTTTATATCTAATAATACTAAATCTGCATTTTCATTTAATATCTCTTCAATCGTGTTATCAAATTTTTCTAATCCTTTTGCTATAAAGCCATTTTTATTTAAAAATATTTCTAATTCTTTTCGTAATTTTTCATCGTCTTCTACAATTAATATTTTTTGCACTCAAATCACTCCACTATTTTACTTTATTTTCATTATAGCATAGTTTTAGTAATTCTTAGATTACAGTTTTGTAAGGATCCAAAAAATAGGAAATCCATAGTACGAATTACTAGATTTCCCATTTTCCTTCTATTGTTTTACTTCAATCGAATCTAAGACATTTCCTTCTACATCTTTTAAATAGATCTTATTTTCTTCAATTATAATATAACTATGTTTTGTATTGTTTTTTGGTAGAGAAATTGATCCAGTATTAACAAATATTTTTCCATTTCTCTTTTCAATAAAACCTGTATGGATATGCCCATAAATCATAACATCAAAATCTTCTGGTGGAAGATCATCTATATTATAAATATGCCCATGAGTAAAGAAATAACGTGATCCATTAATTTCCATAGAAATAAAATCTTTCATTTTAAAATCTGAAATCATTTCATCTACTTGAGCATCACAATTTCCTCTTACAGCAATAATCTTTTCTTGCAAATCATTTAAAATTCCTGCTACTTTCATTGGTCCGTACTCTTTTGTAAGAGGATTTCTTGGACCATGATAATATAAGTCTCCCAATAAAACAATTTTATCTGGTTTTTCTTTCTCATTAATTTCTTTTATTTTTTCTGCATAATAATCAGATCCATGAATATCAGATACAACAAATACCTTCATTTAATTATCTCCTTTTCTTTTTTAGGCATTATATCATTTTCTCTTTTTTCTCACAAGAGGAATCGCCTTGCAAAAGACAATATATATCGTTTTACAAGGCGATGATTATTTATGCTATATCTATTTTATAATTACTTTCTCATTATTGAATAATTTTGTAATATAAATACTAACAATTACAACAAATATAATATTAATGATTACTCCTATTGTTAAGAAACTATAATTAATAACTCCTGAAAGTACCATCTTTAAAGATGCAATTGTATTAAAAATTGGAATATATGCCATATAGTTTTGCATATCTCCTGCTCCCATAAATAAAGTAGCAAATCCTAAAATCATAGCAGGCATAGACATATAAGAAAGATATGTTTGTGCTTCTTTTACCGATTTTGAAACCGTACTAATTGCCATTTGAATTCCTGCAAACGCAATTGTTAGAGTAATTGCAGATAATAAAGAAAGAAGCATTGCACCTACTGGCATATTCATTGATTGTAAAATAGCTGCTAGGTTCATTTCTTGATCACCACTTGCAAATAACTCAGGATTCATTACCATTCCTATAATTAATCCGATAAAAGACATGATAATCGCAATTAAAGAAAATACCAATATCGCTAAATATTTTCCAATTAGTATTGATAAGCGATTTGCCTTTGTTGATAATAATGCCTCAAAAGTATTTCTTTCTCTTTCCCCTGCAATTACATCTACTGCTAATGGAACTCCTGCAGTAACAATAATAATAACTAAATACATTGGTACAATCATCGCAATCATATCATTTGATTTTTTCCCATTATTATTTTGAACAGAAACATCTGTAGTTTCTATATTTACTAAATTTAATATTTCTGGTGATACATTTATTTCTGCAAGTTTTTGTGTTGCCATAACTTGATTTAAGGCCATAATTTTATTTTGTAACATTTGCATTCCTATACTAGAGGACGATTTTAATGCATTATATTCAATTTTAATTCCTGCCATTTTTCCATTTTCAATTTCTTGAAGAAAACCATCTGAATATCTCAAAATACAATTAATATTTCCTTCGTCTAATGCTTTTTTTGCTTCTTCCTCATTTGCTACATTTACAATTTCAATTTTATCTTCTCCTATAATGTTTTGTTTCGTAAATGTTTCTAGTTGTGTCTTATCTTCATTGGTAAGAATCGCAATCTTCATATTTTCTTCTACGTCCTTTGTTGCTCCACTCATTGCCATATTCATAAAATAATAAATAAGTGGTATTAAAATTAGTGGTAAGAAAATATTGGTAAGTACAGATTTTCGATCGCGAAAAGCATCTTTCATTTCTTTTTTAAATACAATCATTATATGTTTAAAATTCATCCCTATTTTCCTCCATTAATTAAATTTGTAAATATTTTTTCTAAACTCTCTTCTTGATAGTTTTTCTTTAATCCATCCAATGTATCTACTACGATTAATTTTCCTTTATGTATAATTGCTACTCGATCACATAATTTTTCTACTTCTTCCATTGTATGAGAAGAAAAGATAACTGTTTTTCCTTCCTTTTTTAACCCTTTTATAAAATCATGCACTTGAATCGCAGCTGTTACATCCAAACCAGAAGTTGGTTCATCCAACAATAATACTTTTGGATTATGAATGGTTGCTCTTGCAAAAGCTACTTTTTGTTTCATTCCTTTTGAAAATTTTCCTACTGGCTTATCAATATATTCTTTCATATCTAAAACTTCTGAAATTTTCTTAATTTGAGCATCTAATTCTTCTTTTGACATATCATATAATTTTCCGAAATATTCAATATTTTCTCTTGCCGTCAGCCTATCATATAAACCTGTTTCTCCTCCAAAAAGAATACCAATATTTTCTCTTACTTTACTATCCTCTTTTACAGAATCATATCCTGCAATTTGAATTGATCCAGCACTTGGCTTTAGCATCGTTGCCATCATACGAAGAGTAGTTGTTTTTCCAGCTCCATTTTCTCCTAAAAGACCTAATATTTCTCCCTCCTGTATTTGCAAACTAATATCATTTACCGCTACTTTATCATCAAATTTTTTTGTTAAATTTTTTATTTCTATCATGGCTCCTCCTTTTTATCTTATTTAAATTTGCATTCTTAGTATAAAATCTTTTTTCTATTTTTGCAATAGAAAAATTTATAAAGAAACTTAATTTTGTTGCTCTAGAAATTTCGATAGAAGTTTCTAGAGCAATAAAAAAAGATTTGATCTATCATCAAAAAAGTAGACCATTTCAATCTTTTGGTCTACTTTTTTGATATTTTTTATTTATATCATTTTCTTATCTTTTTTATTACATAGGAAATTTCGTCAGAAATTTCTGGAGTAACAAGGTTAAGTTGCTTTAGTCTGTGCGATTGCGAAGCAATCTGTACATCTGGCGAAGCCACTTTTCTTATTCTCTTGTTAATTTTTGATAAACGTCCTTCCAATTATAGCATCTTATTATATTTTTTCCTTGTACCTGTTCGTTATATGGTTGATGGAAACAAATTACTGGTATTATTGTTGCAATCTGCTTTATATTATGTGGACTATCTTCTATCATAATTTCTATTCCATATTTTCTACAATTTTCTCGTTTATCTACACTAGAAAAAACAATATTATCATATGAAATCTCATATTCTTTTAGCCATTTCTTTACTATTTTACGCATTTTGGCTCCAATTTCACTCTCTTGTGTTGTATAACTTCTTGCTGTTATAATAATAATCTCATTTCCTTCTTCTTTTAATCTTTTTAGCGCTTCTTTTGCACCTTCCTCTGCCGGAATTTTCTCTGCATAAAAAAAGTCATATTCTTTCCAAAATTCTTCTGAGGTTTCTACTCCCCAATCCCAAACATCATTAATTTCATAACCTTTTTCATTTTTTATCCTTCCTCTTCCTATTTTATTTGCATACTCTTTTCCATATTTTATAACAAAAGAATGCCAATCTGTAAGTACTCCATCTAAATCAACACCAATTTTCATATGTACCTTCCTATTCTCTTCTCTTATCATAATAGGGTTTTCCAATCCATTTATTTTATTCATTTTTTTAGGAATTTTTTATTATCCATTCAATTTATAGTTTTTGTAATTAGATAGATAAAATATATTTTTATACTAATTCTAATTTTTTTGTAACTTCGTTTTTGTCTTCTATTTTTTGAATTTTTAATTTTTTTAGCCCTTTTTCTACAAATTTATTTTTCATAAAACATTGCCATATTGTTCCAGACAAATAATTCTCTAACATTACCATGGAAATTCCTTTATCAATTCCAATGTCCTCTACCGAATACCATTCTTTTTCTCCTTCCAAATTATATGCATCTCTAAATCCATATTTTCCCCATAATTTTGGCACATAATTATAATAATATTCCATTGCAGAAATGCTTTCTTTCGGTGTAAATACAATTGATCCAATTGCTCCACATGGTGCAACCGTTCCGTCATTCTCCTTATTTAAGTCTGCAAATGCCGGTTCTGCTCCATAGCCTCCTGAATA
>DVNH01000018.1 GCA_018714565.1 Candidatus Merdicola faecigallinarum | reverse complement strand
ACGTCATTGGTGGGCAGGGATGGATTCGAACCATCGTACTCAAATGAGAACAGATTTACAGTCTGCCGCCTTTAGCCACTCGGCCACCTACCCATTTGCGTTAATTTTATATTTCTATCGCTCAACGCTTTTTTATTATACTATCTTCATATTTTCTTGTCAAGACTTTTTACATTTTTTTTTCTTCTTTCTCTTCTAAATTATAAGAAAAGAATCACGTAGCATGAAATACCACGTGATTCTTTTTTATTCTTCAATTGGATATGCATTTAATTTTTTCTGAATCGCAATTGCTTCTTTCTCAACTCTTGTTTCTTCTTGCTTTATCTGTCTTATTTTAATTTGATCTACTACATATCTTAATATCAAAAAACCAATACATACCCCTAATATAATAAAATATATTGTAAGTGGACTCACTTCAATCCCTTTCGATTGTTCTGCAACTGCTTCTGTTCCTTCTGTTATTCTTCTTATATAGTCTAATCTTGTTTGTTGCACTTTTTTTGCCTGCAATCCCGCTGTTAACCCTATCGTGAAAAGAAATAGGATTCCAAATATAATAAGAAATGGTTTTAGAAAACTACCTATCTTTGCCCCTTTTTTCTTTTTTTCTTCTTTATCTTTAAGATCGTTTAATTCTTTTATTTTTCTAAAATACTCTCTTGCTTCTAGTTCATCCACTTTTTCAAATGTTTCATCTGCTTCTAGCATATAATTGCTATTAGGATAATCAAGATCTCTATATCTTCTATGTTCAATTAAATAATTATCTCCTGCTATATCTAATTTGTGATAAGCATCAATATCGTAATTATTTTTTGTCGTATAATTATCTAACTCTATTATTTCAAGACATCTATCATCTAATACTTCTCCTGAATTATCTTTCTTGTTATCTACTGTATATGGTCTATAACAAATCATTGCATATTCACCATCTTGATAAAACTTATGCCCTATTTTTTCCATATGAGACCAATATCTTATCCATTGAGTATATTCTTTTTCACCATCATATTCCTTTTGGGCAATATATGTATTCATACAACTATTCTTAAATACATAATATTTTTCACTTTTTGTACTTTTCCAAACTGTATCATTTAATTTTTCTAAAGTAGCTTCTTCTACTTTTCCAAAGTCCTTAATTTTTTTATCAATCTCTTGTTGTTTCTTTTCCTCTTCTTGCTTTTTCAAATGTTTCTGATACTCTATGGAATCAATCGCATCCTTTGCTGAGAAATATTCATTCTCTTGTACTTTTATCTCTTCTTCGAAAAGTTTTACTCCTTGATTTTCAATATCAATATCCTTAGCCTTCTCCAAGTATTCTTTTGCTTTTTCAAAATCATTTTTTGCTAAATATTCTTTTCCTCTTTTTAATAAGTTTCCTATATTTGTAATAGATACTTCTTTAATTGATATTCCATCATCAATATCATATGTACTTCCACAATACTCACATACTGCCTGCTTTCCATTTACCTTAAGTTCTCCACCACAAGCAGTACACTTTCTATCTTTTAACTCACTCATTTCTTCCTCCTAGATTATAATTGATTTCTTTTCCTAATGTATTGATTAATATTTGCTACTTCATTTTCAATTCCACTCATATTTTGCTCTGAAATGAAATTCTCAATGTTTCCAATTGCTCTTATGATTTCTCCATCTATTGAGGATGCATCCCCTGTTATATTTATTTTTGCATTTTTAATTGCATCATAGGCATTTTCTATCTTTCGGTACATATCTCTATCTTTCACCATTTGCATAGCGATTTCTAATCTTGATGCCATATTTTTTATGTCATCTTGTTTTACTTTTTCCGTCCCTGTTTTTTGAATAGAATCATTATTTGCCATTGTATTTATACTCATAGCAATGATAAATAATGCTAATAAAACAACTTGAACAATAATAGAAACTGTAACATTTTGTAAATTAATTAGAATAAACAAAATACTTATAATAAATGTTATCACTGAATATAGTCCTATAATTGGAAATTTAGCATATTGAAGAAAATGTGTTTCCTTTTTTCCAAAAACAATACTTGCTCCCCATAATACAATAATTGATAAATTAAGTCCTACAATATTAATCCATCTAGCTGCTGTATATGTTTTTAGAGATAAAAACACAATTAAGTCTACAACAATTAATAAAACAGCTCCAATGATTCCATATAATACTTTATTATTTTTCATCTTTAATTCCTCCTTGTTCCACAGTTACTACAAAATTTACTTCCTGAATCTAATTTTTTTCCACAGTTTTTGCATATATATTCTTCTTCTAATTTTGTTCCACAATTATTGCAGAACTTACTTCCTTCAGCAACTTCCTGACCACAATTTGGGCATTTTACTTTTTTCTCTGCTACATTAGCCTCTTCTTGTTTCTTAGGAGCAAATCTTGAAGTTCTTTGTGCTTGTGGCTGTGCACTCGCATTTTGCATATTATTTTGTTCTTCTTTTAAAGGAGTAAATAATTGATTCGTTAAGTTATTAAAAACTCCAGCAGATGCTACTCCCATTCCAATTCCAGCTCCCATTGCAGCAGCGCCTCCTGCACTCGGATTATTTGCTACATCTTTCGCCAATTCTTTTGCAGTTAATTTATTCCAATAATCACCTTGCACTTCTAATTCAATCTTGCCTGCATGTGCATTTGCATATGCTTCATTTATTTTTTGATAATTTGGATCATCTTCTGGAATAGATATATCTGAAATATAGAAGTTTACAAGTCGAATTCCATATTCATCAAGTACTTCTGCTAACTGCTCTTCTACCATTTTTCCGATTGTTTCTAATTCTGTATTCATATCTAATACAGTATATTTACAATTTTTCATTACTGTTGCTAACGCAACTTTTATCTTTGTTTGAAATACAGTTTTAAAATATTGTTTTACATCATCTTTTGTAAAAGAAGTTGTATTCCCTACTAATTTTACAAAGAATTTCTTTGCATCTTTAATTTGAATAGAATAACTTCCTCTTGATCTTACTCCTACTGCAAATTGAAATTGTGCATCTCTCATTTGAATCGGTGAATCAGTTCCCCATAAAATCTCTAATTTATGCGTTTTATCGATAAAATAGATTTTACAACTAAAAGGACTTTGTCCTCCTGTTGCAATTTTTCTCAATCCGTTAATAAATGGGTAATTCGCTGTACTTAAAGTAAATTTTCCACCTGAAAAAGTTTCTACTACCACACCATCTTTTACAAATAAAGCTTCCTCTGATTCCATAACAATTAGTTGTGTGTTATCATTAAAATCTTCTTTTGCACATTTCCAAACTAATTCATCTGCTGGTCTATCATTTTGTATTACACTATATAGTTCATTTGTTGTTTGTTCTTGCGTTTGTTCTTCCTTATTCTTTCTTCCAAAATTAAACATAGCTACCTCCTATTTTTTATTCCATTTTTTTAGATGATTTAAAAATCCTTTATGAAGTTTTTCTCCCTCTTTTTCGCTCTTTTCTTTTATAATATCTTTATACTCTTGTGTTTCATCGTAATTAATATATTGCTCTCCATTATCTTGTTTCACATCACTATTTCGATTTATTCCTTCTTGTCTTTTTATTCGTTCATTTGTTTCATCTGTATTATATTCTCTTAAATGATCTATAAAGCCCTGGCGAATCTCTTCAGTTTCTGCATCTCCTGCTATCTTATTTTTATATTCATCCGTCTCTTCATAAGGAACATATTCTTCTAATCTTTCTTCTTTACTACTATTCTGTTTTTTCTCAGCATATATTTCGGCATTTTCTATATTTTGTATTGCTTCTGGTCTGTCATATATTTCTTCATCTTCTATATCTGGTATCACTTCTGTTCCATCATATATTCCTTCGTCTTGTTCTCCATTTTGAAATTCTTCAGGGATTCTTATTTCATCCTTTTTATTTCTCTCATTAACTTCTTTTGGAAGATCTTCTTGAATATATTCCTCTAATTCACCATCTTCTAATGGTACTTCTTCTTTATTTAAATCCCTTAATTCACCGTCTTTTCCATATAATGGTTCATCACCTTTATCTCCATGCCAAATATTATCATCATCTAAATATCCTTTTACTTCTTCTTGTTCTTCCTTCTGCTCTTCTATTTCATTTATTTGCTCTTTTTGAATTTCTTCTGATTCATTTCTCTCATCTTCCTGATCTATTTCTTTTCCGTTTTCCCTCTGAGCAATTTTATCTAACTCTCCTTCTTCTAATGGTACTTCTTCTTCATTTAAGTCCCTTAATTCGCCGTCTTTTCCATATAATGGTTCATCACCTTTATCTCCATGCCAGATATTATCATCATCTAAATATCCTTTTACTTCTTCTTGTTCTTCCTTCTGCTCTTCTGTTTCATTTATTTGCTCTTTTTGAATTTCTTCCAATTCATCTCTCTCATCTTCCTGATTTATTTCTTCGACTTTCTTTTCCATTTCTTCTGTTTCACTTGCTATTACTATCGGTTGATCTTCTAGTGCTTCAAAATCTATATCCGCTTCTGGTTCATCCATTTCAGTATTTAAATCACTATTAAGCTCTGTATTAATAGCCATATCTACACTCGAGTTCATATCACTGTTAATTTCCGTATCCATATCAGCTCCCATATCTGTTACGATATCCGATCCCATATCTGAACTCATCCCAATATCACTGCTTTGGAAACTCATATCATTAAATTCGTCCATATTACTCCTCCTTTTGATATTCTAATTGAATCGTCTTTTTAGCTGCTTCTTTTGAAAAAGGTATTTGTGTATGATATACAATTCTTCTTAATAATTGTATTTTAGTACAGCATACCAATTGTGGACTAATTTCACCTTGTTTATATTCCTTTAATTTCGATAACACATTTCCATACACTTGTATTAATTTTTCTCTATCTTTACTTTGTTCATTAAAGTTCTCGGCATAAATTCTTTTTGCATATTCTTCTGCCTCTGCTTTTAAACAGAAATCACAACCGTTTCTACAACAATTCGCATATTGACATTCAACATACGGTTTTAATTTTTCCTTTTTATCATTCCAATAACTTGATCTTTCTGCAATTTCCTCATCACTTATCGTAGTACGAATTTGAACTCTCTTTCTATAATCTTCTGTGATTACTTCTTCTGGTTCTTCCAATCCATTCATATAGAAAAAAGCTTCTCCTGGCCTTAATTTTGCTAATCGATCTATTTGAATTTCTTTCATATCTGTACTATTTCCTAGAATCGTTCTATCATTTTTCTCCACTAAATTGAATGATAATTTAATATTGGTTAATTTTACTACATCACTTGTTACCTTCTCTGGAGATTGGTCAGCAATTACAATCCCTACTCCCAATGATCTAATTTCCGCTAACATTCTAGTTAATAATTTTTTGGCAACTGCACTTGGATTTGCTTGGCCATCTCTGTTTTCATTTCCTGCAGCTAATAAAACATGTGCTTCTTCTAATAATAATATATTTTTAAGTTCTCCTGTTCCGATAAAATTACTATTTACATAAGATTGTATATTTAATAATAGTAATGCAATAATTAAAGATTTTTGTTCTTCATTTTCAATCGCTGCTAATTCTATAATTGTTGGCTTTTTTAATAAGTCTTCTATAGGAATTGTATAGTAATTTCCAAATAATCTCAATAAACTTTTCAATCGAACATATCCTGCTTTTCCAATATTGGCAGCATCTCCTCGATAACCTATTCTTTCAAATACTTCCATGAATGTTTTTAAGAAATCCTCCATGGTAAATATCGATTTACCGGATTCTATCGTATCATGAGGTAACCATCCTGCTCTCGAATAACATTCGTCCACTGTGTCTTCAAAAATTTTATCAATTGGCGTACTCATTTCTACACCTGCTGAAAATGCTGTTTTTAACACCGTTTTATAACTTTGAAGTTTAACATTCTTAGGTGGAATAAATGGATTTAGAATATATGGAGAAATGAAATCTTTTCCCGGAGTAAATACTTGTATATCTGGTATACTATCAATCATTGCTCGATATTCATTTTTTGCCGGCTCAATTACTAAAAATGGTATATGATGATCTTTCCATAATCTATCTAACAAACTTACAGAGAATGTAGTTTTTCCTGATCCTGGTGTTCCTACAATTAACATATGTTTTGTAATATCTCCTAAAGAAAATCCAATTTGATCTCCATTGGTAGAACTTTTCAAAGTTCCAACCATGATGTCTCCATTATTAATAATTTTCTTATTATATTGCTTATTTCCTTGGTCAGCTTTACTAATATTAATTCCTGCAGTTAAATCATAATCTCCATATGGAAGTTGAAAAACTTCACTGGCTTCTTCTCCTGTCACAATAAAAGGCATTCTTCCTAATGGATTCTCTGTATAAATTGGGTTTTCCAACCTTTTATCCATCATTATTTCATTAATTACCCATGGCAAAGAATTAAAATATTCCACTACATCTAATTCATCATTTGTAATCTCTAGCATCTTTAAGTTTGTATAAGCACTTTCTCCAATACCAATTTCTCCACTTATCTTTGTTGTAATTGTACTAATAATAGGACTATCTGCACAAATTAAAATATTATATGCAAATATAGCACCATATTTATTTTGCTCATAATATCGATACATCTCAGAAGGTTTCGAAGCTAATACATTACTGATATTTCCTTCCGCTCCCATAACACCTCTATTTATCATATCTAGCATATTACTATATCTTTCTAAATTTTCTATTTCATCAGAAGTTAATATTGTTGGAATTAAATCTATCATAATAGCACTATTAGGATATTGCATCAATGTTGTTATCAATTTGGTAAAGTTATGATTTTTTCTTGGAAGTTTCTCAAAAGTAAAACATTGTGGAATATATGCACTTTGTAAATTTTCTACTTTTCCTTCCTTTATTAAGATTTTTTTATCTTTACATGCAATTTCTTTAATTTGATTTAATACTTTTTCTTTATCGTCTATTTCCTTTATTTTATATTTACTCTCACTTAATGAAGTAATTACTATATTCTTTAATTCCTTCATTCTTGAAATTAACTCATACTGTTCAGAACTAATTCCCCTAATTAAAAAATAGATCTTTACATTTGCGCGATAAGTTTGATTTTTTACCTCTTCTGAAACAAAAGCAAGCTCTAGTGAATAATCCTGATTTTGATATGCCAAATTAAAATATTGTTTACATGCAAAATAGATCTCATTTAATAATGTTTCTACTGCTTTTTTATGTCTTTGAATATATTCTTTTTCTTCTATTGAATTCTTTACTAAAATTGATATATCTGGTATTTCATAAATTTCTATAAGATCAAGTCCGTTAAATTCTCCATCTTCTAATTCTGTTATTATACAATTTTCCACTGTATCTCATATCCCCTTTCTTTACTAGACATATATGAAAAGAATCTAATATTCATGCAAAAATTTCAGTCATTCATCATTATTAGCAATATATAAAAATACTCATTTTAAATAAAAAACAAAAGGAAACTTAAATTATTATAATGTAATGCTTCTACTATTAGAATAATCTAAATTTCCTTTATTTTATACATTGAAAAAAAACTTGCTTTCCCTAGCAAGTATGTTAAAGCATCAGTATGTACATTAGCACTAATGGTTTTACCGATTTTTCATCTTTGATTCTCCTTTTATTTTCGTTACAATTATAGCACATTTCATGATGAATTTCTACTTATTTTTACAAATTTCTAATTTTTCTATCGTCTTTCATGAACAATCCATATTTTTCTTTCTTATTCTCTTTTTTCGTTATATTTCTTCATTAAGTCATAAATTTTAAGTTATTTATCTCAAATTATTTATTCTCTTTAGTTATTAACATTTAGACAAAAAAAGAAGTAGTTACCCACTACTTCTTTGGTGCTCCCTCAAGGATTCGAACCTTGGACCCACCGGTTATGAGCCGGTTGCTCTGACCAACTGAGCTAAGGGAGCCTGTCACTTAACGAATTTTAGTATACTAAATTTTTTCCTATCTGTCAATAGTTTTTTCCGCTTTTCGTGACTTTATTTTTTACTTATTTAACTATTTTGTATCATAAAAATGATTTCATACAAAACAAATGCAATTACCATTATACTATGAATCATGATATCAAATTTGATCAACTGATTAGTTACTGCTTTTTTTCTTATCTTATATAAACAATAAATTCGAAAAATAATTTCAAATATAACACATAATACCATAATCCCAAATGGATGAAATAAATATGTAACATCTTCAAAAACATTCGACAAATTTCGAATATACCTTGTCCCACCACATAGTGGACAGTTTTTTCCCGTTATTTTTAAATAAGTACATTGAGTTAAGGTTTCTGAAAAACGATTTAAAAAATCAGATATTACAGGAAAAAGAATTATATATATTCCTAATCCTAAAGCAGTAATGGATAAATATATATAATTCTTTTTTATAAAATCTATTATTTTCATGCTACTACAATCCTATTTTAATAATCGTAATCATAATTATCTAATGAATCTTGATATTCTTGTATTTGCTTTTCAGCATCTTTTAATGAATCTAATGTAGAATCTGCTGTTGAACTAAGAACTCCACCTGCAATGAATATCCACCATATAATTACAATAACTGCAATTGATGATAAAATAAGTCCTGCAATTCCCATTCCTTTTGGCTCAGATGCTTTACTCTTTTTTACAATTTCTACAATTCCTAAAATAATACCTATAATTGCTGGCACAAAAGCAATTACTCCACAAAGTGGTATAAATCCAATAATTAATGATATAATTCCTAGTACTAATGCTGCTACTCCCATTTTATTCCTCCTCTTATTTCTTTTTATAATCTATATATTACTAATTTTAAAAACATTTTTAGTTTTCTGTTTTTCCTTCTGGTAATGCCGGTAAATCTAATACAACACGAATGCTCATAACATATTTTATTGCTCTTACAAATTTACTATTTTTAAATCTTTGCCATAAGGATGGTTTTACTTCGAATGTTTCTGGTACATATTCTTCTGCAACTTCTTCTACGGCTTGAACTGGTGCTTCTTTTACTTCTTCTGCTGGAACTGGTATTTCCTTTAATGCATCTGCAATCTCAATACCAATATAACTTAATGCTTTTGAACGATCTTCAATTCTTTCCATATCAATTTCAATATGTAAATTAGATTCTAAGTTTCCTATTCTTGCATTAATTAATTTTTGAGCACTTTGGTAATTTTCTGATTTTTTACTTCTACATCTACCAATAATACTTAAAGATTCGATAATATCTTCTCCAAAGTTTTCTTGTGCATCTTTTATTTTTTCTTTCCAGTTCTTTTCTTTATTTTGAACTATTTCCAAGTATCCTTTTAATTCTGCTCCTAGACTAATATTTTTTTCTCTTTGTCTAATCAATTCCTCAATTTGTTTTGTATTTTCTTCAAATTGATTTGTAGCAAACTCAACTAGCCCATAAGCTGCGTTATATACACTTGATGGGAAATTTTTCTTTTTTGGATATTCTTGTAAATATGTTTTAATTGATTCTACTAAATCTTTAAAATAACTATCCTCATCTAATTGAACGATTTGTTTCTTACTTTTTGGATTTATCATTTTCTGAACTTTATCGATATTAGATAAGATTTTTTCTTCCGTGATTACCATTCTCACGTTTACAATGCCAGATCTAGACATAGTAAACTCCCCTCCTTCATCCTACGTAATATTACTTATACATTTATAATTATACATCTTTCTACAAAAAACTACAATAGAGATAACCGAAAATTGTATTACATTTAAATTACAATAATATTACATTTTTATTGCTTTTTTTTAATCCTTCTACAATAGATGTCTCGAATTCTTTATATACCTTTTGAATATCAATCTTTTTATTTTCTTTTAATTTATAAATCAAGCAAGAACATGTCATTCCGAATAAATTCGATGCAATAATGTTTGGATCTCCTTCTCTAATTTCTCCTTTTTTTATTCCTGCTTGCACGATTTCTTCAATCATATCAATATATTCTAATACATACTTTCTGCATCTACTATTTCGCTGTTCCGTTCCCCAAATTTGACTAAGCACAATTGTTATGAGATTTTCGTATTTGGCTATTACTTTTATTTGAATCAAGATAATTGCTTTTAGCTTATCAACATAATTGCTTACACGATCTGTTTTTATTTGAATACTATTTTTTAAAAGCTTCATTCCTTCTTCAATTAGGAAATTAAAAATCTCTTCTTTACTTGTAAAATGATAATATAATGTTCCCTTTGCAACCCCTACTGTAGCTGTAATTTCTTCGATACTAGTTGCTTCATACCCTTTTTCCGCAAATAATTTCATCGAAGTCTCAAAAATCTTTCTTTTTGTTTTGTTCATTCTACTTCTCCCATACAATTTTAATTCATTATATAATTGTCAAATGAAATATGCAAGGCTTTTCTCCCAAGTCTTCTTTATTTTTCTATTTTTATTTTTACTGGCTCAGCTTCTTGTCCTTTTATTTTTAATAACATTTGATCAATTTTATTCCAAATTGTTGTTTTTTCCTGTTTTGGTATCCAATTTATTTTTTGTAATATGTAATTTCTCATTTTCATCCAGATACTTACTCTTACTACTAAATAAAATTTGGTGCCATCTTCTTTTTTCTCTTGTGCTTCTTCTATTAGCTCTTTGTTTTCGTCCATAAATTTCCTCCTTTGTATATCTTTTTTATACTATATTTTTTTCTATTATGCAAGAAATTTACCATGGAAAAAGATTTTATTTTTCATCCTATTTCTATATTTTAATAAAAATTTAATATACAATTATACTTTTCTATACGCTATTATTCCTTTTCTTCTTTCATACATCCTATTAATTCTAGTCCATCTTCCCCTATAATTTCTACTTCCTTTATTTCATTTTCTATTTGTATATCTTCTGTTTTTACTTTTACTACTTTATAATTTGTTGTATGTCCTTTTATGTATTCTCCATCTTTCTCCTCAAATAAGACGAATAACTTCTTTCCTAAATACTTTTCATTATCTTCTTTTTCGTTTTTATTTGACATTTCGATTAACTTATTACTTCTTATTTCTTTTCTATTTCCATCCACTTGATCTTCCATAATTGCTGCTTTTGTCCCTTCTCTTGGTGAATACTTAAAAACATGCATTTTATAAAAATGGATATCTTGCAAAAATTCATAAGTCTTTTTAAATTCTTCTTCTGTTTCCCCTGGAAAACCTACAATAATATCTGTTGTTAAAGCAACTTCTTTATAATTTTCTCTTAATCTATTTACGATTATCCTAAAATCTTCTGTACTATATTTTCGATTCATCCTTTTTAAAGTTTCATCACATCCGCTTTGTAATGATAAATGAAAATGATCGCAAATCTTTTCCAATTTTCTTAAACGCTTCACAAATTCTTCTGTAATTAATGTTGGTTCTAAAGACCCTAGACGAATTCTTTCAATTCCTTCTATTTGATTTATTTCTTCTAATAAATCAATCAAATGATATTCTTCTTTAAAATCTTTTCCATAGGAGGCCAAATGAATTCCTGTCAAAACCACTTCTTTTATATTTTTCTTTGCAATTTTTCTAATTTCTTTTACTACATTTTCTGGTTTTCTGCTTCTTACTCTCCCTCTTGCATATGGAATAATACAATAGCTACAAAATCGATCACAACCATCTTGAATTTTAATAACAGCTCTCGTTTTTTCGGAATATTCTACCTCTCCAAAATCAGAATATTCTATCTGCTTCATTACATCTGAAATTTTTTCGATCTTTTTCTTCTCTTGCAAATATTCCTCTATATAATCTACAATTTTATTTTTTTCATTCACTCCTAATATTAAATCGATTTCTTTCATTTCTTCCAATTTTTCTCTTGCTACTTGAGCATAACAACCTACCGCCACTACAATTGATTCTGAATTTAGTTCTTTTGTTCTACGAATCATTTGTCTTGACTTTTTATCCGACATATTGGTTACCGTACAAGTATTAATAATATATACATCTGCCTTTTCATGAAATAAAACAATTTCATAATTCCTTTTTAAGAACTCCTGTATCATTCCATTTGTTTCATATTGATTTACTTTACATCCTAGTGTATAAAATGCTACTTTCATTGTACTCCTCTTTCTCTTTTTTTTGCGTCTTATTATATCAATTTTTCTTATATATTTCAACCAGTTAAACATTCTCAAAACAAAAAAAGACATCTTAGAAGATTACTTAATTTCTTTCTTCTTGACGTCTTTTCTATTCTTAACATTATTCAGCTGTTGGTTTTTCTTTTACTTCTTCTACTTTTTCTTCTTTTACTGTATCAACAACTTCTTCTTTTACAACTTCTTGAGTTTCTACTGCTGGAGCTTCTTCCTTAGCTTCTTCTACTGGTGTTTCGTCAGCTTCTGCTTTTACAATAATTTCTCTATTCTCGATTCTTGCACCGATTTGTTCCTTTGTTTTTGCAGCTTTACCAACACGATCTCTTAAGTAATATAATTTTGCTCTTCTTGCTTTACCAACTCTTACTAACTCTACTTTTTCCATTAATGGAGAGTGTACTAAAAATGTTTTTTCAACACCTACACCAGAAGCAATTCTTCTTACTGTAAATGTAGCATTTACTCCTCCACCTTGTTTTTTTATAATAATTCCTTCGAATACTTGGATTCTTTCTCTGTTTCCTTCTTTAATCCTTTGGTGTACTTTTACTGTATCGCCAACTTTAAGTTCTGGAATCTTTGCTTTCAATTGTTCATGTTCAATTGATTTAATGATATCCATTCTTTTCTCCTCCTTCTTTTCTATTTTTATATTTCAATTCACTTTATTCTTCCTTCTTTGAATTATTTTCTTTTAATAATTCTGGCCTTTTCCTACGTGTAATTTCTACTGCTTGTTCTTTTCTCCATTCTTCAATTTTCTGATGATTTCCAGATAACAAAACCTCTGGAACTTTTCTTCCTAAAAACATTTCTGGTCTTGTATATTGCGGATATTCTAAAAGACCATTTGAAAAAGATTCTTCATTAACTGAATCTTGATTTATAACTCCTTCTACATATCGGCTAACACTATCAATTAGCACCATAGCAGGAATCTCTCCTCCAGTTAATACATAATTACCAATTGAAATTTCTTCATCTACAATTTCATCGATGACTCTTTGATCAATTCCTTCATAATGACCACACAATAAGATAATATGTTCTTCCTCTGCAAGTTCTTGTACCTTATTTTGAGTTAGTACTTTTCCTTGAGGAGATAAATAGATTACTTTTGCTTTTTCTGTTTTAACGGATTGATATGCATCGTATACTACTGTTGGATTAATTACCATGCCAGCTCCTCCTCCATAAGGAGTATCGTCTACCTTTTTATGTTTGTTTTTAGAAAAATCTCGAATATTAATTAGATTAATATCTAATAGTCCTTTTTCTTGACTTCTTCCTATAATACTTTCTTTTAAAGCATCAAACATATTTGGGAAAAGCGTAAGCACATCGAATTTCATATTACCTCCTATAATAGTCCGTTTATCAATTCTACCGTTATTTTTTTATTTTTTAGATCAATTTGTTTTATTACTTCTTTAATCGCTGGTAATAATATTTGTTTTCCATTCTGATCTTTTACTACATAAACATCATTACTACCAGTAGAAAACACATCGTCTAATTTTCCTAATAATTCATTTTGATTTGTATACACTTCTAACCCAATTAGATCTGCAATAAAATACATATCTTCTTCTAAGTTTCGTGCATCTTTTCTATGAATTTTCAAATAACAATTTCGATAATTTTCTGCTTCTTCAATCGAGTTAATTCCTTCTAGCTTTAGTAATACTTGATTTTTTTGATATCTTACTTGTTCGATCTTTACTTTTTTTAGATTACCTTTATATTGAATATAAAGATCTTCTAATTCTTCAAATCGCATCATATCATCTGTAAAAGGATTTACCTTAACCATTCCTTTTAGCCCATTCGTATTTACGATTTGACCTATTTCTAAATACTCATCCATATGCCACCTATCCGATGAATTCTATGGTAACTCTTTTTTTATTTTTAGCTGCTACTGCCTTCATTACAGTTCTTACTGATTTAGCTACTCGTCCTTGTTTTCCAATTACTTTTCCCATATCAGTTTCCGCAACTTTTACTTCAAATACAATTGATTTTTCACCATCTAATTCGTTAATTGATACCTCTTCTGGAGAATCTACTAAATTCTTAACAATGACTTCTAGTGTTTCTTTCATCTTTTTGCCTCCTTCTTAACTGCTCTTTTTATTTTGCTACTTCAATCAACTTTTTAACTGTTTCTGTTGGTTTTGCACCATTTTTTATCCATTTTTCAACTGCTTCTTTATCAAGAACGATTGTAGATGGTTTTGTCATAGGATCATAAGTTCCAATTTGTTCAATTATTTTTCCATCTCTAGAAGCTCTTGAATCAGCAACTACTATATGATAGAAAGGAGCTTTTTTCTTTCCTTGTCTTTGTAATCTAATTTTTACCATATCTTTCACCTCCTACGAATACAGATATATTTATATTAATTTACATTAATAACAACTTAAAACACACTACATTTTTAAATCTTTTATATCATCAATATTTAAATTCTTCATCATCTTTCTCATGCCTTTTCCATTTTGCATTTTTTTCATCATTTTTTGAGACATTTCGAATGAATTCATGAATTTATTAATTGCCTGTACACTTGTTCCGCTTCCTAGGGCGATTCTTTTTCTTCGATTTGCATTTAATAATTTAGGATTTCTTTTTTCTTCTGTCGTCATAGAACAAATAATTGCTTCGATCTTATCTAATTCTTTATCGTCTACCTTTAAATCTTTTATTTGATTCATTCCAGGTATCATCTTTAATAGTGAAGAAAATGATCCCATCTTTTTCACTTGTCTTAGTTGCATTAAGTAATCATCTAGATCAAATTCTTTTTTACGCAATTGTTTTTCTAGTTTTTCTGCTTCCTCTTCATTAAATGCTTCTTCCGCTTTTTCGATAATAGAAAGTACATCCCCCATGCCTAAAATTCTAGATGCCATTCTCTCTGGATGAAACTCTTCAATATCACTTAGTTTTTCTCCTGTTGCTACATATTTTATTGGTCTTTGTGTTACCTTCTTTACAGATAAAGCAGCACCACCACGAGTATCTCCATCTAATTTTGTTAAAACAACACCATCAATTCCTAATTCTTCATTAAAAGATGTGGCAACATTTACTGCATCTTGCCCTGTCATTGCATCTACCACTAATAAAATTTCGTGTGGCTTGATTTGAGACTTTAAGTTTTTCAATTCATTCATAAGTTCTTCGTCAATATGCAATCTTCCGGCAGTGTCTATGATTACAACATCATTTAATTTTGACATTGCTGCATTTAACGCTTGCTTTGCAATATGTACAACATCTTTTGAGTTTTCGTTACTAAAGACTGGTATGTTCAATTGACTTCCTACCACTTGTAATTGCTTAATTGCGGCTGGCCTATATACGTCACAGGCAACAAGAATTGGTTTTTTTCCTTTTTTTCTTAAAATATTAGCAAGCTTTCCTGCTGTTGTTGTTTTTCCAGAACCTTGAAGTCCAACTAACATAATAATTGTTGGTGGATTTGGTGTAAAATTAATTTTACTTTCCGTCCCTCCAAGTAATTCTACCAATTCGTCTTTTACAATTTTAACAACTTGTTGCCCTGGTGTTAGCGATTTTAGTACGTCTTGTCCGAAGCGCTTTTTCTTGTATTGACATAGTGAATTCTTTTACAATTTTATAATTGACATCTGCCTCTAAAAGTGCTAATTTAACTTCTCTTAACATTTCTTTTAGATCAGACTCCGTAATTCTTGCTTTTCCTTTTAATTTTCTTGTTATCTCCTGTAATTTTGAAGATAATCCTTCAAAAGCCATACAAGTGCCCCCTTCGCTTTATTAAACTAAACAGTTTAATTCTTTTTTTACGTTATCTAAAATCTTTGAAACCCTTTTATCGGAATCTTCTGTTGTAATTTTATTTAGTTCTGATAAAATATGTTCAATTGCTTTTTCTTGATTTAACATCCTTTTCATAACGCCTAACTTTTCTTCTAGTTCGAAAAGCTTATTTTCCCCCTTCTTTATGTTATCTCTTACAGCTTGCCTTGTAATTTGATGATTTTCTGCAATTTCTGAAAGAGTATAGTCATTATTATAGTAATCATTCAAAATTGTTATTTGTTTTTCAGTTAATAGCTTACCATATATTTCACAAAGCATACTAATCTCAACATTTTTTTCCATAATTACTACCTCTTTTTTTGTAATGCTAATATACTTTACAACTTTTTTTAGGATTTGTCAAGTACTTTTGCTTTATTCTTTAAAAATAGTCTAGGATTTTCACTTTTATTTTTAATATATTTCTCTTTGTTATTTTCTATTTTTTGACTTTCGCTTCATTTTATGCTACAATAATATTGTCACAAAATAACATTTTCATTTTTATATCGTCAGTTTTTGACGAAGAAAGAGAGGCTTTATGTTTACATCAAGAGAATGCGAAAATTATTCAAAATGCAACGGAACACAGCGGAAGATAAACGGTGTTGTGCTTAACGAATGTGCTTTTTGCTCCAAAGCAAAAAAGCGTATCTTAGAAAGCACCGAGAACCGCCTCCGTGGCCTCCGTGAGAGCGGCAAATAAGCCTTAAAAAGCACACCGGTAGGATTTATGCAGTCTGCATCCTATCGGTGTGTTTTCTTTTAAAAAATATTTTGTATATGAATTGCATCTTTCTGTTTTATATGCTCCAAAATAAATTTACATTTTTCAATACCAGGAATTGCCTCGGCATATTGTTTTACTTCCACATTTCCTTTTAGTTCTTTTAATTGAGTTTCTATTTTTTCTAGTTCATCATGTTCAATAAAATAAGCCAGCTTCCCATATATTTCCTCCCAGTCAATTTCTAGTTTTTTTACTTCTTCCTCTAGATTTTTTTCTTCTTTTTCTTTTTCAATTTCTTCTTTTAAATCCTCTTGCATAATGGATAGTTTTCCACTAAAAGATTCTATACTTTCTTTTGTATACCTTTGTGTAATTTGATCTAATGTTATAATTCCAATTAAAATGATAATACTAATAATGATCTCTTTGTACATGATTATTTTCCTTTCTTTTTTGCTTGACAAAAAATCTGCCCTTGTCCGTCAATTGTAGCAATTAAGGCTTCTTCTGGTTTTATTTTAAATTTTTGCATTTCTTTTTGAAGCCAAGTAGTATCTTTTCCTAATTTTTTTAAATTTTCTTTCATTATGACACCATCCACAATTAAATCATATGAAATTCCTTCATATTTCACATCTAAATTAAAGTCCTCTGGAGTCGTTGTTCTTTTATTTGGCTTTGGAATAACAGTAACTTGTCCACTAGTTTCTAATATAGCATATTCTACGTCACTTAAATTAAATATATTATTCGCTCTCAATCTTTCCTCTAATTCATTAATTGTAAACCTTTCTTTTTTTAATATTTTTTCATCTATTTCTCCACGATAAATTAAAATGGAAGGTTTTCCGCACATGATTTGTCGAAACTTAATACTTTTCATATTTAAAATCGATATCACTAAATGCATAACTAGTAATCCTAAAATTGGAACAATGCCGTTTGAAATAGGAATTCCAATTTCCGTCATTGGAATAGAAGCTAAATCTGCAATCATAATTGAAATTGCAAGCTCAAATGGCTGTAATTGTCCAATTTCTCTCTTTCCCATTAATCTCATTACAATTAATACCAATATGTATAAAATAATTGCTCTAAAAAAAGTAATTAACATAGTATTTCTCCTAAGTTTCTTCATCATTTTTTACTTTTATTCTCTTCATTATTTTGGAATTTATGCATTTTTGAATAATTTTTTTTCTTACGTTAATAATAACAATATGAAACCAAATACATGATAAAAATAAACTGAAATTTTAAGGAGGGTTTTATATTATGTCAGATGGTCAATTAAATGTACAAGAAAAAAATGGATCTAGTACACTTGGACAAATTGTATGGAGATTAGTAACTTCTGCAGTTGTCTTAGCAATTACGGCATTTTTTACACCTGGTTTCAGTATTAATAATATATGGACATTAGCCATTGCCGCTATTGTCTTAACTGCTATGGACTATTTAATAACAAAATTCACTGGTCTTCATGCTAGTAGCTTTGGAAGAGGTTTTGTAGGATTTGTATTAGCAGTTGCAACTTTATATATTACACAATTCTTCGTTGCAGGATATACAATTTCTTGGGTTGCCGCAATCGTAGGTGCTTTAATTTATGGAGTTGTAGATTATTTTATACCTGGAAATCAAAGTGTATAGTTTCGTAATTACAAAATATGAAATTCATATTTTGTAACAAAAAAAGAGTAGTGTTTAAAGTATCCTAATATAGATAATTTCTACTATTAGAATAAATACTTTAAAACTACTCTTTTTTATGCTTTAAAATCTCTTCTTATTGTTTTATAACAATATCATTTTGTTTTTTATAAATACTTCTTGCTGGAATAACTCCTCTTACACAAGATAATGGATAAATATTCGTATTTCTTCCAACAACTGTTCCTGGATTTAATACACTATTACATCCGACTTCTACTTCATCTCCAAGCATAGCTCCAAACTTCTTTAAACCTGTTTCTATTTTTTCTTCTTCATTTTTTACAACAACTAATTTTTTATCTGATTTCACATTAGAAGTAATAGATCCCGCCCCCATATGGGCTTTATATCCTAAAATAGAATCTCCTACATAATTATAATGAGGTACTTGTACTTTATTAAATAAAATAACATTTTTTAGTTCTGTTGAATTTCCCACAACAGCTCTTTCTCCAACAATTGCATTTCCTCTAATAAATGCACAATGACGAACTTCTGCATCTTTTCCAATAATTGCTGGTCCTTTTATAAGCGCTGTTTCTGCTACTTTTGCAGACTTTGCAATCCAAATATTTTCTCCAACTTTTTCATATTCCTCTTTGCTTAATGTATTTCCTAATTCTAGTATAAATTCTCCTATTTTAGGAAGAACTTCCCAAGGATAAGTAAGATTTTCAAATATTTGTTTTGCAATTGTTTCTTCTAAATTATATAATTCTTCTATTTTACAATCCTTCATATTACTCTTCCTTTCCAAACCAAAAATCATTATACAATTTTGCAGCTGTTTCTGGACTATCTACGCCTTCTTTATTTTTAACTGGCGCAAAGTCTTCTTCTCTTTTTCCTCTTAAAATAGAAATTTGATTAAAATATTCAAAGGAATCAAATATAAAATATTCAAATTTATAAGCATTTGGTTCTTCTGGCACAATTACTTTTCCATTTTCATCCTTATAAGAATATTTTTTAAATGCACTATGGTATGGTAATTGTTTGGTACTAATTTTCTCTAATGCGTCTATATGAAATAAATTACACATAACATGGGATTCTCCATATAATAGCTCTCCCTCTTCATCTGTTGCCTCTATCATTTCTTCTGGCAATTCAGAATATTCAATTACTTTTATTTTTCCATTTTGACTACATAAAGACCCTATTCTCTCTCTTGGATTGTTTTTAAAAATAGATCTTGTTGCAATTTGAGATCCTTCATCAATTGCAATTCCTATTAACAAAACATCTACCATCTTTAATAAAACATTATCAATTGAACCTATGTAAACCCATTCTATTTTCTTTTCTCTCATATCTTCTAAAATACCTTTTTGTTTCATAGATTCAAAAATACTACCATTTCCATTCGATGCTACACGAATTTTATCTTCTTCATCTACTAATAACTTTCCTTCTGGAGTAATTAGTGGTAGTTCTCCTTGTGTAAAAAATTTTACTTGCTCTTTTGGATAAGCAAAATAATTATGTTCTTCCATGAAGTGAATAATTTCATCATTATTTTCTTCACTTGTCATAATATACCATGGGATCATTACTTGGTATTTTTCGTTTGCTCTTTTTAATGTGTCTACAATGATTTCAAATAAATATTTAGGTTGTGGTTTAACATTAATTTTAAAAGTACCCTTTGGTCCATTATATCCAAGTCTTGTTCCTTGGCCTCCTGACATCGTAACTACCGCAAAAGCATTCTTTTTAATGATCTCTTCTCCCTTTTGTTCGTACGCTTTTTTCTGTTCTTGTGATAGTTTATCTGGATTAATCGATTTTATTGGTTTTAATTCGCTTACCTCTACATTAATTCCTTTTTTCGTGTCTTCGTATAATTTCTCTATTTGTTCAAAATCAATTGTTAACACTTGTTCTATTAATTTCTTTTGCTTTTGTTCTTCTAACATTTCTAATATATTTATAATATGCTCTTGATGATATTTTTTTAGCTTTTCTATTGCTTCTTGTTTTTGATCCATAGCTTTATCAACCTCACTATATTTTTAATTAAACATTGTTTATTTTATCATATGTTTTTTTTATTTGCAACTAATCCAATTTTTCTTATTTTTTCCATCTTTTACTTCGTATTTTTTCTATTCACTCCTTGCTGACTTTAATAACTTTTCATAAACTTCTAGCAATTCTGATATCTCATCTAAATCATAATATTCATCTATATTATAAATGTTACGAATCGTATTTTTAAATTTATATTGATATTTGTCACAAGTCTGTATTAAATCAAATATTGTTGTAAATTCATAATCTGGTTCTTTTTTTTGTATATCTTTTACCACCAGTTTTATAATTTGTTTTCTAATTTCTACAATTGCCTTCTCATATTTTTTCTCTCTTACCCATTTTTTTAGCTGATTTGCCACATTATTCTCTTCCGTTACCACTATTATGTCCCTCCGTTTCCTCTATTACAATATAATGTCCTGTTTTATCTTTTTGATATCTTGTTTCCTCAAGTAGATCATAATATTTTCTTACTCTCTCTATTGTTTTCACACCAGTTTTCGAGATGTTAACCTGTTTTAAATGAGATGCAATTTGTCCTCTTGCGTTTGCCGCCATATGTTCTATCATCTTCTTATTTTTATCTGTTTCACTTGTTTCTCTTGCTTTCTTTTGTAAAATTGCTTTTTGGCTTTCTGTCAATGGCATTAATATATTTGTTGGAAAGTATTTTTCTCCTTGTTTCATATCCGAATTTCCTTCATAAATGGGAAGAATATAATCTTCCTGCTTTAAAACCTTTGTCGTTTTAAAACAGCCTAAACCAGTAATTAAAATATCCTTTGGTATGTGAAGAGCAATTGGCATATTATACCCAGGTAAATCAATTGCAATCAGCGCATTTGTCTCTGTCGTTTCTTCTGGTACGATTCCCCAATTTGGTATTTCTGAACTTTGTTTTAACATTTCTAATAAATAGCAAATACTTCTATGCTTCATCAAATACATATTTTCCTTTATAATATGTTCTACACAATCTATTTCTACCTCATCTTGCAAATCACTATCATATTTTTTGTTATATTTTCCTGCATATTGCTTTTCTTTTCTTTCTATTTCATCTTCCTCATGGCTCAGAAAGTCCATATTACGAAGTCTTGCTGTTGCTAATCGATTTACAAATCTCTTTCGAACCATAAACTCTTCTATTTGTTCATCCGATATGCTTTCACAATTTCTTTCATCTACTTCTTTTTCATATAATTTTAAATGATCAACCATAAACATTGCTAAAAAAAAGATTTTGCAATCCTTAGCCATACGGTTTTGCCAAAATGCATTAATTGCTATCAATTCTTCCATTGATTTTGTTTCCAAATGTTCTCTTGAAAAAGATTCTTCCAAACTTAAATTCCCCGTTCCGTCTGGATGTATTGGATAAGAGATTTCCTCTAAAGATTCTCTTTTCATATTACTTTTAAATTCCTCTGCATGCTTTTCTAATAAGTGGCTTCTTTTAAAAAATTCTCCTGTAATTCCAATTAAAGATATATAATTTTCTCTTAATTTTCGATCAAAGAAAGAATTACTTTCTTCTAAAAATCGATATAAATTTTGTTGCGTCTTTGGAATTCCCTGTACATTCATTGCATTCACAATTTCTCTTACAAATAATCTACTTGCTTTTTTTATTTCATCCGGATAAGGTTCTCCTATATATTCTTTACTTGTTTCTTTTTTATATTTTTCAAACAATCGATCTAAATCTCGTGGATTTTTTTGTAAATATTGTCTTGTAAAATACTGTATTTGTGTTCCTAGAATTTTACTTCCTATGTTAGCATAATCTCCCATCTTCTCCATTAATTCACATTTTACTTGTTCCCAACAATCTAATTTCGTTTCCTCTATTCTGTCATTTTCTTTTTCATCATATTGTTTTAAAAGTTCCTCTACAGCACTTCTTATTTGTCTTATTTTTTTATATGATTCTTTTTTTACCTCTGTTTCTAATTTCTTCATTATCGTTTCATATCTTGTAATCATAATCTTTCCTCTCTATTTCCTGTTTATCATACCACTTCTTTATGTAAATTACAAGATACGCTATCCTTAGGCCTGTTATTTTTCCATTTTCTATTTTTCTTATTTAATTCTTTTTAAGTTATTCATATTTTTGGAATATCTTCCCCTTTCATCTAATATACATTTATTAAAGCAATTTTGTACAAACATTTCTATTTTGAGGAGGTAAAGAATAAATGGAAAATCGAAACGTTTATGAGGATATTGCCAAACGTACCGATGGCGATATTTATGTGGGAGTGGTGGGACCTGTTAGGACTGGAAAGTCTACATTTATTAAAAAATTTATGGATTTACTGGTTATTCCCAATATTGAAAATGAATATAAAAAAGAACGCGCAAAAGATGAATTACCACAGAGTGCAGCTGGTCGCACCATTATGACCACAGAACCAAAATTTATTCCAAATGAGGCTGTTGAAATTACTGTTGGAGAAAATATTCGTTTAAAAACTAGATTAGTTGACTGTGTTGGGTATTTAGTAAATAACGCGATTGGTTATTTAGAAGATGATATGCCTCGCATGGTAAAAACGCCTTGGTCAGAAGAAGAAATCCCTTTTGAACAAGCAGCAGAAATTGGTACAAAAAAAGTAATTGAAGAGCATTCTACAATTGGAATTGTAATGACAACAGATGGTAGCATTACAGATATTCCTCGAGAGGACTATATTGAAGCAGAAGAAAGAGTCATCAAAGAATTAAAACAGTTTCATAAACCATTTGTGATTGTTCTTAATTCAGAAGATCCTTATTCTGAATACACCACAAGTCTTGCAAAAAAATTAGAAGATAAATACGAAACCCCAGTACTTGCTTTAAATTGTATCGATCTTACAATTGATGATATCAACTCTATTTTTGAAAGAATTTTATACGAATTTCCAATTGATCGTATTAATATTAATTTTCCTAAATGGGTAGATGGTCTTGAAAACACACATCCATTAAGAATGGAACTTTTAAAAGAAATTCAAACCGCTTTTCAAGATGCTAGTATTTTGAAACAAATTGATTCTTGTGTATCTCGTATTTCTCAAACAGAAATTATTACCAAAACAAGAATTGAGCAAATTCAGCTTGGTAGTGGCTCAGTCGATATTAGTATTGAACTAAAAGAAAATCTATTTTATTCCATTTTAACAGAAATATCCGGAGTAGAAATTAATAATGAAGGAGATTTATTCTCTACCATTACCACTCTTGCTCAAACCCAAAAAGAATATAATAAGATTGCCTATGCATTGGAAGAAGTGAAAGCAAAGGGCTATGGTATTGTAACTCCATCTATGGATGAACTTATTTTAGAAGAACCTGAAATGGTAAAACAAGGATCTCGTTTTGGGGTAAAATTAAAAGCGAAAGCCCCTAGTATTCATATGATTCGCACAAATGTAGAAACCGAAGTATCTCCAATCGTTGGTAGCGAAAAACAATCCGAAGAATTAGTGAATTATCTTTTATCCGAATTTGAATCTGATCCAAAGAAAATATGGGAATCGAATATTTTTGGAAAAAGTTTACATGAACTCGTAAATGAAGGATTACAAAATAAACTTTCTAAAATGCCAGAAGATGCACAAGGAAAGCTTCAAGAAACATTAGAAAGAATTGTAAATGAAGGTAGTGGAGGCTTAATTTGCATTATATTATAATTAATTATGAAATAACTCAAAGAAAGGATAGAATATTGCTATTCTATCCTTTCTTTGAGCTTTATTTATAATCTTCTTCACTTAGCTTTGGATATGTAAATACTTTACCACTATCAGATACTTTTCCTGTCTCTTGATGGTTTTTATTAAATGTTGCTGATCCCTTTAATAAATGTTTTTGTCTCTCTCTTTTAGGAAGTTTTCCACCTCCCACGACTACTGGATCATCCCATGTAACATCTACTGCATACCATGAACCTTCTATTTCTACATAATTCCATGCATGTGCCTCTGTTTGTCCAGAAGAATTGGTTCCTGTACCTACTGCAATTACATTTTGAATTCCAAGTCCATCTAATAAATATTTATAAGCTTTTGCATAACCTTCACATACAACTTCCTTTTCTATTAATGCTCCATAAATATTTCTTGTATTTGTTCTTGTGAGTGTTTGATCATATTCTAAACTATCAATTAAACAATCATGTATTTGCTCTACTTTATCTGGAATATCTCCGCTTAATTTCTCATATAAGTTCTGTCTAACCCATTCAAGCTGATTTTCCGCTTCTTCTACTTGTTCCTTGGATGAAAATCCATCTGCAAAATAATTTCCTCCTTCTTCTGCCTTTATACTAACCGTGTAGGTTGTTTTTAAAATTGTGGTTTTAGAATAAATCATAAGTAACATCTTACTTGTATCAATATAAAATACTTCTGGTTTGTCTAATACAAAAGCATCTAAAGCTGCTTGGTACGCATCGTTTAATAATTGTGATCCATTTTCTTGATTTAATAAAGTATTATAAGCTTCTCCTAGTTCAATTGTGTAATTTCCTGTTTTTAAATTTTCAATATTAGATTCTAATGCATCATATATAATTCTTGCTTTATTATCAATTTGATTATAATAATATTTTTCAACAGAAGCTGTTTCAGATCCATTATTACTAATTGGCTCTATTGATTCAATTGGATTTTGTGCTAAACTTAAACTAATTTCATTCTCTTCTTCTTTCTTCTCATCATTCCAAAATTGACTTAAATTTTCACTTACTCCTGCTATTGTTTCTTCTACTCCATAGCTCATACAGAAGTATATAAACACTCCTAATCCAGCAATTAAAAGAAGCATTATTATCGTTATAATAAAACTCGCAAAATCTCTTTTCTTTTTATATTTTTTCATAATTCTCTCCTATTTTCATCTATTAGTACTATTATAGCATCGATTCTCCTTTGTTGTATATACCAATTTTTAGAAAATCTTTTCTAGTATATATTTTAGTGCTTCTATATTTTTTTGAATGGTTGGAAGATAATTTCCTTTTATATCACCATATGGTCCAATTGGATTTCCTCCCATTGGAGATAATTCAATTTTAATATGTCCATCTACTAAATTTCGCATAATTGCTTCATTGCAATTTTCCTTTTCCTCTTCCATCATCGTATAATCTGTTTTTTCTTGGTAATCAAGTGCCAATTTTCGATTAAATTCTTGCTTTTTCTGTTTTTCACAATGAGAACGATAATAAATTAATCCACCAGTACTATGGTAGCTAATATAAATAATTGTTCCTTCTTGTTTTTGTAGTTCTTGTATAAATTGATAGATCGCTTTATTTTCTGGTTCTAATTCAAATTCTTTCTTATTTTTATTTGGACAACCAATTGGGCCTACTTGATTTATATTAATATTTTCATAACGAAGTTTTGCATACTCCTCTTTTGTTAAATAGTATCTTTTATTCTCTTCACAATTTTCTTCCAAATCTACTCCATTACCATTTGAACTCCAAATTTGTAAACTTCCTTTTGGAATTTTATTTTCTTCATAAATTTTTTTGATATTTTCTTTTAGTTCTTGGTATTCATCTGGAATACAAGTATAATCAATCTCTTTAAAAATTTCTTGGTAATATTTTAATTGCCTCCTCATAAGAGCTAAAGATTGCATTCTTTCCTCTTCTTGTTCAATTTCATTAATCTCTTGCATTACTTTTTTAGAGTCTAGATCATCTTGCCTATATTTAATATAATAATTTTTACAAATTTTTTCTAATGTCATAAAATCTGCATCTTTTGGAAATAATGCTTGTATTGCAGATGTACTAATAATATATCCTTCTGGATTCATCAATGGAAAAAAATGAAATTTATATTCTTTTGTATTCCACTTTTTGTCATCCTTTCCATTAGACATTTCTTCCATTAGCTGTAATAAAAAGTCCACAGTTATAATCTCACATCCGTGAACCCCTGCTTCTAATATAATATGTTTTTTCCCTTCTCCTAATGAATAATGTTCTATTGGAAATCCAAAAGTTGTATATCCAATTGGCTCTTCTTTTTTTACTTTTTCTAAACTCACAATTTTCTTTAATTTTTCCTGAACTTGCTTATAATTTTTTATCAAATTTTCCATTTTATCACCCATTTCTCTTTTCTCCTATTTTCTTTTATCTTAACATTTTTTATACATATTTTCTAGGTGTTTTGGCAAATACTATAAAATATGAATGAAAATAAAAAAGGGATGAATAAAAAATGATGAATTCTATAAAAAGTTCGATTAAAAATTGGTTTAAGCAAATATTTGCTTATAAAAATCCTGATATAAATTATAATTTTTATCTTGCAGAAACCCAAAAAGAACAAGAACTTTCTTATAGCTCCTTTGAAAATGAAATTTCAAATACCAATTCAGATTTACAATTTGAAAAAGAAGAAATTTCTTGCCGTTTAAAAGAAAATTTAGACTATATGAAATTAAAATATAATACCCTAATTAATAGTGATGTTGTCATAAGAGAATTTACAATTACTGCTAAAGGCAAAGAATTTCCTGCATTCTTGTTTTATATTGATGGAATGTCTGACTCTAATTTAATTAATGATTTTATTTTAGAGCCATTAATGCTAAAAAATGAAGATAATCTATATACAGAAGATAGTACTTACTTCCTTCCTAGCAAAGAAAATAAACAAGTTCCTATTAAAAAAATTAAAAAATTCAATTTAACAGAATACATTAATAATTGTTTGCTTCCACAAAATGCTTTAAAAAAAGAAACAAAGTTTTCTAGTATCATTTCTGGCATAAATATGGGAAATTGTGCACTTTTCGTAGAAAGTCTCAACATTGCATTTAATTTAGATGTAAAGGGATTTAAACAAAGAAGTGTTAGCGCTCCTAATAATGAAATCATTATTAAAGGTCCCCATGAAGCATTTGTAGAAGCAATTAGAACCAATACTTCTTTATTAAGACGTATCGTGAATAACGAAAATCTAATTATTGAAAATGTTAATGTAGGTGATATTAGTAAAACTGCTTGTGCTATTTGTTATATGAAAGACATTACGAATAATGATCTTGTAGCAGAAGTTCGTTATCGTTTAAATAATTTAAAAGTGGATACTCTACTTTCTTCCGGAGAATTAGAGCAATTAATTGAAGAGACAAATAAATACAGTATTCCACAAATCTTGTCTACTGAAAGACCGGATAAAGCTGCCAAGCATCTTTTCGCTGGAAAAGTAGTTGTTATTATTAATGGCAATCCTTATTGTTTAATCATGCCAGCTACTTTTATTGATTTTTTAGGCTCACCAGAAGATACTAACTTAAAATTTCAATTTGCTAATTTTTTAAAATTTTTACGTATCATTGCTATGTTGATTACTTTACTCCTTCCTGGACTTTATATTGCCATTACCAATTTTCACCAAGAATTAATCCCGACAGAGCTACTGTTCTCAATTATCGCTTCTAGAGAAAATGTTCCGTTTCCCGTTATCTTTGAAATTCTAGTAATGGAAATTTCTTTTGAATTAATACGTGAAGCGGGTCTTCGCGTTCCCTCCCCTATTGGACCTACTATTGGAATCGTAGGAGCTTTGGTGTTACGGGCAAGCAGCAGTAAGTGCTAGTATCGTAAGTCCGATTTTAATTATTATTGTAGCAATTACAGGTATTGCATCTTTTTCGATTCCTGATTTTTCTTTTGGTTTTCATCTGAGATTTTTGCGCTTTTTATTTATTCTTTTTGGATATCTTGCAGGATTTTTAGGAATTGGTTTAGGTCTATTTGTATATTTAACAATTCTTTGTAATTTAAAATCATTTGGTGTTCCATACATGGTTCCTTACTCTCCTATTACAAAATCAAAAGGAAGTGGATATTTTGTAAGTCCTACTTGGAAAAAAGAGCAAAGACCAGATTATTTAAATACGAAAAAAAGGCAATCCCAAGAGCACATTAGCATGAAATGGCGTTATAATACCAATCAAAAAGGAGGTTAAGTATAAATATGAGTGAAACAAAAATTGGAAAATTTGAAGCAATTGCTTTAATTGTTTCCATCCTTGTAAATCATCTTATTTTAAATTTGCCAAAAGGATTTATCGCTTCTACTGGCTCTGCATCTTCTCTTAATATTTTATTTGTTACAATTATTGCCCTTCTTTTTACTCTCTTAATTGTAAAATTATTGCATAAATTTCCTAATCTAGATATTTTAGATATTTCAAAATTCCTAGGTGGTAATTTATTAAAAAATATGATTGGAATATTATTTTTATTATACTTTTTATTTTTCTCTAGTACTTTTTTACGCAATTTTAGTGAAGATCTAAAAATTATTTATTTACAGCAAAAGCCTCTCATTTTTATTTTAGCTATTTTTACTCTTGCTATTATTATTGTAAATAAACTTGGATTCAAATCCATGTGTAAATCCAATTTAATTTTCATGCCTCTCGTTCTTTGTAGTATTTTTATTATTTTTATTGCAAATGCTCAAAACTTTACTCCACAAGGTCTACTTCCCGTATTAGGATATGGTATTATTCCTACTTTTTTTAGTGGAATTAGCAATCTCTTTGCTTTTTCTGGTATTGCTTTTTTATATTTTCTTCCTCCTAAAGTAGAAAGTAAGGATTTTAAGAAAATTGCAATTATTTCTGTAATTATATCTGGCACCTTTTTACTTTTAAGCATTACTTCCTTACTATTTCTTTTTCCTATTATAGAGAATACAGAAGATGTCATGTCTTTATATATCGCTTCTAGACATATTTCTTTTGGAAGATTCTTTCAAAGATTAGATGCGTTCTTTTTATTAACTTGGATTATTTCAATTGTAAGTTACTTAAGTATTGTTTTGTCTTTATCGATTCACATTTTTAAGAAACTTACTCATATTGAGCATGAAACCTCTATGGTTTATTGTTTTGGATTTTTAATGTTTTGTATTAGTTTAATTCCATCTAGTTTTGCACAGCTTGATTTTTTAGAAAACACTCTTTTTAAATATATGGTTCTCGGAATTGTTTTTGTTATTAGTTTTATTGTACTCCTTTTAGCTTATATGAAATACAAAAGACTTCATAAAAAAGAAGGTGATGTTCTTGTTTAAAAAAAGGTTATTTCAATCTTTTTTACTACTTATTCTATTTTCCTTTTTAATTTTTTCACTTGCTGGTTGTTATAGTATACAAAGTATCGATGATGTAGCTTACGCTACTTCCATAGGATTAGATGTACGGAAAAGATAATCGTTTAAATCTCACTTTGCAGTTTACTAAGCCAAATTCATCCGGTGAAGGTGGAAGTAGTGGAGAAACTGCACCATCTGTTATCGATAGTGTAGAATGTTCTTCTATTGATAGTGGTCTAACTCTTTTAAATAGTTATGTTAGTAAAGAAATAAATTTATCACATTGTAAAGTAATTGTTATTTCATCTGAATTAGCTGCACGTGGGATCTCAAAAGAGATATATAGTTTAATGAATAATGTTCAGGTTAGACCTGATAGTAATATCATTATTAGTCGATCTCTAGCTAAGGATTATATTGAAAATGCCATTCCTTCTCTAGAAAATTTAGTGGCAAAATTTTATGAAGTTTACACACAAGCAAGTGAATATACAGGATATAGCGTAAATACTACAATTGGAGAGTTTTTTAATAATTTAACAGATAGTTATTATGAACCAAGTGCTATTTTAGGTGGCGTAAACTCCCCTTCTACTCAGCTTTCTAATTCCTCTTCTAATTCAGGGAATAATGATTCTACTTATAAAGCAGAAGATACTCCTTTTGATGTAAAAAATACTGCTGAAAATATGGGAATTGCTGTGTTTCATTCGGATAAATTAGTAGGAGAATTAAATGCAATTGATTCTGTAGCTCACTTAATAACCACCAACAAGTTGGATTATACTACGATTAGTATTGATAATCCTTATAAAGACTCAGATACAATCGATCTTCGTATTGAACCACAACGAAAAACGAAAATTAAAGTCGATTTAGTAAATGGATCTCCCTATATTACATTAGATTATTCCTTAACTGCAAAAATTATATCTGCTAATGAAGATTTTAAATTTTTGTCAGCAGATGAAAATACTAATATCACTCGTGTTGCTAATCAATACCTAGAAACAATCTTTCTAGAATATTTATATAAAACTTCTATGGAATTAAACTCTGATATTTCTGGAATTGGAAAATATTTGATTGGCCAATATACAACTGTAAAGGATTGGACTAATTATAATTGGTCAGAAAATTTTAAAAACTCTATTTTTCATGTTAATTTTGATACGAATATTACTTCAAGTTATATTGTAAAAGAAACTTAAAAAAGAAAGGGTGAAATATATTATGGTTTTTATTGCTTTTATTTTAGCTGCCTTTGTATTTGTTAAAACAGTTTCCTATGGCATTTATGAGTGGAAACAAAATCAAAATAAAGTCGCTTCTATTATTATTTTTATCCTTTCTTTTGTTGTATTGTTTTTTACCCCTTTTCTCGTTTATTTACGTTAAAACTTGAATAGAAAAAGAGCTTAACATAAAACTTAATTAAAAAGTATCTAACTTTTTAACGTTTATTCCTCTAAGCTCTTTTTTATTGTAGGATAAATCAAATTAGTAAGAAGAAAAGATTCCAAAGCATAGTTCTTACTTATTTTTTAATTTATTTTTCATTTGAAGTATTTAAGCAAATTCCTCTTTTTCCAACTTCTTTATTTTGTGAAAAATAACTTTGCCCTCCATATGTTAATAAATTTGTTTTTGTATAATCAATTTTTCCTTTTTCATCTAAATATTTTTCTTCACAACGAATTCCAACAACCTCTGCAATAAACATATCGTGGGATCCTAAATGTTTTATTTCAGTCAATTTACATTCTAATTGAATTGGACATTCTTTAATCGCTGGTGCACTTACATTTTCGCATTTTTCTTTTGTTAAATTTGCTTCTTTAAATTTATCTATTTCTTTTCCAGACTTTGTTCCGCAAAAATCTGTCTCCCACACTAAGTTTTCATCTGGTATATTCATTACAAATTCTTTTTTCTCTTTAATGATATGATAAGATTTTCTTGTTGGTCTTATCGATACATATACCAAAGGTGGTTCTGAATTTAATATTCCTGTCCATGCAATGGTGGTGATGTTACTTTCTTTTTCATCTCCACAAGATACCATAACAACTGGTACTGCTCCCATACTTGTTTCTGGATTTAATAATTTTTTCATTTTCTTCATCCTTTCTTTTTTATTCTTCTTTTTGATTTTCCTCTATCCATTGGAAAGAAATTCTTCTTAATGTTTTATTTGCTTCTATTAGTCTTACTTTTATTTTATCTCCTATTCTAAATATGTTACCGGTTCTTTCTCCTATTAAAATTTTATGCTGATCGTCATAATTATAGTAGTCATCTCCTAGATTTTCGAATCGAATTAATCCTTCTATCGTATTTTCTAATTCTACAAACACACCAAAAGAAGTTACATTCGATACCATTCCTTCGAATTCTTCTCCTATCTTTTTACTCATATATTCGGCTTTCTTTATATCAATACTATCACGCTCTACTTTTGTTGCAATTTTTTCTCTTTCCGAAGATTGTTTTGCATATTCTTCTGCTTCGTGATCATATTTTTCCTTTTCCTCTTCTTTTAAATTATATTCTGAAGATAGATATTTTGATATGATTCTGTGAATAAATAAATCTGGATATCTACGAATTGGAGAAGTAAAATGGCAATAATAATTGCTTGCAATTCCAAAGTGTCCTTTGTTTTCTGCTTCATATCTTGCTACTTTTAGTGTATGCAAAATAAAGTTAGAGATAATCTTTTCTTGCTCTGTTCCTTTTACTTCCTCTAATATTTTTGCGAATTCTTTTGGATATACCTTATCTTCTTTCACCTTTATTTTATACCCAAAATTGTATAAAAATTTATTTAATTCTTCTACCTTTTCTATGTCAGGATCTTCATGAACACGATAAATAAATGGAGCTTCTAACCAATAAAATCTTTCTGCTACTGTTTCATTAGCAAGTAACATGAATTGTTCAATGATCTCATGAGCAAAAGTAGTTTCATATTGCATTACATCTATGGCATACCCTTTATCATCTAAGATAACTTGACTTTCTGGAATATCTAAATTTAGATATCCTTTTTCTTGTCTTTTTTCTTTTAAAATTTGTGCAAGTTCTGCCATTAGTTTAAAGTTCTCGATATCTTCTTTGTATTCAGTTAAAATTTCTTCATCTTCCTCATCTAATATTTTCTGTACTTGTGTATAACTCATTCTCTTTTTTACACAAATCACTGCTTTATAAATGTCGGAAGAAATAACATTTCCTTTTGGATCAATTTCCATACTACAAGATAATGTTAATCGATCTTCTCCCGCATTTAAACTACAAATTCCATTTGATAATTCTTTTGGAAGCATTGGAATCACACGATCTAACATATAGATACTAGTTCCTCGTTGTAATGCTTCTTTGTCTAAAAGAGAGTCTTCTTTTACATAATGGCTAACATCGGCAATGTGTACATCCAATAAATAATTTCCATTTTCACTTTTTCCTACCCAAATAGCATCATCTAAGTCTTTTGCTGTTTCTCCATCTATTGTATAAATTGCTTTCTTTCTAAAATCCACTCTCTTTTCTATTTCTTCTTTACTAGGTTTGCTTTCTATTTTTCTTGCTTCTTCTAATACTGGTTCTGGAAATTCATATGGCAATTTATATTCTTTTACAAGAGAAAGCATGTCCACACCTGCTTGGTTAATATTTCCTAAAACTTCTATAATCTTTCCTTCTGCTTTTTTGTTTTTCTCGGGATATCTGGTAATCTTTACAACAACCTTATCTTGATTTTTGGCTCCTCCAAAGTTCTTTTTCGAAATAAAGATATCTTCTGCTATCTTTTTATCATCTGCTACTACAAACCCAAAATTTCTACTCTTTTCAAAAGTTCCTACTAGCGTATCTTTTTCATGCTTTTTAATTTTTACAACTCTACCTTCTGCATGAAATCCATCTTGCTTTTCTTTTATAATTTGAACTAAAACAACATCATTTGAAAAACAATTTTTACTATTTTCTTTTGCAATATAGATTTCTTCTAATTCTGAATGAATCGGAACCACAAAGCCAAATCCATTTGCCTGAGATTTATAAATTCCTTCAATATATTTTTCTTCTACTAATATATATTGGTTTTTCCTATTTTTTTGTATCTTCATATCACTTTCTAGTTTACTTAATACTTCTTGAAACTTCATATGATCATTTTTAGGCACCATTAATAAAGCTGCCATTTCTTTTGCTTTCATTGGCACGTAATTTTCGTCTCTCATAAAATTAAGTATTTTTTCTATTTTCTCTTCCATTTGCTTTTCCTCTATATCATTAAAAAAAGTGACTTCGCCACATGTACAGATTGCTTCGCAATCACACAGACTTAAGAAACTTAACCTTGTTACTTCAGAAATTTCTTACGTAATAAAAAGAACAGTATTTTTTATTACTGTCCCTTTCTTATTTATTATTTCCTTAAAATACATATATAATTCCTAATGCGATCGTTAAAATTCCAAAAAGTATACCTAAACGAATTGTCCATTTTTTTAGTTTACCTTCTTTTGTTCTACCTTTATTCTTCTCATAGAAATTATTGGTAGAGGAACCTGTAATAGCTCCTGATGCTCCTGTATCTTCTTTTGATTGTAACATCGCAATAATAATTAACGCTAGACAGTTAATAATATAAATTCCCATTAAAACATACTTTACGATTTCCATTTATGCTTCCTCCTTAGGTTTCGTTTTTCAACTTTGAATATTGTAACATAACTGGTAAAAAAAAGCAAATAAAAAGTTCACAAATGTGAACTTTATTTCTCTCTTTATTTATTAACTTGATCTTTTTGCTCTATTTCTTCTTTTTTAGGCATTTTCTTTTTTAATTGATTGAAAAAATTCTTGTTTTTTGGTTTATGCTCTCCAAAACGTTTTGTTACAATATTGGTTATTAATATTTTCTTTAATACATCTTCTCTTACATCTGCAATTAATGTTCCATCTTTTGCAACAGATACTTTTCCAGTTTCTTCTGAAACAATCACTGCAATTGCATCTGATTCTTTTGATATTCCAATTCCAGCTCTATGTCTTGTTCCTAATTCTCTTGCAATATCATTATCTCCAGCAAGTGGAAGCATACATGCTGCCGCTGCTATTTTGTTATTGCTAATTACAACAGCTCCATCATGTAATGGTGTTTTCGGTACGAAAATATTGGTTAATAATTGTGGTGATACATCTGCTTCCATCGCAATTCCAGTATTTATAATATCTTTTATTTCAATATCTCTTTCAATAACAATAAGAGCTCCTATTTTTTCCTTTGATAATTCTTGTGCTGCAATTACAATTTTATATATATCTTCTTTTGTTTTAGTTGCAATATCTTTATCCATTCCGAAGAACTTAGTGAATTTATTGGTTCCTAACTGCTCTAATGCTCTTCTTATTTCTGGTTGGAAGATCACAATTAATGCAAGTACTCCCCAATTCATAATTGCATCCAAGATCCAGTGCAAAATTTTTAATCCGATAATATCACTAACAAAGGTTGCTACAATTAATAGTACAATTCCTTTTAATAACTGCCATGCTCTAGAGTTTTTTGCTACTTTTACTAATTTACATGCTAAAAAGATAACGATTGCAAGGTCTATTAATAGTAATATTAAACTTAATGGATTATCATATAAATTGTTTAAATATGCTCCTATATTGCTTGTAAAAAATTCTTTTACGTTTTCTATAAAATCATCTACCATTTTTTTCTCCTATTTTTACATTGCTACTACATAATATAGAAGGGTTCCTCCTACACTAAAGATCATAAGTGCTGCTAATATTCCTGCCATAACTTTTACAAATACTTCTGATTTACTTCCTTTTTTTACTTTTTCTTTTTTGATCTTTTCTGTTTTGATTTTCTTTTCTTTTTTCATTTTTATGGCCTCCTATGTTTTT
>DVNH01000017.1 GCA_018714565.1 Candidatus Merdicola faecigallinarum | reverse complement strand
AGAGATTTGAAAAAAGCTATAATTTCAAATATGAAGGATTTTATTTTAGAAATTGGAAAAGACTTTACTTATGTTGGAGAAGAATATAGAGTACAAGTTGGAAATGAAGATTTTTATATAGATTTACTATTCTATAATAGAGCATTAAGTTGTTTGGTAGCATTTGAATTAAAGATAGATAAGTTTAGACCTGAATTTATTTCGAAGATGGATTTTTATTTAGAAGCGTTAGATAGACAAGAGAGAAAAGACAATGAAAATCCAAGTGTTGGAGTAATTTTATGTGCAAGCAAAGATGAACAAGTTGTTGAGTACGCAATGAGTAGGACAATGTCTCCTACTATGGTATCACAGTATACTTTAAAATTAATTGATAAAAAATTATTAGAAGAAAAACTTAAAGAAATTAATGATATAGTAGAGGAAAATAATAAAAAAAAATTAGGAGATATAAATTCATGATTATGATGTTTGCGAAATTTCTTATACTTTGACGAATTGAAATAGGTGCTGAAAGCCTTATTATCAAGCATTTAGACCAGTAGTGACAGGGTACACAATTATGTGTGGTTAAAGTTGAAGTAAATACTATAAATTATCATTTAAAAGAAATTTTTGAAACTCATGAATTGGAAGAAAATCAGACTATTCGAAAAATTCGAACAGTTCAAAAAGAAGGAAATAGAAGCGTTTCGAGAGAATTAGCTTTTTACAGTTTAGACGCAATAATAGCCGTCGGCTAATTTCATTATGCAATAACAGGAAATACGGCAGCAGAAATCATATATCAAAAAGCAGATCATACTAAAGAAAATATGGGTTTAACAACTTGGAAAAACTCGCCAGATGGAAGAATTTTAAAATCTGATGTAATGATAGCGAAAAATTATTTAGAAGAAAAACAAATTAAAAGATTAGAAAGAGCGGTATCAGGTTATTTTGACTATATAGAGGATTTAGTAGAAAGAGAAACACCTTTACAATGGAGGAATTTGCGAGAAGTGTAAAAGAAAAAATGATTATAAATAAGAAAAGGAAAATTAGATATTGGCTCGTTTAGAAAGGAAATAGGATGATAAAAATATTATTTGTATGTTTAGGAAATATATGTAGATCACCAATGGCAGAATATGTATTAAAAGATATGGTAAAAAAAGAAGGAATAGAAGAAAATTTTTATATAGATTCAGCAGCAACAAGCACGGAAGAAATAGGAAATCCTGTACATAATGGTACAAGAAATAAATTACATGAAATGCAAATAGAATGTGGAAACCATATAGCTAGGAGAATGACAAAAGAAGCTTATAAAATGTTTGACTATATTATTGGAATGGAAGAAAGAAATATTACCAATATAAAGAGAATCGTGGGAGAAGATAGAGAAAATAAAATATTTAAACTTTTGGATTTTTCAGAAAGACCAAGGGATATTGCAGATCCATGGTATACAGGAAATTTTGATAAAACTTATGAGGATATCGTGGAGGGATTAAAAGGATTTTTAGATTATTTATATGAAAAAAATAAAGGATGGGATCTAAAAAATGGTAAAAGTATCTGAAAAGCATATTAAAAAGGAAATAATCATATTTATCATTGCTATCATTTTTATTTTAACAAATTTAGTATTTATATTATGGCAAAACTTTAATAAAAATCAAGAAGAAGCGTTGCCTAAATATGAGTATAAGGCTTTTGTACCAACATTTCAAAACAATTATGATTTTACACACGACATGGCTTATTCTAATAAAATATATTATAAGAAGATAAATAGTTATGATGAGTATAGCAAAATCAAAGAAAGATGGAATAATATAATTGAAATGAGTGAGGAAGACTTTAAAGAAAATTTTATGATGATAACAGCAATTGAAAATGTTAGTATGGAAGGGTTAACTGTCGATAAAATTGAAGCTGATAGTAAAACACTTTATATTAGTCTAATTCATTATGAAGATGGAGTAAATTATGATGAAAATGAAACTTGTATTTCCTATAAAATTTCAAGAGAGTTAGAAAGAGAGAACATATCGGTTACAAGAAATTTTAGAGAAAATGAGAAAGTATAGTAGAAAAAGTAGGAATATGGTATTATATAAAAGATTCAAACACTTTGAAATGAAAGATCAGTTCAAGGTGTTTTTTACTATAAATATAATATTGCTAAGAAAAGTAAAAAATGGTATAATGCAAAAAAAATAAGAAAAGTGGCTTCGCCACATGTACAGATTGCTTCGCAATCGCACAGACTAAAGTAACTTAACCTTGTTACTCCAGAAATTTCTGACGAAATTTCCTATGTAATAAAAAGGGAATGTAATAGAATCAAAAGAAAAATAAATCATAAACAAGAGGTTACGATGAAAAGAATACAAAAAAAGGATATTGTAATATTTTTAATCTTATTTATTATTTCAAGCATAATTTATTGGAACTATATCTCCATGCATTATGCAACAGATACTTATAATATTATGAATATAGGATATAAAGAGTATGCCATCCAGAATTCTTTCAATGATGGTAGATTTTTTATGTTTTTAATCGGAATGATAGCTCAACTAGTTAATCTGCCAATAGAGGGTTATGTTATTGGGACAGTTGTAATAGCAATTATCATTTCTTGTATTGCTGTTATTATATTAAAAAATATGATCATGAAATTAAAACCATTAAAAGGAAAACTATATGAAATTATTCCAATTCTAATTTCGTTTGTGACAATTTTTAATTTTATGTATGTAGAAAATTTATATTTTGTAGAAGCAACAGTTATGGCGGTTAGTATTTTACTTTATTTACTAGCAGTAAAGCGCCAGATAGAAACAGAAAAGTATTTTGATTGGAAAAGCTTATTATTGGTCATTCTAGCTACTTTCTGTTATCAGGGTACTATTGGATTCTATTTATTCATCTTATTAGCATTTTTGTTAATAAAACATAAAAATGATTATAAAACAATTTTAAAAAAATTAGGTGTTGGAATTTTATTTGCAGGAGCTAGTTTTTTACTTAATTTAATACAAATAAAGATAGCAAATTATGTTTCAGGAATCGAACAACAAAGACTAAATGGAGTTGAAAATTTATTAGGAACAGCATGGATGGTTGCAAGAAATTTTCATTCTATGATTTATGAAATTATTTTTCAAGAAAGTTGCTGGTTATTCCCTAAAAATTATTTTCTGATCTTTGTTTTATGTATTTTGTTAATAGGAATTATTTATAATCTAAAAGAAAAAGAAGAAAATACAACAGGAGATTTTCTTTTACTCATTTTATTTTTATTAGGAATTACATTTGCAATGTGTATTGTAAGTATTACAAGTTATGATACAGGAAGAATCCATTATCCAGTGGGAACAATGATCGGTATTTTATTTACTTATTTATATTGTAATACAAATGTTTTTGAAAAAGAATCTAAAATGAGAATCATAACAGTATTTCTTTTATTTGTGTACATACTTGCAGTTATTCGGAAACACAATTCAATTATTAAATATGCATAAAGAGGTAAATACTTTAGAAAAACAGCAGTGTGAAGGACTAGAAAACTATATAGAAGATTACGAAGAAGAAACTGGAATAAAAGTAACAAAAGCAAAGTTTTTTAAGTTTTCGAACATGAAAAGATATGGCTTTTTTGATGGAATATCAAATTATTCTGTTTTAGCATATGATGGAGCGGCTTGTACTTGGTCTAGTATTGGAACGATTAATTTTTATACAAATCGTAATTTTGAAAAATGTCAATTAACCATACAAGGAAATGAAGAAATCTGGAAAGAATATATCCTGTTAAGAGTAGAAGGATTTGAGCAAAATTTTGTATGTATGGGAGATACATTATATTATTTGGCATATATTTAAAATTAAAAAACAATAAAAAGGGAAAATAAATGAAAAAAGAAAAGAAGAAGAATATTATTCTATTTGCTGCACTGTTTTTTATAACGATTCTTATTTATTGGAATTATATAACAATGCATTATGCAACAGATACTTATAATATCATCAATGTTGGATATACAAGATATGCAATCGAATGGTCTTTAAAAGATGGTAGAATTTTTATGAGTTTAATTGGATTGATTGCAAATAAGTTGCAAATCCCAATTACGATATATGTAATTGGGTTATTAGTTATTGCAATTTTTATTTCCTGTATCGCTACCATAAAGTTAAAAGATATCATATTAAAGTATAAAAAAACAGATCATTTATATTATGAAATCATTGCAACAATCATTGCATATGTTACCATTTTTAATTTTATGTATGTGGAAAATATGTATTTCGTGGAATGTGCTGTTATGGCGATGAGTATTTTCTGTTTTTTACTTGCTGCAGACTTTTTAGTAGAGCAAAAGTCTTATTGGCATATAAAATCGATATTACTTGTTGTTCTTGGAGTAATATGTTATCAAGGAACAATAGGATTTTTTATGGCCCTTGTATTTTTATTTAGTATCATAAAATATAAAAATCAATTTAAGAAAGTATTCTTAGATTTAATAAAATGTGGTGTAATTTCTCTTATTGCAGTAGGAATTAATGTATTATTAGTAAGCTATATTGGAAAAATAATAGGAATTGAGCAAACAAGAATAAGTTCTATTTCTTCTATTTGGAATAATATAGAATATATTTTTAGTCATATTTCAATTATTTTGACAGAAACTTGTGGACTATTTCCTAAATATTTTCTATTGGGATTTGTATTTTTAGTATTTCTTATTACTATTTTTTATTACGTAGGAAATTTCGTTAGAAATTTCTGGAGTAACAAGGTTAAGTTACATCAGTCTGTGCGATTGCGAAGCAATCTGCACATGTGGCGAAGCCACTTTTCTTATGAATGGAAAAATAGCAATAAAAATTTAAATATTCCTAAAATGATATTTATTACAATTTTTACGATTGCTACAAGTTTTGTGATTTTTCTTATGACTTTAAGCAGTTATTACACGGGAAGGTTACGATTTTGTATTGGTGCATTAATTGGAATTTTAATGATATATTTGTATACACAAACAGAAATATTTGAAAGAAAAGGAATTGCACAAATATGTATTCAAGGGACTTTGTTTTTATATTTAGTATGTAATATTTATGAATGTGTAGATCTTACTTATCAGCATAAAATGGTAAATCAGTTAGAGAAACAAGAAGTTTACAAACTGAATGAAGACATGATACAATATGAAATGAAAAATGACATAAAAATAGATTATATTTGTATTGTAACAATAACAGGACAAAATCAAAAAGCATACTACAAAGAAATAGAAAATCAATCTGTTTTAACCTATAATGCAATTCGATCCGATTGGTCAACCGATGGTGTGATTAATTTTTATACGGGAAGGAATTTAAAGAAGACAAAAATTACACAAGAAGAGTTAATTGCCTATATGGAAAAGATCAAAAGCGGAGAAAATCAAAAGGAATATGAATGTATTGGTAATACACTAGTAATTAATGCCTACATGTATTAAAGAAAAGAGGAAAAGAAATTGGGAAAATTTATTTTAATTGATGGAAACAGCATACTAAATCGAGCATTTTATGGGATTATGAGTAATAAAATGTTAATGACAGAAGATGGAACTTATACAAATGCGATTTATGGTTTCTTAGCAATTATGTTTAAAATTATGGATGATCTAAATCCAGATTATATGGTTGTGGCTTTCGATTTAAAAGCGCCAACGGCAAGACATAAAATGTATGAAGGATATAAAGCAACAAGAAAAGGAATGCCAGACGAACTTGCACAACAAATGCCGATTATGAAAGAAATTTTAAAAGCGATGAACATTAAAGTTGTAGAAAAAGAAGGATATGAGGCAGATGATATTTTAGGAACTCTTTCTGTATTTGGGGAAAGAAAGCGTATGCAAGTAACGATTCTTTCTGGAGATCGAGATACTTTTCAATTAGCAACAAATAAGGTAACGATCCGAATTCCAAGAACGAAAATGGGAAAAACAGAAGTAGATGACTTTGATAGAGCAAAAGTAGAGGAGATTTATGGAATTAAGCCAAAACAATTAATTGAAGTAAAAGGGCTTCAAGGAGATACTTCTGATAATATCCCAGGAGTGCCAGGAATAGGCGAAAAAACAGCATTAAGTTTAATAAAAAAATATGGGACAATTGATGAATTATATAAAAAACTAGAAGAAGGAAAAACAGATATAAAAGGAAAACTAAAAGAAAAGTTAGAAGAAAATAAAGATTTAGCATATTTATCAAGAACTTTAGGAACAATTAATTTAGAGGTTCCATTAGAAGAAAATTTGGAAGAATTTAAAGTACAAGAATGGGATAAGGAAAAAGTACTTCAAATCTTTAAAAAATTAAAATTTCATCGTTATATTGAAAGATTTCATTTAGAAGCAGAACAAAAAGAAGAAAATGAAGAGTTAAAAGAACTTTTTACAATTGAAAGAAAAAAGCTAAAAGAGATAAAAACAAAATTAGAATCTAGTCATAAAATGTTTTATTATTTAAAAACAAAACAGATGGAAAGTGGACAAGAAAAAAATCATTTATATATTATAAAAGAAAAATTAGATTTTCTCTATATTACAATTGATCATGTTGTTTATGAAATAAAAATAGAGCCAGAAGAAAAAGAAATGATAAAACAAATTTTTGAAGATGAAACAATAGAAAAATATGGATATCAATTAACAAGAGATTATATTTTATTAAAACAAATGGGAATTGCTCCACAAGGATTTAAGGTAGATATTCAGGTTGCAGCTTATGACCTAAATCCAAGTAATAGTAAATATCCGTTAGAAGATTTAGCAAGCGATTTTTTACATTTAGATATGAAAGAATATTTAACAAAATTAGGTTTAAAAGAAGAACAGAAACAGATAAATTTATTCGATTTAACGAATCAAAATATGCAAGAGAATGAATATGAAAAATATAAATATGCATTAAATAGTTATGTCATCAAAGAATTATCAACAAAATTAGCAGAGGAATTGGAAAAAGTAAATGAAACAAAGCTATTTCAAGAAATAGAGATGCCACTAGTAGAGGTACTATCTCAAATGCAATGGAATGGTATGTATGTAGATGAAGAAGAATTAGATTGTTTTGGAGATGAACTAAAGGGAAATCTAAATGAAATTACAGAAGCTATTTATAAATTAGCAGGAGAAGAGTTTAATATAAATTCTACAAAGCAATTAGGAGAAATATTATTCGAAAAATTGAAGTTACCAGTTTACAAAAAGACAAAGAGTGGCTATTCTACAGATGTAGATGTGTTAGAAAAATTAAAACCAGAACATGAAATTATAGAAAAGATATTAGAATATAGAAGTTTAGCAAAACTAAATTCTACATACGTAGAGGGCTTAAAACCATATATTAATCCAGTTACGAAAAGAATTCATTCATACTTTCATCAAACAATTACAGCAACGGGACGTATTAGTTCAACAGAACCAAATTTGCAAAATATTCCAACAAGAATTGAACTAGGAAAAAGATTAAGAAAAGTTTTTAAACCAGCAGAAGGATATGTATATATTGATGCAGACTATTCACAAATTGAATTAAGAGTACTTGCACATATTTCAGGCGATAAAAAAATGATAGATGCTTTTAAGAAAGATGAGGATATTCATAGACAAGTAGCATCTCAAGTATTCGGTGTTCCAATAGATGAAGTAACGAAAGAACAAAGATCCCACGCAAAAGCGGTTAATTTTGGAATTGTATATGGAATTAGTGACTTTGGATTAGGGGAGCAAATTGGAGTTTCAAGAAAAGTTGCAAAAGCATATATTGATGAATATTTAAATAAGTATAGTGGAATAAAAAAATTTATGGAAGATATTGTTGAAAAAGCAAAAGAGCAGGGATATGTAGAAACATTATTTAATAGAAGAAGATATATTCCAGAATTGAAATCAAATAGCTATGTAGTAAGACAATTTGGTGCAAGAATTGCAATGAATACTCCAATTCAAGGAACGGCAGCAGACATTATGAAAATTGCAATGATTAGAGTGCATCAGGAATTAGAAAAACGAAAATTAAAATCAAAATTAGTGTTACAAGTACATGATGAATTAATAATAGAAGCAGAAAAATCTGAAAAAGAAGAGGTAAAAGAATTGTTGCAAAATGCAATGGAAGAAGCAATAACATTAGAAATACCATTAAAGGCAGAAGTTTCAGAAGCAGACAACTGGTATGATGCAAAATAAGTAATAAAAGGGAAAGAAAAAGAAAGATAAGTAAAGGAGTAATACACTAAAAATAATAAAGGAGCGAAGAAAATTGGCAAAAAAGCAAAAGAAAAAAATATTTATAATCATAATCATTTTTCTTTTACTAATCGTGGCTTTCTTTGGCATATTTAAAATACAAAATCGTATTTTGCAAATCTTATATCCAAAAAAATATGCAGATTATGTTTATCAATATTCAGAAGAAAATAGAATTGATCCACTTCTTACTTTTGCCATGATAAAGGCAGAGAGTAATTTTAAAGAAGATGCGGTATCCAAAAGTGGAGCAAAAGGCTTAATGCAATTAATGGATGCCACAGCAAAAGAAACCGCAAATAAGTTGCAAATGGAATATGAGGAAAATACATTATATCATGCAGAATCCAATATAAAATTAGGAACAAAATATTTTTCTACTTTAATGGAAAAATATAAAAATATTCCAGTAGCTTTAACTGCTTATAATGCAGGAACTGGAAATGTAGACAAATGGATTGAAAATGACACGATTCAAGAAGATGGAAGTGATATTGAAAATATTCCATTTCGAGAAACCAATCATTATGTAAGAAAAATTTTAAGAGATTATGAAATATATAAGAAAATATATGAAAATTGAAAATGAATTGAACTTTTACAAATTTATTGATATACTTTTCGAAGATGAGAAAAAAGGAGGAAAATATTATGGCAGTATTAGTAACAGGTGGAGCAGGATATATAGGAAGTCATACAGTAATCGAACTATTAAATTCCGGAAATGAAGTAATTATTATTGATGATTTTTCAAATAGTAAACCAGAAGTATTAGGAGCAATTCAAGAAATAACAGGAAAAGATTTTAAATTTTATGAGATGGATTATGCAAATAAAGAAGCATTAAAAAAGGTATTTGAAGAAAATAAAATTGACTCTGTTCTTAATTTTGCAGGCTTTAAATCAGTAGGAGAGTCAGTAAAAAAACCAATTGCATATTATAAAAATAATATTTCGGGAGCACTTGTATTATTAGAAACGATGCAAGAATATGGTGTGAAGAAATTTGTTTTTAGTTCCTCTGCAACTGTGTATGGAGAACCAGAAAGAATTCCATTAACAGAAGATTGTAGAACGGGAGGGACAACGAATCCTTATGGAACAAGCAAATTATTTATTGAACAAATATTAAAAGATATTTATCAATCAGATAATAGTTGGGATATCGCAATTCTTAGATATTTTAACCCAGTAGGAGCACATGAAAGTGGTTTGATTGGAGAAGAACCACAAGGAATTCCAAATAACTTAATGCCATATATTGTGCGTGTAGCATCTGGAGAATTAAAAGAATTATCCGTATTTGGTAATGATTATGATACACCAGATGGAACCGGTGTACGTGACTATATTCATGTGGTAGATTTGGCAAAAGGGCATATTAAAGCTTTAGAAAAATTAGAGAAAGAAGGAAATGGTTTATATATTTATAACCTAGGAACAGGAACCGGATATAGTGTATTAGATATGGTGAAGGCTTTTGAAGAGACAACTGGAAGAAAAGTAGCATATAAGATTGCACCAAGAAGAAGTGGAGATATTGCAACTTGCTATTCTGATCCAACAAAAGCAAAAGAAGAATTAGGTTGGGTTGCAGAAAAAAATTTAAAACAAATGTGTGAAGATTCATGGAATTATATTAATAAAAGGGGAAAATAAGTGAAAAGTAAAGATAAAAAAATAAAAAGATTTTTAATTGCTTGTTTGATTTTTATAGGAATTTTATTAATAAATGGAGTAACATCTTTAGGAAATAGTAATGCAAGTTATGAAATTAAGGATTATAACATTCATGTCATTGTAAAAAATAATGGAGATTTGCATATAGAAGAACAGATAGAGTATCGATTTGATACGGAGATGAATGGTTTAACAAGAGAGATTATGACAGGATATACCTATAAGGATCAAAAAGATGACATGATGCCAACCTCTTCTAGATATCAAGCAAGTGGAATGAAAAATTTAGAAATACATACTTCAAACACCGGTTTTTCTGATATGCAAGTTTCACAAAAAGTAGCAAGTGCAGAAAATGGAGATGATGGAGTATATACCCAGGAACATTCTAAATATGCAGGACAAGAAAAAGATTTAATTAAAGTATATTCTCCTATTACTCAAGACAGAAAATTTGTTACATATGAGTATGATCTTACCAATGTATCGGTTAAATATAATGATGCTGGAGAATTGTATTATAATTTTATTGGTGGTGATTGGAATTGTGATATTGAAAAAGCTAATATTACAATTCAATTTGAAAATACTGTAAATATGGAAGAGGTAAAAGTATATCCACACACCTACGCCAAAGAAATAAGCGAAATTACTAAAAAAGAAGATCAAATATTATTCCATGTAAATAACTTAAAAGGAGGTACAGCAGTAGATGCTCGAATCGTATTTCCGGCAGAGGCTTTATTTACAGTAAAAAAGGAATATCAAGAAGATTACCGTTTTGATGAATTAGAAAAAATAGAAAATAAAATGGCTTTTCAAAAAGATTTGTACTATATAAGTTTTTTGCTATATCTTATTTTGTTTTTAATATTAGTTTTGGTAGTTATTTTCTTTGTTAGAAAAACAAAAAAGATTGTAAAAGGAAGAGTGATCGACAATAAAAATCTTGAGTATTTTCGTGATATTCCAAAAAAACGAACGCTTCGTGAATATGCTTCATTAAGTAATTATACTGGAGAAAGTTATTATACAATTGCAACTATTTTGGAACTAGTGAATAAAAAAATAATTCAAATGGAAGCCAAAAAGAAAGAAAAGAAGAAACTATTTGAGCAAGTAGAATATGACTATTATCTTACCATATCAGAAGGGATTCAAAATCAACAATTAAACGTAGATGAAATTCGTATATTGAATATGCTATATTTAGGAGAGATATCAGATAATTTTGATTTTAATAAGATAGAGAATAAAACAGTTGAATTAAATGAATCACTTGAAAAATTCGGAAAGGATTATTCGAAAGCAAGAAAATTTCAGGAAATACAGGCAAAAGAATCGAAAGAAGTTCATAATAAGTTATATGAAATGTTAAAGAAAAAATCAATTATAAAACCATATGTAATATCTATTTTAATGATTACAGTGCTATTTTTTCTTACCGTTTTTGCAATTTCGCCTGCTAATTTAGAATTAAAAATGCCTGCACTTATGGTGGGAATTATGATTTTAGTATTAGTAGGAATTATTAGTATACTTTATTTCTATGCAACATTAACTGTTGTAAGAGAAGAGTATAAAGAAGATGCAAAACAAATACTAGGACTTAAAAAATATTTAAAAGAGTATAGCTTAATAAAAGAGAGATATCCAATCGAAATAGCATTATGGGATCAATATTTGGTATTTGCTACTTTATTTGGAATTGCAGAGCAAGTTACAAAAGAAATCAAGGAAGAGTTAATAAAGCAAGGCTATGAAGAAGATTATATTTATCAAACTTATCCAATTGTATGCCTTACTCATGAATCAGTAGCAATGAATAGTTTTGTAGCACAGCAAACAGGAGATATTTCTTCAGGAGGATATTCTGGAGGAGGATCTGGCGGCCGGAGGCGGCCGGAGGCGGTGGAGGAGGAGCTTTTTAACAAAAGCTCCTTTCGAAATATCATATAGAATAAAATAAAACAATAAAAAGAAAGTTGTTAATAAAAAGGAGGATTGAGAAAATGTTATTGCTAGGAGTATTAACCTTAATATTAGCAATTTTTTTTACTCGAAAAGATTGCAGAAATCTAAGAAATGGAATGCTGTTTGCATTTAGTATTCTTTTCTTTATGATAACAATTCAAATGAAATATTTTTCTATGTCATTTTACGAAAGTATTTTATGGATCATAGAAAAGCCGAATTTAGTGATAATTCAAATAATTGCCATTCTTCTAATTTATAATGCAATTTTAATAAAAAAAGTAAGATCTCCATGGCTAGATTTCTTCTCTTTTATCGTAGGAGTTGGGTTATTATTATTAATTTATTATCATAAAAAAATATTTTCTGCTAATATAACATTAATAATTCAAATGATACTTTTCTATTTTACAGTTACTTTTATTGGATTTTGTATCAATTCAATCATTTATTGGTGTAAACCGAAAAAGAAGGATTGGGATGTTATTATTGTACTAGGGGCAGGATTGATTGATGGAAAAAGGGTAACTAGACTTCTTGCTAACCGATTAAAAAAGGCGAAAACTGTTTATGATCAAATGGAAAAAAAGCCTAGGATAATTGTTTCTGGTGGAAAAGGAAAAGATGAACAAATATCAGAGGCACAAGCGATGAAAGAATATTTACTTCAATTAGGGATACAAGAAGATGAGATTATTATGGAAGATAAATCAACAAATACTTTTGAAAATATGAAGTTCTCAAAAGAAATAATAGAAAAAATGAATGAAAATGTGAGTAGAATTGCTTTTGTAACGAATAATTTTCATGTTTTAAGAGCAGCATATTATACAAAAAAAGTAGGATTGCAAGCAGAGGGAATTAGTTGTAAAACGCTTCCTTATTATTTCCCGAATTCTTATATAAGAGAATATATTGCAATTATTGCAAGATATCCTAAAATTATGGTAGGCTATATTATTTTTTGTTTGGTATTATGCTGGTTAGTTTGAAAAGATATAGTATAATATATGATATCAATGATGATAAAAATTAAGAAAGGAAAAAAGAAATGAGTCCTCAAATATTAATTGGAATTTTAGTCCCTTTTATAGGAACTACATTAGGATCTTCGGTTGTACTATTTTTTAGAAATACAATGAAGCAGTCTGTAGAAAAATTATTGCTTGGATTTGCATCTGGAGTTATGATTGCAGCTTCCATATGGTCTCTTTTGACGCCATCTATTGAAATGGCAGAAGAGCAGGGAATGATACCATGGATTCCGGCAGTAGTTGGATTTTTACTTGGAATTACATTTTTATTAGTATTAGATAGTATAATTCCACATATGCATTTAGATAAAGAAAAGCCAGAAGGAATTAAGTCAAAATTGAAAAAAACAACAATGTTGATTTTTGCAGTAACGCTTCATAATATTCCAGAAGGAATGGCAGTAGGAGTTGTTTTTGCTGGAGTATTAATTGGAAATGTTGGAATTACAATTGCTGGAGCAATTGCATTATCGATTGGAATTGCCATTCAAAATTTTCCAGAAGGGGCAATCATATCCATGCCATTGAGAGCGGAAGGAATGTCAAAAGGAAAAGCTTTTTTATATGGGACTTTATCAGGCATTGTAGAGCCAATCGCAGCATGTGTAACTATTTTATTAACAAATTTAGTAGTTCCAATTTTACCATATATTCTTTCTTTTGCGGCAGGGGCAATGATATATGTAGTAGTAGAAGAATTAATACCAGAGTCACAAATGGGAGAGCATTCTAATATAGGAACTATTGGAGTTGCAATTGGATTTGCACTTATGATGGTACTAGATGTAGCATTAGGATAAAATATTCTTTAAAAAGAAAATGATTGAAATAAAAAAAATAATATGCTAAAATAAAAAAAGAAGAAAGGTTAAAATGGTGACGAAATGAAAATAAATAATCTAATTTTAAAAATAATAAAATAAAAATATTATGTTTTAAGATGGATTATTTGTCATGCTCAAATTTTGTTAAGTGGAAATAAGTATTTAAAAAAATATATAATATAAAAATTCCTTCTTTTAGCATAATATAAAAGGAGGAATTTTTTTATGGTAGTAATAGAGATAAAACAATTAAAAAAGTTATTTGGTGAAAGAGAGCTTTTTAAAATTAATAATCTAAAAATAAACGAAAATGAGAAAGTAGGAATTGTAGGAAAAAATGGATGCGGAAAAACAACATTATTAGATATCATTGCAGGAAAATTAGAGCCAGATGAAGGAAAAGTAGAAGTAAAGCAAGACTTCATTTATCTAAAACAATTCAATGAAGTAGAAGAAGAATCAAAATTTTTAAGTGGTGGAGAAAAGACAAAACAATTATATAAAAGAAAATTAAATTTACATACTAACTTGGTTTTAATGGATGAACCGACCAATCATTTGGATATGGAATCTATTTTAAAATTAGAAGAGAGACTGAAAAAATATCAAGGAACATTACTTATGATTTCTCATGATAGAACTTTATTAGATCATATTTGTAATTTTATTATTGAGATTGAAGATGGAGAAGTTACAAAGTATAAGGGAAATTATACGAGTTATCAAATACAAAAGGAAATAATAAAGAAAACGAAAGAATTAGAGTATTTTAAATATATAGAAGAAAAAAGTAAGTTAGAAAAAGCGATTTGTATTTCAAAAAATAATAGTAAGGAAGTAAAAAAAGCTCCATCCAGGATGGGAAATTCAGAAGCTAGACTTCATAAAAGAGACGCAGAAGAGATAAGAGAAAAAATAGATGGACATACAAAAGCTCTAGAAAGAAGATTAGAAAAACTAGAAGAAAAAGAGAAACCAAAACAAGAGCAAAGAATTTATATGAGAGTAGAAGAAAATAGAAAATTAAAAGGTAGAAATGTATTAACAGCAGAGCATTTAACCATTCAATTTCCTGGAAAAATATTATTACAAGATATTAATTTTCAAGTTCCAACGAATGCCAAGATTGCCTTAATTGGGAAAAATGGGGCTGGAAAAACAACTTTAATTAAAGAAATATTAAAAGGAAACGAAAAAATTAAAATTCGAGAGGCAGTAAAAATAGGATATTTTAGTCAAGAATTTGAAGGATTGGAAGAGGAAAAAACAATATTAGAAAATGTAATGCAAGATACTGTGCAAGGAGAAGTTGTTTGTAGAAATATTTTAGGAAGATTACTATTTCGAAACCAAGAAGTATATAAGAAGGTAAAAGTATTAAGTGGTGGAGAAAAGGTTAAAGTAGCAATTGCTAAAATTTTAGTATCGGATGCCAATTTTCTTATATTAGATGAGCCAACTAATTTTTTAGATCTCCCATCTTTAGAGGAATTAGAAAAATTAATAATTGAATATCAAGGAACTATATTATTTGTTACCCACGATCGAACATGGATGAATCATGTAGCAAATTATCTATTCATAATAGAAGATAAAAAATTAATACAATACAAGGGAAATTATGAACAATACGAGAAAGAGAAAATAAGAAAAAAAGAGACAAAAGCGAAACAAGAAGATGATTTAGTAATAGAAATGAAATTAATTGCATTAGACTCCAAAATAGCATTAACAAAAGATCCAATGGAGAAGGAAAAGTTAGAAGAAGAGTATATAAATTTAAAAAAGATACAGATGCAAAATAAGCAAAAATGCTAAAATGAATTTATAGGAATCGTTTTTAGAAAACAAGATGTGTCATTACAAAAGCACTATTAATAAAAATAGATTAACCATTTGTAATGACACATTTATTTTTTAGGAAATAACTTTAATGAATTTACTTTTACCAAATTGTACAACGGTTTCTGATTCAATTGTTATTGTTTTATTAATATCATTTATTAGAATGCCATTTATTTTAACTCCATTTCCCATAATCATTCTTTTGGCATCCGATTTAGATGTAGCAAAGTTTACTTTTACTAATAAATCGCAGATATTAATCATACTTTCAGATATCTTCATGGTATCTATATTTTCAGGAATCAATCCTTTGGCAATATGCTCATATTTTATTTTTGCAAATTCAAAATCTTTTTCATCATCATACATTTTAATCAATTCTTTGGCGAATAGAATATGAGCTTGCCTAATATCTCCATCCATAATATGATCAATTTCTTCTATTGGTAAATCAGTTGCAAGTTCGAAATATTGTCTTAAGACATGATCTGGTATTTTCATACTTTTTTCGAATTTTTCAAAGGGAGTATCGGTTAGCCCAATATAGTTATCAAGAGATTTGCTCATCTTTTCTTTTCCATCTAATCCTACTAATAATGGGAAAGTCATAACAACCTGACTTTCTTGACCGTAATCTTTTTGTAATTCTCTACCAACTAATAAATTAAACGTTTGGTCTGTTCCACCGATTTCAATATCAGCTTTTAATTCTACAGAATCATATCCCTGCATCAAAGGATATAAAAGTTCATGCATTGAAAGTGGTAAATTATTTTCAAAACGATGTTTAAAATCATCTCTTTCCATAAGTCTTGCAACAGTGTATTTACTAGTTAAATTAATAACATCCTTAAAACTCATTTTGGATAGCCATTCGGAATTAAAAGCAATTCTTGTTTTATTTTTATCTAATATTTTAGATGCCTGTTCCAAATAAGTTTTAGCAGATTTTCTAGTTTCTTCAAAAGTTAGAGCGGGTCTTGTTTTATTCTTACCAGAAGGATCCCCGATCATTCCAGTAAAATCTCCAACCACAAAAACCACTTCATGTCCCATATCTTGAAAATGTTTTAATACTCTTAAAACTACACTATGTCCAATGTGTAAATTAGGTCTAGAAGGATCTGCACCTAATTTAATGGTTAGTTTTTTTCCACTATTTATTTTTTTATTCAAATCTTCTTCTGAAAAGATTTGTACAGCTTTTCTTTTAATTATTTCTAAATGATTCATATTTTTTAAACACTCCTATCTATATTTTTTATTCAATATAAATGGATTGTAGAAAAACCCTTGGATTACTATTTTCATTGGAAACCATCGGGTCATAGCATCACCTCCATAAATGAAAAAGAGCCAATTCTCCTAAAAGGACGAATTGACTCGTGGTACCACCTTTATTTGCAATATATAAATATTGCCTTATTCATAGCTTATTCGTAGCAATACGCTAATTACTATAAGAATTGTAATTCGAAATTTATAGTTTGATCGTTTCCACCAACCACGATCTCTCTATTTTATTACTATAAAATCTACTAGAAATCTTTTTAAAACGTAATTAGATGAAATTGCTACTATCTTAGCATTTTTTCAAATAAATGTCAAATTAATAAAAAAATGCTATAATGCTGATATATTGTGAAAGATAACGATGTATGAGATTTTTTTAGTATGGAATGATAATAAAGATATTTAAAAATAGAATTTTTTTAGTAAAAATTTTATAAAAATAGAAAAAAGTTGTAACGAAATGAGAAAAAAAGACTCTTATAAAGTGAAAGGGGGAAAAAGAATGCAGGATATAGAAAAAATTTATCAGGAATATGCTAGTGCTGTATATAAATATATATTCTGCTTGACCAAAAACGAAGATTTATCAGAAGAAATTACACAAGAAACATTTGTAAGAGCAGTAAAAGAGATAAAAAAATTTAAAGGAGAATGCAAAATATCAGTATGGTTATGCCAAATTGCAAAACATATTTATTTTAAAACATTAAAAGAAAAGAAGAAATATCAAGAAGTTCAAATTCAAGAATATTCCGATCTATTATTTGAAAACGATACCATCGAAGATTTATATTGTAAAAATGAGGAAAAGCTAGAAATTTTTCGAAAAATTCAGCGATTGGACGAGAAAACAAAAAATGTAATGTATCTGAAAATAGCAGGAGATCTAACTTTTAAGGAGATTGGGGAAATTATGAACCAGAGTGAAAACTGGGCGAGAGTTACATTTTATCGTGGAAAACAAAAAATAAAGGAGGAAAAACAATGAGTAAAAAAGAGGAATGTGAAATTATACAAGATTTATTACCAAGTTATATTGATAATATTTTGAATGAATATTCCAAGAAAACAGTAGAACAACATTTGGGAACATGTAAAGAATGTCAGATAAAATATAAAAATATGAAAGAAAATGTTGGAGAAAAAGAAATCGAAATTAAGAAACAAATTGACTATTTAAAAAAGATAAAAAGAAAAACAAAGGTAAAAATAATAGGAAGCTTATTAGGGTGTGTTGTTATCATTCTACTAGGAATTTATTTATATAATACGATTTTGTTACATAATATCCAAAATGCATGGGAGAACCTAATAAAAAGTGACAATTTTTATGTAGAAGAACAATTATTAAATAATGATGAAGGAACTACAAGTGTAAAGATATGGAATAAAGGCGGAGTGATAAAGGAAGAATGGGGAACTTATAAAAAAGAGGATAATCAATATCATATTCAGAGCGTAAAATATCGAACAGTGGGAGAAAAAGAAAACATTGATATCTTTTTCGAACCTTTAAAACAAGCAAGTCAATATAATTATGTATTAGCTACAAAAGAAACAGAAAAAGCAAATCCGTCTCATAGCTTTTTTATAAAACAAGATACAGATAACATATGGGGAAATTTTATCTATGGTATGTGTGCTCCAGTAATGATGCAAGTGGTTGGAATTGATACAAAGGATTATGGGAAGGAATATTATAAAATAAAATTAGGAGAAAATGAATATTGGTTTGATAAAGAAACTTATTTACCAATTCGAGCAATTGAATACGGAAATCAAAAAGAGTTCTATCCAGGTACAGAAGTAGTAAAGGCAAATTATGATACTGTTGCATATTATAAATATCAAAAAGACGTCGTAACAGAGGAAGATGTTCAAAAGCCTGATATGGAGAGATTAAAAGAAGAAGGATTTAGTGTAGTGATCGATCTTACAGAACCACCATCAGAAGAAGAGTATATGAATCAATTAATAATAAAAAGCAAAGAATCATAATAAATAGAAACAATAACCAAAAAGGCTTCCTTTTTACAGGAAGCCCTTTTTAGGGTGTACTATTTTTTTTGTTCTTTAGGATTTTCCTTTTTCGGAACACAGGAACGGCATACATGTACACAGGATTCCTTTCTTAAGCAGGAACCACAACATTGCCGTTTGCCACAAGGTTTAACTCCGCAGTTACAAGTATTGTTCATTTGGAAACCTCCTTTTTATGCACAATATAGTGACCAATTTAAGTATACCATAAAATGGAAAAAAAGTATAGTTCTTTCTCATCATTTTAGAAGTAAATGAATGTAACTTAAATGATTGATACCAGAAATATTTTCCATTGAATTAAAGGGATATCGTTTTATATAATTAAATTAAGAAATTACTCTACGATAAGAAAAAGAGTAGAAATAAGGATGTGAAATTATGCCAATTTTTAAGTTATATGGGACGAAATTAATAAAAAAAGAACTAAAAAAGAGTTTTCTTTTTTTTATGAAAGAGGTAAATTTAGATAAAAAAAGTAAAGGTTATGGTTTAATCCGAGATAAAAGTAAATTAGCAGACGAAATAGCAAGTATCGCATCGGTTGGATATGGATTAGCAGCGTTAGTAGTAGGAGTAGAACATAAATGGATTTCTTTTCATAGGGCTTATGAAAGGGCAAGTCATACATTAGATACTTTTCTAAATTATGTAGAAGGGAAAAACGGATTTTTTTATCATTTTGTAAATATGGAAACAGGAAAAAGAGAATGGAATTGTGAGTTATCTATTATTGATACTGCCATTTTTATTTGTGGTGCGATTACATGTGGAGAATATTTTGGAGGAGAGATAAAACAAAAAGCGAATAAATTATACTTAAAAATAAATTGGAAGTGGTATTTAAATTCAGAGACAAATCAATTTTATATGGGATATTCTCCAGAACAAGGATTTTGGGGAAAATGGGATATGTACGCAGAGCAATTAATGCTATATATACTTGCAGTAGCTTCACCAAATTTTTCAGTAGATCCTGTGGTATACCACCAGTTTCAAAAGCCAAAAGCAGATTATGGTGAAATAAAGGATATTATACATACTTATTGTGGAACGCTATTTACATATCAATTCTCTCATGCATGGATTGATTTTAGAGGAAGAAAAGATGAAGAGGGAATCGATTGGTTTGAAAATTCAATAAAAGCAACGAAAGCAAATCGAAAATATTGTATTAATGAAAAGAAAAAATTCAGGACATTTGGAGAAAATTCATGGGGCCTAACGCCAAGCTTAGGGCCAAAAGGATATTCAGGAGGCTATGGAGCAGAACCGGCATTTGCAGACTTAAATAAGGAGAATGACGGAACGGTTGCACCATGTGGAGCAATTGGATCAATTGTATTTACACCGAAAGAAAGCATTTCTGCAATGGAATA
>DVNH01000016.1 GCA_018714565.1 Candidatus Merdicola faecigallinarum | reverse complement strand
TCTAGAAGAGATAAAGAAGAAAATTGTAGTGAAAAGATAACATATGTAGAAGCAGGAATATTAGAGAAAGTGAAGGTAAATAAAATTAGGATGGATATAGAAGAGGATATAAATAAAATAAATGAGCGATTTAATAATGGAACAGAAACAATAGATGATATATTAAATTATTGCAAAAATTATAGATTTACATTTGAGAATGGAACAAAAATGAGACTAGTGGAAAAGAAACATGTAGACAGATTAATAGACGAACACAAGAAATTGTTAGCAGAACGAGAACAAGACAAAAAGAGAATAAAAGAGTTAGAAGCAAAACTAGAATTTAAGCAATGGGGCGATTTAGATAATTTGCAATTTGAAGAATATATGAATAGCTTTATACCAAAACAAAGAGTAAAAGAAACAATAGAAAATATTAAAGAAAGAATGGAAAAAGAAGATATTAAAGGCAATTGTTATAATGTACATGCAGTAATTTATTTATTGGAAAGAATAGAAAGAATGTTATTGGAGGATAAATAATATGTGTGAATATTGCAATACAAAAATATATATAGTTAAAAGAAAAATAATGAAAGATTTAATGCAACCACTAACTTACGAAGGTGCATTAAGACAACAATTAGAAGATATAACAGGAATAAAATTTTTAGAAATAAAGAATAATTATTGCCCTATGTGTGGAAGGAAAATAGAGGAGGAAAAATAAAGTGAGAAATATATTTGATGTATTAAAACAAATAAAAGGAGCTTTAGGAGAAGATAATGAATATAGCGAAATAAAAGCAGGAATTGATGACATAGAATATAGTTTAGGTTTTAAAGCACCAGAAGATAGATGGAATTATGTATATGAAAAATTAATAGTAGATTTTATACCGCCAGAAACAGAAATAGACTATAAAGTTTTGGCAATATGGACAACTAAAACAGTAGAAGAATTGAAAGAAGGGGAGTAGATGACTAAAGAAATATGGAGAGATATACCACGGATATGAAGGTTTATATCAAGTAAGCAATTTAGGAAAAATAAAAAGTTTACATAGATATAAGTTTATAAAATCAAAAATAAAAAGTAGAGTCTTAAAACCAGGGGTAAACGATCAAGGATATTATCAAGTTTCGTTAAATAAAGACGGAAAAACAAAACATGTCAGAATAAATAGAATTGTAGCAGAAGTATTTATAAAAAATAATGAGAACAAAAAAGAAGTAAATCATAAAGATGGAAATAAACAAAATAATTGTGTTGACAATTTGGAATGGGTAACTCCAAAAGAAAATATACAACATGCAGTAAAAAACAATTTGATAAAACCAGTAAAAGGAGAAAAGCATTATAAGTCAAAAAAGATAAGGCAATATACAAAAGACAATAAATTTGTTAAAGAATATTTTAGCATAACTGAAGCTAGTAAACAAACAAAAATATTACGCTCAGCAATATCAATGTGTTTAACTAAGAAAAATAAAACAGCAGGAGGATTTATATGGAGGTATGATTATGAAAAGTAGCAAAGAACAAGAAGAAGCAATAGAAAAACTAGAATATGTTAATAGATATTATGATTATTATAATTATTATAGTAGATATGAATTGGAGGAGATATGGATTATATGAATGAAGAAGAAAAGAAAGCTATTGAGATAGTAAAAAAAATTAAAAATATAAAATTTAATGTTACTTCTTCGTTTTATAGCAGTGGCACAATAAGTTTAAGTATAGAAGAAAAAGAAGCAATAGAAACAGCTTTAAATCTTATAACTAAACTACAAAAAGAAAATGAAGATATAAAAAGTAGAAAAGAATATCAAAAAATTAGATTTAAAAGATATAAAGAAAATATAGATAAACAACACGAAGAAATATATGAGAATTTAGTATTTGAAAATGAAAAATATAAATACTTATATCAAAAAGCATTAGATAATACAGTAAAAGCAGATAAAGAAAATATGCAACTTAAAAAGCAAATAGATTTAATGGCAGAACAATTAAAAATTCCAGAACCTACTATGAAAATAGAAAGTTTTGATATTAAACCAAAAACAAAGTTTGGTATGAGATATTTAAATAAAGAAGAAGTAAAACAATATTTTGAAAAGAAGGTAGAAGCGGAAGGAGAATAAACAACAAGAGCAGAGGACTGAAAATCCTATAGGGGAGAATAGAGTTTAAAGAATTTTTAGAAAAATAAAAGTAAATACTACATCTTAGAGGTGTAGTATGAAAGAGAAAAAGATAATAGATCTATGGAGAAGTGGATTAAGTAAGAACAAAATAGCAGAAATATACAGAAGAGAATATAATATGCAAATTAAAATAATAAGAAGTAGTGTAAGACATAGACATTCTGGAAGATTTATAACTAATTATGAAGCTTTAAGCATAGTGGAAAGAACTGTTTATAGATACTTAAAAGGAGAGAATAAATGAATATTGAAGTAGGAGAATATGTAAGAACTAAAGATGGAGTCATAGCAAAAGTTACGGATGTTTTAGATAAATATTCTGTCGATTGTGATGATGACGTTTATGATTTAAAAAATATGCCTATGATGGAAATTCCATGGGAATATGTAGATGAATATGTAGTAAACCACAGCAAAAACATAATAGATCTAATAGAAGTAGGAGACTATGTAAATGGAAGAGAAGTAAAACATATTGCTATGTTTGAAGGATTTCCAGATTATCCAAAATTAATATTTGTTGATGAAACACATTTGATACCAGATGATACTTGTGAGAATGATGAAATTAAAACAATACTAACAAAAGAACAGTACCAAGCAAACTGTTATACAGTAGAAGTGGAGTGATAAAAAGTGAAAGAAGGAATTAAAAATATATTAAAGCAAGACCTAAAAAAATATGAAACATTAGTAAAACATACAGAAGGAGAAGCTCAAGAGATCTACCTTAAAGTAGCAAATTTTTTGCAGAAAATGATAAGAGAATAGGGAGAATACAAATGAATAGAGAAGAACAAATAAAGAAAGTAAATGATTTATATAATAGTATATGTTGTTTACTGGTATATGAAGAAAAAGATCTACTAAATGAAAATATAGATATATTAAAAAGTGAATTAGAAAAATTAAAATTGTAGGAGGTACGAAAGATATATGCAATATATAAAAGAAGATGCCGAGAAAATGTTAAAAGAACATCCTAAAAACGAAGCTAAGTTAACAGAAATAAGATTAAAAAAAGAGGAATATGAAGAAAGACTGAATTATGCAGGAACGGTGTATGAAGAAAGTGAAAAAGAAGTTATTGAAAGTATGCAATTAAAAGGACAAGGGTATGATACTTTACATAGTAATACAAATAATGTGTCTGACAAAACATCAAAAGTAGCTATGACATATGAAAAAGAAATAAAACATATTAACAAAGAAGATAGATCATATTTAAAGAGAAAGATATTAGAATGTAATAAATTAGAAGCGGAACTAGATAAAAAAATAGTACGAGTAAAAAACATGATAAATCAATTAACGAATGAACAAAGGTTTATTATAAAGTCGTATTATTTTGAAAAGTCAAAATGGGATTATGTAGCAAATGAGTATTATGAAGAGTTTAATAAACCAAAATCAATAAATCAATTGTTAAATATTAGAGATGAAGCGATGAAAAGTATGCTGGAAATAATTAATACAGGAATTTAATAAAATTGTGATAAAATTGTGATAAAATTTGGATGCAATTATGATCCTGATGATTTATAATTATAATAGCAATAAAAGCAAAACATAAAAGTTTTGAACTAAATTGCAAATATAAAAGGTTATACTATAATGCATCTTATGTAGTCGGATATAATTATCCAAGCCCAAGACTACAATCCCTATAAGAGTAAACGTTTTAAATGTTTGCTCTTTTTTTATATTCAGGAATAGTGAAAAGGTATCACGAATGGCTTTGACCCATTTATTCTTAGTTCGAATCTAGGTTCCTGAACCAATTAAACAGAGGTGGTTAATATGCCAAGTAATCAAGAAAATATGCAGAAATTTAAAGAAGAAATATGCCCAAATTGTATACATTACAAAGAAGAAAACTATACAGGTTGTGGAATAGTAATATCAGTAGATGGAGAAGCAAATTGTATAGAATACAAGTGTGTAGATTATCAAAAGAGGAAGAATTAAGTTATTAGAAATGTTATTAATAGTAATTATACAGTACAAAGAGTAGGTGAAAAGATGAAAGCAGGAAGACCAAAGAAATATACAGAAGTAGAAATAATGCAACAGAAAATAGAGATGTATTTCAAAGAATGTGAAAAAAAGAATGAGCCTTATACAGTTACTGGATTGTGTTTAGCTTTAGATATATGTAGAGATACATTAGCGGAATATGCCAAAAATTCTGAATTTTCCGACACTATAAAAAAGGCAAAGCTAAAAGTAGAAAATTATCTAGAAAAGCATTTAATAACAGATAGTTCTACAACAGGTATAATATTTAATTTAAAAAACAATTTTGGTTGGACAGATAAACAGCAATTAGAACATAGTGGAAATATAAACAATCCATTTGAAGGATTATCAACAGAAGAATTAAGGCAGTTGATAAATGATGATAAATACTAAAATAAAAGAAGAAATTAAAAAGCAAGCACGTTTAGAATTAGCTAGACGTGATTTTTTTGAATATTGTAAATTAACTGCATCAGATTTTTATAAAGAGGATAGGTTCTTTCTAAAGGATATGTGCAATCAATTACAGGGCTTTTACGAAGGCACAAAGCCAGAAGATAAGATAATGGTTATGACGTTACCACCAAGACATGGGAAATCTAGAACAGCAGGGAAATTAACAGAATGGGTATTTGGAAAAAATAATCATGAAAAAGTAATGACAGGATCATATAACGAAAATCTGTCAGGAACATTTGCAAAGTCTGTAAGAGATACAATAGCATCAGAGAAAACAGAAGGAATAATAGTATATAATGATATATTTCCGAATACAAAAATAAAATATGGTGAAGCTAGTGCAAATAAATGGGCATTAGAAGGAAGTAATCAAGCAAATTACTTAGCAACATCACCTACAGGAACTGCAACAGGTTTTGGATGTACATTAATGATAATAGATGACTTAATCAAAAATGTTCAAGAAGCTTACAATGAAAACGTATTACAAAAGCAAATAGACTGGTTTAACAATACAATGATGTCCAGAACTGAAACGGGATTCAAGTTAATAATAATAATGACTAGATGGGCTAGCAACGATTTAGCAGGTTATGTATTAGAAAACTTTGATAATGTAAGACATATTAATTATCAAGCAGTACAAAAAGATGGATCAATGTTATGCAATGAAATATTAAATAAAGAAGATTATTTACTTAAAACTAAGAATATGAACAAAGACATTATATATGCAAATTATCAGCAAGAGCCAATAGATGTTAAGAATAGATTATATAGTGGGTTTAAAACATATGATAAGTTGCCACCAGCACACTATATTATGAATTATACAGATACAGCAGATGAGGGAGAAGATTATTTATGCTCAATAGATTATCAAATGTATAATAATTCATACTATATTTTAGATGTTATTTATACCCAAGAAAGTATGGAAACAACGGAGCCAACAGTAGCTCAAATGCTTACTAAAGACAAAGTTGGATATGCAAATATAGAAAGTAATAATGGTGGAAGGGGATTCGCAAGAAATGTAAAAGAAGAATTAAAGAAGTTGAAGAACTATCATACAAAGATCAATCCATTTCATCAAAGTGAAAACAAAATAGCAAGAATATTAAGCAATTCAACAGCTGTTATGAATAATATATATTTTCCATTAAATTGGGAAGATAGATGGCCAGAATTTGCAAAACATTTAAAACATTATTTAAGAAGTGGAAAAAATGAACATGATGATGCAGAGGATTGTTTGACAGGAGTTTATGAACATCCAAAGCCAAACACAATAAGTTTTGGATATAATAATATTGTTTAAGGAGAAGAATATGGATGTAATAGAAAGAATACAATATCAAAATAACTTCCTAAGTGGAAAAAATATAAATAATAACATAAATATATTGTGGGGAAAAGCATTACCAATCCTAATGCATAGAAAGTATTTATATGACAGATTTACAAGGAAATATGATAAAAGCGATGTAGTAGTAGCATTAGAATATTACATAACTATTATAGCAAGTGGCTATTTTGGAGGTAAAGAGCCACAGTATAAAGTAAGAAAAATAAATGACACACAAAAAAATATATTAAAGAAAATATTTGATAAGATTTTTGGAGATAAAAATGATCCAGATGAATTTCAAGCTATCATTGATTATATTACAAAATATAATGACAATGGTAGCTTTTTCTATGACTGTGTAAAAGATTATATAACAACAGGCGCTTGTTATGGTTTAGTATTTGAGAATAACGAAAATGAAGAAGTTTATGCACATACATCTAGTTTAAATACAGTAGCAATATGGAATTATGAAACACCACAGAAAAAGATAGGACTATTAAGAGCTTGGTTCGAAAATACTGCTTCTGGAGGCATAGAAACGCATTTAGAAATAATAACAAAAGACTATAAAAAGCAATATGTAGATGGAATAGAAAAGAAAGATATAAATCAAAATGTTAAATACGAATTTACAGAAGTCAAAGATAGCAAAAAAGAAGTGTTGTGGAATGATGTTCCTTGTTTTGCAGTAGAAAATCCAGATTGTTTAGGCTTCTTTGAAAATGTAATAACTTTAATAAAGAAACACGAGCAAGTAATAAGAAACAATGCCAATACATTTGAATATAACGATAATGCTAAATTAAAAATAACAGGTTTTACTCCAGATAATGAAGCAATAATACAAGCTACGGACAAAGACGGACAACCACAAGTAGATAGCAATGGACAACCTATAATGATAAATAATCCAGCAAGAAAAAAAGAAGATGAAGCAATATTAAATGCAAAAGTATTTTATACACCAGACCAAAGTGGAGATATAGATTGGGTAACAAAAGATATAAATGATACAGCTTCTGAAAATCATAAGAAGACTTGTTTAGATATGGCATTAATGATATCTGGTGTGCCAAATGTAACGGATCAAGGTTTTACAAATGCAGACAATGCTAGTGCGTTAGAAAAGAAATTTTTTCCACTTGAACAAGTATTACAACAAGCAGATCACTTGTTTAAAGCAGAATTATTAAGAATGTGGAGAATGATTACAGAAAGAATAAATTTAAAGAAAAATAAACAATATGATTTTAGAGATATAGAAATAATTCTTACAAGGAATTTACCAACAGATACAGAAAGTGTCGTAAATGCTTGGCTAAAATTAAGAGGATTATTATCAGACAAAACAGTAATAGAGCACCTACCTTATGATCTAGATAGCGAAGCAGAACTAGCAGAAATGGATATGCAGAATGAAGCCAATATAGAAAAAAATTTAGAAAATATGCAAAAGATGGGACAAGATACAAGTAATGCACAATTAAATACAGAACAACAAAACCAACAAACACAAAGTCAAGACAATAAAAAAATGAAAGAAAATCAAGAAGTAAAACAAAATAATATTAAGCAGTCAGACACCGTAACAAAGTGAGGTGTTGTAAATGGATAATTGGAAGTACCACGACCAAAAGATGAAAGAGTTAAAACAATTATACTTAAAAACAAGTAAGCAAACACAAAACAGACTACAAGAAATAATAGACACTTTTAAGTTTGATTTTGATACTTTATACAAAATAGCAGATAAAAAAACAAAAGATAGAGTTAATACATATATAACTGAATGGAAAGATAAAGGACTGTTAACAGGATATTTTGGAATGTTAGCAAAGAATATTTACAGTAGAACAAGAGTAAAGAATAGTGAAATACTAGAATTACTTGTATATGGGGCTTATATAGAAGAGCAAAACAAAATACAAGAGCGAGAATTAGATATAATGTATGATGACGCAAATTATTACTATCAAGAAGGGCAACAAGAAGTAAATAATACATTATCGAAAAAAGAAAGAAAGTCATTAAATGTTTTAAAATTGGCTTTATTTTTAGCTTTATTAGACCAACCAAATGTAAAAGGTTATGTATTTGAACAATATATACAAGCAACGATACAATTTAACGCACAACAAATATATAGACAAATGACAATCGATTTACAGCAACAAAAACAACCAGATATAACAAATGATATATATCAAAATGTAATTAAGAGACAAAACAATTCTAAGCTTAATATAAAAGGAGATAAAATATCAGGAGATATAGATGCACAATTAATTGGAGTAAATAACCTTGCTAAAGTGGAAGGGATAAAAGAAATAGATAATGATGCTCAAGTAAGGTTTATTGCAGTAATCGACGGTAAGGAAACAGATATGTGCCATAGCTTAGATGGTCAACTATTCTATATAAATAAGGAGAATGAGTTTAACAGATACTATGGAGAAACACAGAAAGACTTAAGAATAGAAAAAATAAAATGCTTTGGACTTGTAACAGGATTAAACTTACCACCTATTTCACATCACTTTCATTGGTGTAGAAGCATGATACAATATGTTTCATCTTCAGTTAAAGAAGAAAATATTACTTTTGACAGTAGAGGCAACCTGATTATTGAAGGAGCTAAAATTTTAACAAATAAAGCTTTAAGTAAAATTAATAAAACAGCATTGTTAAGCAACCTTAAAAAAATGGAAAAGGTATTTAAGGATTTTCCTATTCTTAAAAGTAGAAACATAAAATATAAAGTAACAAAAGAAAATGATAATTCAGCAATGTCAATAAGGCCTACAAACAGAAAAGAATATATATTAGAAATAAACGAAAATATTTTCAACAACAAAATAAAAGATACTTATGACTTGGGAACAAAGAAGCACGACAATCCGAAAGGAACTTCTTATAAAGATATAGGAGTACATGAAACTGGACATATGGTTAGTTTCGAAATTATAAAGAAGTTGAATAAAAATAATCTGAAAGCAATGGTATTTGATTATAATAATAACATAACAACAGATAAAATAGTAGAAAAAGCCTTCAATAATTTAAAAATACGTGATATGATGCAAAAGGAGAAAATGATAAATAGTATTTCAAATTATGCTTTAACAGATAGCTCAGAAATGATAGCAGAAGCATTTGCAGATTATTATTGTAACAAGAAGAAATCTAATACTTTAAGTAAAGAAATAGTAAAGATTATGAAGGAGATGATTTGAAATTAAACCTTTGATAAATAATGAATGGATAGAATGGATATCCTATGAAAGAGATATTGATGGATATGCTAGATTAAAAGAAAATGCACCAGAAAGAATAAAAAAGCAATATGAGGAATACAAGAAAAACAAGAATAAATATAAGAAAATTCTAGAGGAATGAAATTCATCTATTAGACATTAAAATTTAATAATTGTAAATCAAGACGCAGACGTGCGTCTTTTTTTGTTGCCGTTTTATCGTAGTTAGGCTTTATAAAATAAACGAAATTTAAAAAGCAATGGCTGGGGTAGAAATACAATGGCTGGGGCAGAAGGAGCAAGAAATGGAAGGAGAAAACCAAAATGTAAATGTTAATACTGGGGCAAACAATGAACCAGCGGGAACAAATACACAACAAAACCAAAACGTAAATCAAAATGATGATAAAGGAGCAAAAAACTTAAGTAATTTTGATGAGTTTTTAAAAGATAGTAAAAATCAAGCTGAGTTTGATAGAAGAGTTCAAAAAGCAATTGAAACAGCTAAAACAAACTGGCAAGAAATTATGGATAATGAAAAGACAGAAGCTGAAAAACTTGCAAAAATGAACAAAGAACAAAAGCTTGAATATCAAGCACAAAAAGCTGAAAGAGAAAAAACAGACGCACTTGCTGAATTAAATGCTTATAAGTTAAAAGAACAAGCATTAAAAATAGCAAGTGAAAAAGGATTAGATGTATCTTTATTAAATTTCTTTAATTTTAGTACAGCAAAAGCTGACGAAATAAATACAAAAATAGATGAAATATCTATTGCGTTTAATAAAGCAGTTGAAAAAGCCGTAAATGAAAGGTTAAAAGAAGATACACCTATATCAAAGACAGGTATTGAAAAATCAAATATGAAAGAAATACCTAGAGCAAGTTATTAAAAAATAGATTGGAGGAATTTAAAATGGCAAGTGAACAAATTACACAAGAAGCATTAAATATAATGCTACAAGATGGCACAACAAAAGATAATTTAAAACAAGTATTAAGTGGAGTATTAGAAAATGTATCAGCAAAAGCAGTATCTGAGCAAATAAAAGCTAAAAATGGTTCAGGAACTCCAGAAGGTGGAGTAATTGAATATAAAAGATTTGTAAATGCTGAATTAAAAGACAAAGGAACAGCAAGAAAAGCTGGAAAAGGTGATGCAGTAAAAGGCAAACCAGTAAAAGTAGTTATTGATACTGATAAAGAAATTGTAGAAGAATTACAAGGAAAAGATGTTAAATTATATGGTATTGATGGAATGGCAGAAAGAAGAAAAGTAAATCATCAATCAGCTATTATAAGATATTTAGACAGAGAGTTCTTTGCTAAAGTAACAGAAGGAACAGAAGTAACACCTAAGGATAATGTACAAGATACAATTGATGATTTACTAGGAAGAGCTAGAACTTTAAAAAATGACTTTATTGATGGAATTGAGTCAGACTTACTAGTAATCGTAGTAAATAGCACATACAGAAAAGCTATGAAAAAAATATTAGATGAATTACCAAATGGTACAGATCCTAAAGAACAAGCTATTGGTATGTATGACTCAGTCAGAGTTTATGAGTCAAACAGATTACCAACAGATGTTGAAGCTGTTGTAATGATGGATGGAGCGATTGCTCAACCTTATTATGTATCTGAGTATTCAGCTGAAAAAGTACCTTTTGATGATGCGGTTGCTTTAGAAGATTACTTATATAAAGGAACAAAAGCTTTAATGGAAGATACTATTTTTTATGTAAAAAAAAAGTCAGTCTAGTAACTAATGAAAATGTGACAATACCAAGTCAAGATACAGAGCTATATGGAAAGAAAGTATTAGATATGATAGGTACAGACGTAAAAGTAGATGAAAATGGTAATGTAACAGGTACTTTTCACAAAGTAACTGGATATACAGGATTTAATTCGTCTAATGTTACTGAGCAATCTGGGTACTTCTTCCCATTTAGTTTAGAAAAAACAGGCACTACTATGACATTTAAGAAAAATGGTACAGCAACAAAAGAAAATATACCATTTGAAAAAGATAATGTATTTAGAGTTACTAAGACAGCTAAATTTGAAGTTTTAGTAGATGATGAAAATGTAGTTACATTAACATTTAATAATGCTATATTTGAATAGAAAGGAAGGCAATAGAATGACAGATAACAATAATATTAGCAAGATAATATCAGATTTAGGTTCAAATTATAGAAGTAAAGATAAAGAAGTCTTAAATGAAATATTAGAGGAAGTTAGTTCTATTGCCTCAGATATTTCTAATAGACCAAAAGATGATGAAAAATTATTCCCATACATAAAGAAAGCAGTAAAAGCTGAATATCTCGCAAGAGGTACAGAGGGGTTAACAAGTAGAAATGAAGGAAGTATGTCTAGTTCGTTTGAAGATATCATAGATAAGTTAAGAAATAACATCATTAAATCTGGTCTAAGGAGGATTAAATAATGTTACTTAAAGATCTAACAGAAGTATGGATATCTAAATATGAAAAAGTAAGTGATCATGGTGAAATAAAAAAAATATGGAAATATAAAGATATGGCATATCTTAATTTACAACAAGATTTGAATGAACTAGATCGAAATAGTGCAGGAGAAGTAGATTATGGTATAGAAAATGCAAGAACTGATATGGAATATGATATTCAAAAAGGAAATGGAATATCATTAAAAGACATATCGAAGCTTGACAGTTTTATACCAGATTATACCGTTACTGATTGTCCTAAAATAGGCAACACTACTTTATATAAATTGGAGAAATACAATGGCGATTAAGATAACTTGTAAAATAAAAGCAAAACATAACTTTAAAAGATTTGAACAAATAGAAAAGAAACTTCCACAGGCAATAAAAAGTGGAATAGAAGAAGTATTAGAAAATCTGCAAACAGAAGCTATAAGGTTAGAAAAAGGACATAATAAAGAAGGTATTATAGTAGACAGAGTAGATTTATCTACAGGACAAATAAAAGGAAGAGTATATGCTGATCCTACTAAATTTATGAGTAGTGGTCAGTCTTATTTATGGTTTGAATATTTTGGAACTCGGCAAGTATGCAGAGCAAGAACATGTTGGAACTACTAAGCACTTTATAGAAAGTGGATATACAGAATGGTTTATTCCAGTAAATAAAGTAGAAAAGCCTTTAGGATTTCCTAAAGTAGAAATACAAGGAATGCAGTTTTATATAGCTCATGGACAAGCTCCAAATCACTTCTTAAGTGATGCAGAGTTTAAGACAAGAGACAATAATATAGAAACAGTAGAAAAGCAAATATATGAAATGTTGAAAGGAGTTTGCAAATGATTTATGAGTTTAGTACAAAAGATATGTCAGATTTATTACATGATGACTTGTCTACAATACAAGACAACGAAGGAACAAATACTGAAGTGGTATTAACTACACCTACAACAGAAAGTATATTCCCATGTAGGGTTATAGATACACCACTTGAAAGTGTGAATAATACAGACAATGCAATTCCTATAAGAAAAACATTTCAAGTTAGTATTGAACATTGGGATAATAAGCAAAGAATATGCATGGAAATGGCAGATAATACTGATAAAAAATTACAAAAAAGAAATTTTATAAGGACTAATTCTAGTCCTATTGTTTTTGACCAAATAACAAAAAAATATAAATTTATAACTACATATGAAGTTCGTTACAATGTATTAACGAACTCGTTTTGTTATATAAGATAGGAGGAAATTAAATGGAAAATGGAACACCATATTCAACAATGTTAAGTAAATTATATTATGCAACGGAGTTAACAGGAGAAAAAACACAAGTAGCTTGGGTACAAGAGATACCAGAATTTGATCCAGCACCAGAAGGAATAGAATTTAGTGCATTAGATACAGATTATACTGGACAAGTACCAGGAAGAAGAAGTGCTGATGCAATAGCAATACCAATATTATTTACAGAAGCACAGCATGATAAATTAAAAGCTTTAGACAAAACAAAAGATTATTACTGGTTTATACTATTACCAGAAGAAACAGCAACTACACCACAAAAGCCAGTATGCTTTAATTTCCAAGCTAAAGTAAGACTCGGAATGGCAGCCTTAGCTGTTGATGAAATGTTACAAGAAACGATAACATTATACAAATCAACAGAAGTTTCTGAAACAAAAGGATTACCAACATCAGCTGGTTAAAACAAGAAGAAATAAATATATTTGAGAATGTCTGAAAAAGACATTCTCCTTTTTGCAAAGAGGAGAAAAGAAAGGAAGATAATAATGCTATTAAAAACAAAAAATAAAGAAATAAATTTAGTACTAAGAACAAGAAAGATAGCAGATATTGCTAAAAGATTAGAAGGAAAAAATTTTGAAGATGTATATTTTAAAGCTATGAATGAATTTGATTTAGAAGCTTTAAGCAAAATAATTTATATTTTAGCAGAGAATGAAGACAAAACAAGTTCATTTAAAAGTAGTACAGACGTGTATGACTTTATAGATGATTATATGGAAGAAAATAAAAAGACATATAAGGATATATTTGAAGAAATTGCAACAGATATAAATAAAGAAGGTTTTTTCAACAGCAAGATGACAAAGGAACAACTAAAAGACAAGATGTCAAGTCCTTTATCATCAATGAATATGAACGAAGTTATAAAGAACTCAGCAGAAAAAGCAATAGCAAAAGTAGCAGAGCAAGAGTTTCAAGGATACAGAGCATAGATGATTTAATAGAAAATATCAAATTGACCAAAACATTAAAAGAATTAGTATTTTCACTAGAGCCACTTTCATATTATTTTAATATGAAACCTGACGAATTTTGGAATTGTGAGTATAGATATATAAACACGTTTTTAAAAACTAATATGGTCAGACTATTAGATGATTTTAAAATACAAATATTATTACAAGAAGCAGTAACAGATAAATTAATAAAAGCAGATAGTATGAGTAAAAGACCAAAGGTAATTCCATTAAAGAAGATGTTTTCTAAATTATTTAAAGAAGAACCAAAAATAAAAATACAATCTCCAGAAGAACAAATAGCAAGATTAAGAAAATTTAAATAAAACTTGCATAAATTGTAAAATAATGGTATTATTTAACTGGAGGGAATAAGTGTGGAAATATTTCAATTAAAGTGCACAAATGGAATGTTATTAGTTTATAATGATAGGATCGTAATATCAAGAAACACAGCATTAGGTTTTGTTTCACAAGGATTAAAAGGAGATAGAACTTTCTTTTACAAAGATTTAACAAGCATTGAATATAAAAAACCTAGTATTTGGGCAAATGGATATATAAAATTTTTAACATCAGGAACGATAGAAACAAAGCAAAATATTGGTTTTTTAGGAAATACTACTTTAGAAGCAGCAAAAGACCCTAATACTTTAATATTAAGAGCCTTTAATAAAGAGATTCCTAAAAAGTCAGAAGAAATTTATAATTTTATTTTAAAAAAAATAGAAGAATATAAAACAAATATTATTCAAACAAATATTTCAAATGCAGATGAAATAATGAAATTTAAAAAACTTTTAGATGAAGGAATAATAACTCAAGAAGAATTTGAAAAAAAGAAAAAAGAATTATTAAAATAATTCATAAAAATATTTTAGACACTTACAGAAATGTAGGTGTTTTTTACTATGCTTGAAAAGAGGTGATTAAGATAACGGTAGAAGAATTAGACATAGTTGTACAGGCTAGTGTTGAACAAGCATTAATAGAATTTAAGAAGATAGTTCCACAATTAAAAAAGACGATAAAACAAGTAGAAAGCAATTTGAGCAACATAGAAACAAAAGGAATGCTTACTAAAGTTCAACAGGGTGTACAACAAGTAAAACAAAAAATAAGCGAAGTAAAAAACACTAGCGTGGATAAGCAATTACAAAGTCAATTTGATAAAGCAGGAGCAAGTGTAGAAAAATATCAAGGACAACTTGAAGAAGCAAAACAAAAACTAAGGCAAGTATATGTAGAAATGGATAATATACAAGCTAATACTTGGAAACAATACACTCCAGAAGGAGTAGAATTAGGGAACAAAGCAATAGAGCCAACTGTAAATAATGCTTTAGGAGATAATAAAGAATATCAAGGCTTATCTAAAGAAGCAACAAAACTAGAGCAACAAATACAAACTTTAAATAGTAAGTTAAATACCACTAAACAAGAATATGGTCAAATAGCAGAACAAATACAACAAATATATACAAAACAAAGTGTATGGAGCAGGGCAGTAGAAAAAGTAAAAAATACTTTTAGTTCTTTAGTAAATGTTACATCAAAAATAAAAGGAACATTTAATCAATTACCTAAAATAACAAGTAAGATAAGTGCAAAGATAACTCAAATGGGAAAAGGAATGAAACAAGGGATTGGACACGTCTTGAAATATGCAGCAGCACTTATTTCTTTAGAAAGTATTTATGGAGCTATAAGTGGAATAGCAAATGCGTGGCTTACGAGTCAAAACGCAGGTGCACAACAATTAAGAGCAAATATCGAATATATGAAGTATGCACTAGGTAATGCATTAGCACCAGTAATTCAGACTATCACAAATTTAGTTTATCAATTATTGAAGGTTATACAAAGCGTGGTTTATGCTTTAACAGGGATAAATATATTTGCAAAAGCTAGCGCAAAATCATATAAAAGGATGGAAAGTAGTGCAAAGAAAGTAGCAGAAGAGACAAAACAATTAGCAGGAGTACATGATGAAATAAACAACATTCAAGTAACTAATCCAGAAAATGGAAGTAGTAGCGGAGGAAGTGTGGCGCCAAGTTTTGATTTATCACAAGCTGACAGTCAAATGAGTGCATTAGGTCAAAAATTATATGATTTCTTTAAGCCTATCGTAGACAGTTGGAACAAATATGGAAGTATAGTGGTAGAAGCAGCAAAGAATGCAATAAATGGAATACTGGCTAGTGTAAGTGTTATGTGGGAAAGTATTGAGGATATTATTACTAATGGAACAATATATTCAATATTGGCTAATATTTTAAATTCAATAGGAGCAATAGGCCAAGCTTGGACAAATGCTTGGAAAAATGATAATAATGGAACAGAAATAATACAAAGTATTGCTAATATGATAAACGACATTACTCAGGCTATTTTAAATTTAGTATCTAGTACAGGTTTTCAAGATTTTTTAAATGGGGTATTGACAGCGATAAGTGGAATTGTACAATTTTTAGAACCAGTAATATCAGGTTTTTCTGAGATGTCAGGCGTAATATTAGAAATTGTAATGTCTTCAATAGGAGAATTATTAACAACAATAGGGAATGCATTACAATCAATAGCTAAAAATGAAACGGCAGTGACAGTATTAGAAGCTGTTGGAGCAGCGATAGCAATTGTAGTAGCAGCAATTGGATTATGGAATGCAGCACAAGCAATATTGAATGGGCTAATTGTTATATTTTCAGCGTTAACGTCTCCAATAACATTAATTATATTAGCTATAACTGGATTAATAGCTGCATTAGTTTATTTATATCAAAATTTTGAAACTGTAAGAAATGTTGTGAATGGTGCAATAGAAAGTATAAAAAATGCATTTATAAACTTATACAACGAACATTTAAAACCATTAATAGATAATATAATATCATTGCTACAAACATTATGGAATGATATATTAAAACCATTAATTGATTGGTTTGTAATAAATGTGTTGCCAGTACTACAACCTATTTTTGAAAGTTTATGGAATACGATTAGCAGTGTTATAGGTTCGATAATGAATATATTGGGAGGAGTAATTCAGGCTCTAAAAGGAATAATAGAATTTATTGCTGGAGTTTTCTCTGGCGATTGGGAAAAAGCTTGGCAAGGTATTTGTGATTTCTTTAGTGGAATTTGGAATGCTATAAAAAGCGTTGTTTCTACAGTTTGGAATGCAATTTCAGGAACTATTTCAACAGTGATAGAAACTGTAAAAGGAATTATAACAACTGTATTAAATGCTATAAGCACAGTATGGAATAATATCTGGAATGGTATAAAAAATACAGTAGTAAATGTTTGGAATGGTATTTGGGGAGCAATTAAATCCGTTATAAATGCAATATTAGGTGGTATAGAAGGATTTGTTAATGGAGTAATAAAAGGAATCAATTGGGTACTAGGAGGAATTAGTGATGTTGCTAATGCAGTAGGATCATTAATAGGGTTAGATCCAATAAGTTTGCAATTAAGTACAATATCATTACCAAGACTAGCAAAAGGAGCAGTATTAAGAGTACCAACAATAGCAGAAATGGCAGAATATCCAGGAGCAAGTACAAATCCAGAAATTGTAACACCACAAAATATTATGGAAGAAACATTTGATAGAGTAATGTCAAGATATCAAGATAATAACTCAAGTAGGAATGAAGGAATAAAGCAATTAGTTATTCAATTTGGAAGCCATAAAGTAGCAGTTGAAATGGAAAATTTGATTAGACAGGCACATAGAAGAAATGGAACAGCAAGTATTACAATATAGGAGGAGAGATTATGTTATGGAAAGTAGATGGAGTAGTACAAAAAACTCCAAGTACATATAAAGATAATATAGAAGACACAGACAATGACAGTTATACAAGTAAAGTAACAGGATCATTGATAGACAACCCAATTGCTGTAGGAATGTTAAAATTAGAAATGACATGGAATCTATTAACTGAAGAAGAAGCAGAACATTTATTACAATTAACATATAGGAATCCTCTTATAGTAACTGTAAAATGTCCTAGTGTTCAAGGAGGGTTATTAGAAAATGCAAAATTTAGAGTGAGCCAGAGAACAAGTGAAATGCACTTAACTGGGAAGGATGAAGATACTTCCAAAAGTTTATGGAAAGTATCTTTTAATTTGATGCAAAAAGAATTAACAGAAGCTCAAAAACAAACTGTAATTAATGCAGGAGGCTAAAAATGTATAGTACAAGTCAAAAATGGAAAGAAAGAATATATGAAAATGTACAGAGTGTTTTTAACATTTATATAGATGATGTACTTATAGATCCAAATTATATACTTGATTTCAAAGTAGGAAAAACATTATTTGATGATGAAGAATTAAAACTTGGTAGTACAAGTAGTAGATATATAGAACTACAAATATATAAAAACCAAGTTACGGAGAATATTAGTCAAGTTAAAGTAGATTATGGAATTTTAATAAATAATGAATATGAGATGATTCCGATTGGAATTTTTAATGTAGATGATTATACAGATAATGATGACAATACTTTGACAGTGAAATGTATAGATAATATGTCTAAATTTGAATTTAATTATGATGGAAGTAAATTAACATATCCAACTACATTAATGCGAGTTTTAGAAGATATATGTGAGAAAGCAGGAGTAGAAATAGGTTCTACTTCTTTTCTTAACTCAGATACTAAAGTTTCTGTTTATGATAATACAATTACAGCAAGAGAATATTTAAGTTACATATCAGAATGTGCTGGAGGTTTTGCTTGTATAGGAAGAGATGGAAAATTATATATAAGACAATTTTATCAAGATTCGCAGGAAATTCCTTTGGAATTATTTGGAGAATATAAATGGGGAGAAAAATATAATATTTCAAAAGTAAGCTACGAGAATGGCGTAGAAAGTTTTAAATTTGGAGACGATACAGGGAATAACTTATGGATTAATCAAGAGAATATGTACATTATTGAAGAAGATGAAGTAGAAAAAATCTATAATCAGATGAAAGAATTTGAAGCTTATAGTTTTGAAGGAAAAACAATAATAGATCCTGCATTAGACGAAGGAGATAAGCTAATTATAGATGGAAAGTCTGTACTTTATCAGGGGGAAGCGGATTTCCAAGGAAGATTTATAGCAGAAATAAGTAGCAAGATAGCAATAAAAGAAAAACAAGAAACCACAGTAAAAGAAACGAGTCAAAAACTTATTAATAGAAGAGTACAAAGTCGAATAGATGAAGCGGAAGGAAAAATAACACAATTAGTACAGGAAACAGATGAGAATAGTGAGAAAATATCTGAAGTAACACAAACATTAGACGAAATAAGTCAAAAGGTCGATAATGTACAAGATTTTACTAATACAGTGAGTGGAAATTATCAACTGATTTTGAGTAATGCAGAAGCATTTCCAGTTTTAAAACTAATTATGTATGGAAAAAGTAGAGATCCATTATATCTATATCCAAATTCTAAATTGTTTCCAAGTTCTCTTTTAACAACACAAGGAGAATACAATAAGATTACATTAGTAATAGATTCTCAGTCGAGAATAGACCCTTCAGAAAATGTAAGGGAATATGTCTTTAAAATAGAAGAACAACTTAATGATTATAACGAAATACACGATCAATTAGTAATTGAAAGGAATGTAGATACTAATTTATGCGAAGTAAAAGTCTTAAGATATATTCAAAGGGAAGGAAAAATAATTACAGTTTTAAAAGATCCAATTGAAGAAACAGTTGGATCTTTTGAGATTGAATTGTTAGAAGGTAAAAATTATGTATATATAAAAGAATATCCATATTGGGAAATAGATTGTAAATACCTTGTACAAAATGATGCAAATGATTTGTATGCTACTAAGGTAGAAATGCATAGTTCTATTGAACAAACTGCAGAAGAAATAAATTTAGAAGTTAGAAAAAAGGTTGATGAAAATGAAATTATTTCAAAAATTAATCAAAGCGCTGAGAAAATTTCTATTGAAGCGGAGAAAATAAATATCAACGGAGTTGTTTCTGCTAATGATAACTTTAAAATAGACAAAAATGGTAATATGACTTGTAATAATGGTACATTTAAGGGTGGAAAAATAAACTTAAGTGGAGGAACAAAAGAAAATCCAACTTTTTGGATTGAAGACGATTCAGGAAATAGGGCTTATTTTACTCCTTCTGGATTTGGAGTGGGTGGTTCAACAAATTATTTTGAATTTAATCCGTACAACATATTAATTAATTTAGATGGTTTAAATTGGAATTTCAACAGAGATAGTCAACGTACTATTACAGATAACGATTTATATGTTTTGGCTGATATACATGCTTATTCGTACTTATATGATAGTTTGGAAGAAAAGAAAAGGGACATAACACAATTTACAGATAAAGCTTTAGATATAGTTAAAAATGGTGAACTATATAGTTTTAATTATAAAGGAGAAAAAGAAGAAACTAAAAAACATATTGGCTTTATTATTGGAGAAAATTACAAAACACCAAAAGAGGTAATGTCAACTAATAATCAAGCAATAGATGCTTATACTATGACATCTATTTTATGGAAAGCAGTGCAAGAGCAACAAAAACAAATAGAAGAATTACAAAATGAAACAAAACAAATGAAGGAGAGAAAGTAATATGATATTTGAAGATCAAATTTTACAAAATCCAAAAGATATAATTTTGAAAAATAAGGAAACAGGAGAAATTGTAAGATATGAAATACAAGATATTCCTGAAGAAGAGATAATTCAGAAGGGAACTGTTATTAATTCTAAAAATTTAAATAAAATAACTTCTGATCTAAATAAAGCAGTAGAAAGAAATGAAATTGTAGCTTATCAAACTGGCGCACAAATAGCAAGCCAAAATGCAACATGTAGTTTACAAGCTAGTATAGGTATTGGAGATAAATTAAGTTTAGATAATAATGCTGTTATTATTGGGGAAGGTATAACAAAAATTTCTGTAGAAGCACAAATATACTTTGAATACATAGATTCAGCACAAGTATATTTTTCACCACGAATAATGAGAAACAATGATGTTGTAGCTGAAAAGCTAAATGCATATGAAGGAAAACCTTATAGTTGCGTTACTGTTAATTTCCCAATTGTAGATGTTCAAGAGGGAGACAAAATAACATTGAATTTTGGAGATGTTAATAACAAACAGCCTACAACTAGAGGAGGAAAAATGAATACATTTTTATCGGTAAAAGCGATAGATTAAGGAGGACATTATGTTCGAAGTTACAAATGGGATGATAAGAGTCCATAGAAAAAACACAGGAACAATGCAAAAGTAACAATAAAAATATAAGGAATAGAAAATGAAAATACTAAGAATTATAAAAAGAACATTAATAAGTTTAATCTTGTTAATGTTCTTTAATTTATTTATATAAAAACGGAGGGGAAAATGGAAGAAATAATAAAGAATTTAGCTTTTAGTAATATTATTTGGCAAATCATAACGCCATTGATCTTTAGTGGATGTGATATTTTAACAGGATATATACAAGCTGTAATAAACAAAAACGTAGACAGCAAAGTTATGCGAGAAGGATTATTACATAAATGCTTATTAATTGTAGCAATAGTAATAGGATATGTAGTGGAATATGCTTTTGGATTAAAAGCCGTTGCACAAGTTATAACAGTCTATATATGTCTAATGGAAGTAATGTCTATATTAGAAAATTTAAAGAAAGCGGGATTAGATCTAGGAAAGTTAGGAAATATCTTAAAAGATAAGAAGGAGGAATAATAGATGGTAAATGTACGACAAAATTTAGTTAATAGTAGCAAATATAATATTAAATGTCCACATGAAATGAATGCAGAATTTATAGTAGTACATAATACAGCAAATGATGCAAGTGCTAACAATGAAATCGCTTATATGGTTTCTAACAATAATAAAGTATCTTATCATTATGCAGTAGATGACGTGGAAATAATACAAGGTATTCCAGAAAATCGAAATGCTTGGCATGCTGGAGATGGTGGAAATGGAGAAGGAAATAGAAAAGGTTTAGCAATAGAAATCTGTTATTCTAAATCTGGAGGAGATAGATTTGATAAAGCGGAAAAAAATGCAGCAGAATTTATTGCATCTAAATTAAAAGAAAAAGGTTGGGGAATAGATAAGGTAAAGAAGCATAAAGATTTTGCAAATAAGTATTGCCCACATAGAACATTAGATTATGGATGGGATAGATTTTTAGACATGGTAAGATGCTATATGGGAGAAACAGTAACAACTCCACCACAGGAAAGTGGTTTACCAAATTTAAGTGGATATTCTGGAGATTCTATTGTAGATGCTTTAAATAGTGTGGGTTATAATAGTTCATATGCTAGTAGAAAAGATCTAGCAACCAAACTAGGGATTGTTAATTATAAAGGAACAGCAGAACAAAACTTACAAATGCTTTCTATATTAAAAGGTAATTCCAATGTTAGTACAAGTTATTATAAGCAATGTAGTTCTGGTTATACAAGCCTCGTAGATGCTTTAAGAAGTATAGGAGTAGATAGCTCTTATGCAAATAGAAAGAATATTGCTATTAGAAATGGAATATCTAATTATAAAGGAACAGCAAGTCAAAATGTAGAATTATTAAATAAATTAAAAAATGGATGCTTAGTAAAATAAATCTTGATAAACATTAATTAATATGTTAATATAAATTATACGCTATACATCATAAACGAAGAGGTAGATTGGAATTGTTTTCTGTCTACCTCTTAAAAAATGAGAAAAGGAGAACTATCTAGAATAAGTCTCCTTTTAAATACTATTATAAGTAAAAACTTATAACATATTTGTAAATTAATATTTATTAAAGTAGATAAATTTAATCTAACTGTTTTGTTGTATATCTAGTGTAAAACTGGAAAGGGCTTAATACCTTGATCTTATGTTCTTTCTCTAATATATCTGCCACGCTATTAATATGTTCATCTTGAGTTATCAAATATTTTACATTACCGTCAATACAACAATCTATAAATTTATTATCACTTTTGTCTTCTACACAGTAATTAGTATTAATGACATGATCTATTTCTTCAACTTGCCATAAACATTTAGAGAGATTCGCCATTAAACGAAAAATATCGAATTTTTTACTTTTGTCAATCCTTTCAATGGCCTGTATAAGAATATTTCCAAAAGTAATTAATAATTCATTTTGCATGTCTTGATTCATTACAAAAGTAATCTTATTCAAACTTTTTAATCGAAAAATGGCTTTACAAAAATCATTGTTTTTGAATAAGCCATTTATAAAAACATTAGTATCAACCACAATTTTCATTTTATCTAGTACCATTTCTTACTTTCTTTACAATTTCGTCAATATCTTTATCAGTCATATTTGCTTCTTTAACAAGAGAAAAACATGTATCACATAATTCATCCCAGTCATTAGTACTAGAATTTTCAATTTCATCTATTAACATATTTTCAATAGATATACTTTTATTTAATTTAGCCATAACATATTTCCTCCTTACATTAAATTTTTTATAATTCTTTATAATCATATAATCACCTTATTAATTAGTATTAACAAGAGAAAAAAATATGATTCAATTAATATTATACCATATTATTTACATAATATCAATTCTTTTGACACCATAAGTATATCAAGGAAATCCAAAAAATTCAAGTGATTTATAGAAAAAAGAAAAAAACATCAAAAATCCTCGAAAATGTACTAAAATCAAGCAATATAACATGTTGCCTCAAAAATAAAAATGCCTTAAAAACGATCCTCATGGGTCGGTTTTTTGCGTATATATCAACGTTTTTAGGGAAAACTACTTTCGAGGTGTTTTTTATGACTGTAGAGATTATTATAAAAGAAGTTAGAGAAAATAAAGGGATAAGTTTAAAAGAATTAGAAGAAGATACGGGGATAGATAGAAGACGTTTAGCAAAAATAGAAAATGGAGAAGTACCTGTAGATAAAATATTATTTATAGAAATGTTAGTAATTGCACAAAATCTTGGGACAAAGATAACAGATCTTTATCGTACTGGAGAGATTGTGGTTGTAGGGAAAGATCGATTTTAGCCTAAATCCCAATTTTTGCAAAAAAATGAGTTTTGTATAATAGATCAACTCTTTCGTATAAATTCTCCAAAATTCGACAAAAAATGCGGTATAAAAAATTTAAGAAAGTTCCGCCTTACATTTTGAAAGAAAAAAATGTAAAATAATATCAAAAGATGTCGAAAAAGAAAAAGTGAAAAAAATTTTTATTTGATAGAATAAGCTATTTAAAGATTTTCTTTTACAGGTTTTTCCTGTTTTGTCGAAATCCGATTTTATTTCGAAATGAAAACATGGTATGCTTATTCTAATACAAAAGAAAAGGAGAAATGATATGGTAAGAGATGAAAGAAAAGAGGTAGAAGTGTATGCTTTTATGGATATTGAAAAAGAAAAAATAGGTAAAGACCTAATAGTTGTTGAATGTTGCAAAAACATTTGTAAATATTTTAAAATTGATTTTGATAAAAATATGATATCAAAACGATAATTTTGACACACTTTTTTGACACACTACACAACAGAAAAAAGTAAAAAAATAGATGTAATAGAATATAAAAAAGAAAAATAAAAAACCTTGATAACTATTAGAATCAAGGTTTTTCTTATGGTGAGCCAGGAGGGGTTCGAACCCCCGACCCCAGGCTTAGAAGGCCTGTGCTCTATCCAACTGAGCTACTGACCCAAGTCACTTTCCCAAATGCAATACATATAATAACATTTTATTTCGAATATGTCAAGATTTTTTCCCTTTTTTTATTATATTAATTTAATATATATAATAAAAAAGGAAAAAAGCTGTACCTTACGGTACAGCCTCTTCTGATGCAAATTCTGCATCTTTTGGAGTTTCTTCATCAACAGTTACAATAGCACCCTGAACAAAATGCCATAATCCATCTTTGTCACAAAAGTGACAGTATTGAGCATCTGTTCCGAATTTAAAGTTTGTACCAAGGGCGACGTGATTAAAAGTTACTCTTTTTCCTGTAGGATATAGAATTTCTACTGTTGCGTATTTCTCCATCTATAAAGCCTCCTTTGATTGTTGTATTTATTATTATAACATAATTGTAATAAAAAGTAAAAATGGAGCAATAAAAAAGACTAACAATTTGTTAGTCTAATATTTCTTTAAAGTATCTTCGATAACATAAGAGACAGGTAATATATCATCAGAATCTGACTGTATCTCAAAAGTTTTTGTATTATCTGATTTTCGAAAAACATCTATAGTAATTGTACCTACTTTTTGCACAATAATCATCCCCCTTTTCTTTTGTGTATCTTAAATAGCATAACAAAGAAAAAGTGAAAAGTCTGTCGAAAAAAGGGAGAATAAAAATTTTTTTCAAAAAAATAAAGTTATCTAAACAAAAATAGATAACTTCAAAATCATTACAGTAAAAGTATTCTTAAAAAAATAATAAAACGACGTTAAATTTATTTTAGAAAATGAATATTTAGTTTAGAGAATGAATAAAATCTTGTATTTCTTCCACTTGATTATTAGATAAATGTTTGGCATTCTGTATTAAAATTTCTATTTCAGGTGAAATAAGTTTATCAAATCTTTCATCTACTAAATCATCAATATTAATTTCTAATGCACTACATATTTTAATCACAGTTTTTATTGAAGTGCGATCGATTCCTCTTTTTAAAGAAACACAAACGGTAGAGTACGGAACTTCGATCAATTTGGCAAAAGCACGAATACTTTCATATTTTAATAGAATTAAGTAACGAAGTAATTTAGTCTGTTTTTCCACAAGATCACCTCTAGCTCATATTATATCAGTTAAATAAAATGGCGTAAAGAAAAAAAGATAAAATTTTGTAAATCATTAGTAAAATTTAACATATAAGAAAGAAATTGGATATTAAGTAGTAACAGAAATTATAGAAAAATTGTAAAAAAAAGTAGAAAAAAAACAGAAATTATAATAGAATAGATAAGAATAAAAGATAGGAGAAATGCACAATATGAAAAACAAAAATGAAAAGGAAAATCATTTTGAAATTTTGCAAGATACATCAAGTAATTGGAAAGTTTTTGTTATATTAATTACAGCTTTTTTTATGATTATAATCTCAATCTTTATGGGAATTGCAGCATATAGTACATCAAACGATAAGATTGTATCCGGAGTATTTGTTAAAGGTGTTAATGTTTCAGGATTAAACAAGCAGGAAGCAAGATATAAAATAGAACAGGCAATAAAAGAAAAAATGTCGGAAAATTTATCTCTAGTACATAACGAATATGAAACAACAGTTAATCTAAAGCAAATTAATGCAAGATTTGATATCGATTCTGCATTAGAAAAAGCTTATGAAATAGGAAGAGATAGTAATATCATTATTAATACAGTAGAAGTACTAAAAACAATGGTTTCTAATATTAATATTGATCCGATCCTTACAGTAGATCAGGAAATATTAACAAAAGAATTAGAAGATGTTTCTACTAAGTTACCAGATACGGTAATACAAAGTAGTTATTATATAGAAGGAGACGAATTGATCATAACAAAAGGCTCTAAAGGACAGGTAGTAGATGTTGAGCAAACAACAAACAAAATAGAACAAGCGATTCAAGATTTATCTTATATTGATCAGAAAGTGGAAATGATCACCAAAGAGGCTTCACCTAACGAAATTGATATCGAAAAAATACATCAAGAAATTTATAAAGCACCAGTAGATGCTTATTATACAACAAACCCTTATGTGGTACATCCACATGAAAACGGTGTGGATTTTGCAATTAGCGTAGAAGAAGCAAAAGCGATTTTAGCAGAGGAAAAAGCAGAGTATAGTATTCCACTAAAATATATTGCACCATCTGTTACAACAAATATGATTGGAAATGAAGCATTTCCAGATTTAATTTCTTCATTTTCAACAAGATATAATGCGAGGGATAGAGATAGAACTACTAACTTAATCTTAGCATCCAATAAAATAAATGGAACTGTAGTTATGCCAGGAGAGACGTTTTCTTTTAATAAAGTAGTTGGAAAGAGAACGATTGAAGCGGGATATAAAGATGCGCCAATTTATCAAGATGGAAAAGTGGTAGATGGATTAGCAGGAGGAATTTGTCAAATTTCTACTACACTATATAATGCTGTATTGTATGCAAATTTAGAGATTGTAGAAAGAAGAAATCATCAATTTGTTCCCTCTTATTCAGATCCTGGATTAGATGCGACAGTTGTTTATGGAGCAATTGATTTTAAGTTTAAAAATAATCGAGAATATCCAATTAAAATTATATGTTCAGTAAGTGGGGGAGTTGCGAAATTTGAATTATATGGTTTAAGACAGCAAAACGAATATCAAGTTGAACTAAGTTCAAAAGTAATTAGTACGACAGCAACTTCGATAAAATCTGTTACATACAAAACCGTAAAACAAAATGGTCAAGTAATTAGCTCAGGAATTATTAATCGAGATACTTATAAAAGGCATTAAAATAAGTATCAAAATCAAATAGAAAATTTTAAAAGAAGTTGATATAAAAAACTCTTTATATAAAAATAATTATATAAAGAGTTTTTTTCTTTTAAAGAGTAATATAAAAATTAATTTTATTTAAATGAATTCAGTATTGTCTTATATAAGGCAAGGTAACTGTTAAATTCATTAAAATACTTGAAAATTATGTAAATAAAGGTTAAAATAGGATAGAAAAATAAATAGGAGAGAGAGCAAAATGTTTTTAATTGTAGGACTAGGAAACCCAGAAAGAGATTATGCAAATACGAGGCATAATATGGGATTTGATGTTATAAATGAACTTTCGAATCATAATCAAATTGAAGTTAAGAAAACAAAGTTTGAAGGATTATATGGAAATGGAGTAATAGCGGGAGAAAAGGTAATCTTGTTAAAACCTCAAACTTTTATGAATTTGAGTGGAAAGAGTTTAATCCAATTTGCGAATTTTTTTAAGATAGAACCAGATCATATAATTGTTATCTATGACGATATGGATTTACCAATAGGAACAATCAAAATTAGAAAAAAAGGGGGACCAGGAACTCATAATGGAATGAAATCTGTTGTGCAAATGATGGGAAGAGAAGATTTTCCAAGAGTTCGAATTGGAATAGGAAGACCAAAAGAAGATGAGAATATTATTGATTATGTAATCGGATATGTTCCAGAAGAAGAGTTGGAAGAATTAAGAAAATCAACAAAAAAAGCAGCAAAAGCAATTGAAGCAATCATAGAAAATGGTATCGATAAAGCAATGAATCAATATAATGAGTAGGGAGAAAAGATGCAAGAATTAATTATTAATGAAAAACAAGACAAAAGAATAATTGCTTTTATACAAGATGGAAAATTAATCGAAAAGTACGAGCAAAACAATAGAATAAAACGATTAGAAGGAAATATTTATGTAGGAAAAGTTAGAAATATTTTACCTGGAATGCAAGCGGCATTTGTTGATATAGGTGAAACGAAAAATGCATTTATTCACTTAAAAGATATTTTACCAAAGAAAGATATCGTAAAAGATAGCGAAAATCAAAACGAAGAGATGGTAAAAGATATTAAACAGGTAATTCGAGTTGGAATGCCAATTTTAGTAGAAGTAAAGAAAGATAGCAATGATAAAAAAGGAGCAAGAGTGTCTACTCATTTAAGTTTAGTGAGTAGATATTTAGTATTAATGCCAAATACAAATATTGTTACTATTTCACAAAAAATAGAAGAAAAAGAAGAGATTGAAAGACTGAAAAAAATTGTAGAAAAATATTTACCGAATTATATGGGAGTAATTATAAGAACTTCATGTAGAGGAAAGCAAGAAGAAGAAATCTTGAAAGACTTACAGTTACTAGAAAAAAGATGGAACTATATTCAAAAAGAATTTGAACTTACAGATAGCTATCCAAAATTGATAGAGAAAAATGATGATATCTTAAAAAAATTGATTATGGATACCATGGATCATGGAATCGAAAGAATAACAACAAATACAAAAGAATCCTATCAAGAGATAAAAAAAGATTTAGAAGAATTAGGGAAAAATGTAAATATTACATTAGAGTTAAAGGAAGAAGATTTATTACAAAGGTATGACTTAGCAGAGCAACTAGAAAAAGCGTGTAATCGTAAAGTATGGTTGAATTGTGGAGGGTTTATTACGATTGATAAAACAGAAGCATTGACTGCAATCGATGTAAATTCAGCAAAATATACAGGGAAACAAGACGTAGGAGAGACAATATTAAAGGTGAATAAAGAAGCAAGTAAAGAAATTGCAAAGCAACTTCGTTTAAGAGATATCGGAGGTATTATTATTATTGATTATATCGATATGAAGTCTGAAGAAGATAGAAAAATTATAATAGAGGAATTAGAAGAATATTTAAAGCAAGATCGTTCAAAAACACAAATTTTAGGATTTACAAAACTAAATTTATTAGAAATGACACGTAAACATATATGTAGTAATTATCAAATAGAAAAGGGTGAAGAAGAATGAAAATCGGATTTGTATCATTAGGTTGTAGCAAAAATTTAGTAGATACCGAAATGATGATTGGAATGTTTAAAGAAAACAAAGATACTATTGTAAATAATCCAAATGAAGCAGAAGTAATTGTAATTAATACTTGTGGTTTTATAGAATCAGCAAAAGAAGAAGCGATTAATACTATTTTAGAAATGGCAGAATATAAAAAGAAAAAATGTAAATTTTTGATTGTAACAGGATGTCTAGTACAAAGATATAAGGAAGAATTAATAAAAGCAATTCCAGAGGTGGATTTATTTATATCCATTGACGAATATCCTAAGATGTGGGAAGAAATTGAAAAAACAATAAGAAAAGAAGAAGAAAAAAATCATTTTGAATTAAACTATCAAACAAGAGAAATTTCAACAGGTGAAACGACAGCATATTTAAAAATAGCAGAGGGATGTAGTAATCGTTGTACCTATTGTGCTATTCCATATATTCGTGGTCCTTTTATCAGTAGACCAAAAGAGGAAATATTAGAAGAAGCAAGAAATTTAGCACAAAGAGGGTTCAAAGAAATTATTGTAATTGCACAAGATACTACAAAATATGGAATTGATTTATATGGAAAGCCAAAACTAGCTGAATTATTACAAGACCTTGCGAATATAAAAGAATTTAAATGGATACGCTTTTTGTACTCTTATCCAGAAACAATTACAGAAGAGCTAATCAAAGTAGTAAAGGAAAATTCAAATATATGTAAATATTTTGATATTCCAATTCAGCATATTTCCGATCGCGTTCTAAAAAGAATGAATCGAAAGAGTAATGGAGAAAGTATTAAAAATATCATAAAAAAAATAAGAGAAGAAATTCCAGAAGTGATTATTCGAACTACACTTATTGTTGGGTTTCCAGGAGAAACAAAAGACGAATTCGAGGAACTATATGAATTTGTAAAACAAACAGAATTTGATCGTTTAGGTGCGTTTTCTTATTCAAAGGAAGAAGGAACACCGGCAGCCAGATTACCAGATCAAATTCATCCTATGACGAAGAAAAGTAGATATCATAAAATTATGAGTTTGCAAAAAGAAATTGATCAAAAAGTACAGGAAAAATATATAGGAAAAAGTTACGAAGTATTAATTGATGGAAAAACATTTGATGGTAAATATTATATAGGAAGAACTTATATGCAAATGTTAGAAATTGATGGTATTGTATATGTGAAAAATACAAAAGAATGCCATACAGGGGATTTTATTCAAGTAGAAATTGTAGATGCAAAAGAGTATGACCTAATTGCAGAAATAAAATAAGTTGATATAAAATAATAAGAAAAGTGGCTTCGCCCTATGTACAGAGTGCTTCGCAATCGCACGAAATAAAGAAACTTAACCTTGTTGCTCCAGAAATTTCTGGAGCAATAAAAAAGAAAGAACAAAGGATATAAAAATCACTTTGTTCTTTCTTTTTGGAAAAAACATTAAAGTTAAAATGAATCTTTTGGTATTAATAATTTTCAGCTTTTACTTCAAAAAAGCTTTGTGGATGTTTACAAACAGGACAAATAGAAGGAGCTTGCGTACCAACTACAATATGTCCACAATTTCTACATTTCCAAACAACAATACTTCCTTTTTGGAAAACTTCTCCATCTTCAAGATTTTTAAGAAGTTTACGATATCTTTCTTCATGTTCTTTTTCAATTGCTGCAATACCTCTCATTGTAGCTGCAATTTCCATAAATCCTTCTTCTTCTGCCTCTTTTGCAAATCTGTCATACATATCTGTCCATTCGTAATTTTCACCAGCAGCTGCATCTGCTAAATTTTGTTTTGTGTCACCAATTCCATTTAAATATTTTAAGTGAAGTTTAGCGTGTTCTTTTTCATTTTCAGCTGTTTCTAAAAATAATGCTGCAATTTGTTCATATCCTTCTTTTTTTGCAACACTAGCAAAGTAAGTATATTTATTTCTAGCTTCTGACTCTCCTGCGAAAGCAGCTTTCAAGTTAGCTTCTGTTTTTGATCCTTTTAATTCCATTTTTCTACCTCCTATTTCTTTATTACGTAGGAAATTTCGTTAGAAATTTCTGAAGTAACAAGGTTAAGTTACCTTAGTCTGTGCGATTACGAAGTAATCTGCACATGTGGCGAAGCCACTTTTCTTATTTCTGCCTATATCATATAGAAAAATATAAGAAAAGTCAAGATAGAAAAGAGTTTTCTCTTTAGCACAAAAAATGGACGAAATTCCAAATAGCTGTTGTACACATGCATAAAATAATTCCACAAATGGTTGGTAGTATAAAAGACAAAATACTCCATTTTATACTGCCGGTTTCTTTTTTTATTGTAATAAGAGTAGTACTACAAGGAAAATGTAATAATGCAAAAATCATTACATTAATGGCAGTAAGTAGGGTCCAGCCATTTTGAACTAGAATTTGACCAATATAAAATGTATCTTCTATACGAACAAGAGAATTTGTTTTTAAGTAACTCATTAAAAGAATAGGAAGGACAATTTCATTTGCTGGAATTCCTAAGATAAAAGCAGTTAGAATATAACCGTCCAATCCCATTAAGTGAGCAAGAGGGGTAAAAAAATTAGCAATGAGATCAAGTAAATTACATCCTCCAATTGTTAAATTAGCGAGTACCCATATTACAATACCAGAAGGTGCTGCTACCGCAATTGCTCTTCCTAATACAAATAAAGTTCGATCCAAAATAGAACGAATTAAAATGCTTCCGAGTTGTGGTTTGCGGTAGGGTGGAAGTTCCAAAACAAAAGAAGAAGGAAGCCCTTTTAAGATCGTTTTTGACAATACTTTAGAAATGAATAAAGTAAAAAATACACCTAGTAATATAATAAAAAGTACAGTAAAAGTAGAAAGTAAGGAGCCTGTAAATCCACCACATAAACCAGCAATAAAAATACTAGAAATTGTAATTAAAAAAGGAAATCTGCCATTACAAGGAACAAAACTATTAGTAAGTATTGCAATTAGTTTTTCTCTAGGTGAATCAATAATTCGACATCCAACGACTCCTGCAGCGTTACAACCAAATCCCATGCACATGGGAGTGACAAAGTGGTAAATTGATTTATGGAATAACAAGAAATGAAAAATAAAAAATGAAAAAATGATTGACAATTGAACGACGATTCAACTATAATATATAGTAAATAAAAGTTGAATAAATATTCAACTGTAATTATGCTTTTTAAAGAAGGGAGAAAAAAGAATGTCAAACAATGAATTTGTATGTGATTGCAATATTATTCATCAAGAAGTAGTAAAAGAAACTTTAGAAAAGATGCCAAAACAAGAATTATTTAATAAATTAGCAGAATTCTTTAAAATTATAGGAGATCCAACAAGAACAAAAATCCTATTTGCATTAGATCAAAATGAGATGTGTGTATGTGATATCGCAAATGTACTTGGAATGACAAAATCATCTATTTCACATCAATTAGCAGCACTAAGGCAAAGTGGAATTGTTAAAAGTAGAAGGGATGGAAAAGAAGTATATTATACTTTAGATGATGATCACGTAAAGCAAGTTTTTGAAATAGGTATCGAGCATATCGAACATAAAGAGTCAATGAAGGAACAATAAAAGGATAGGATTTGTTTCATTGATAGAAAAATAGAATTTTAAAGATAGATAACAAAAGGGAGGAAAAGAGAATGAAAAGTAAATTTAAAATAAAAGGATTAGATTGTGCAAATTGTGCAGCAGAGTTAGAAAGAGCAATTCAAAAAATAGAAGGAATGAATGCAGTAAGTATTAGCTTTATGGCAGAGAGAATGGAAATAGAATATGAGGAAAATCATAAAGAAGAAATTATCAAACAACTAAAAAAGGTAGTTAAAAGAGAAGAGCCGGATGTAACAATAGAAGAAATATAAGGAGGAGAACAATATGAAAAAGAAAGCAATAAAAATTATCATTGCACTTATCTTATATGCAATATCTATGGTTATAAAATTTGAAAATGAATGGATCAATAATGGAATTTTTATTATAAGTTATATTATTGTAGGATTTGAAATTGTAAAAAAAGCAATCAGAAATATTTTTAGAGGAAAAGTATTTGACGAAAATTTTTTAATGACAATAGCAACCATAGGGGCTTTTGGAATTGGAGAATATCCAGAGGCAGTGGCAGTTATGCTATTCTATCAAGTAGGAGAATTATTCCAAAGTTATGCGGTAGATAAATCAAGAAAATCCATTGCAAGTTTAATGGATATTAGACCAGACTTTGCGAATCTTTGGCAAGATGGAGACATAAAAAAAGTAGATCCAGATGAAGTAAAGATAGGAGATAAAATTATTGTAAAGCCTGGTGAAAAAATTCCGCTAGATGGTATTATACTGGAAGGAAAAACAACATTAGATACGAAAGCACTAACAGGAGAGTCGTCTCCAAGAGAAGTGCTAGAAGGAGAAGAAGTGCTTAGTGGCTGTATTAATTTAAATGGTGTAATTAAGGTTGAAGTTAAGAAAGAATATGGAGAATCTACAGTAAGCAAAATTTTAGAATTAGTAGAAAATGCAAGTAGCAAAAAATCAAAATCAGAAAATTTTATTACAAAATTTGCAAAATACTATACTCCGATCGTTGTTATAATTGCTGTTATACTTGCAATTGTTCCGCCTCTTATTTTAGGGATAGAAACATTTTCTGATTGGATTTATAGAGCATTGTCTTTCTTAGTAGTATCCTGTCCTTGTGCTTTAGTTATTTCAATTCCATTAAGCTTTTTTGGAGGAATCGGAGGAGCTTCTAAGATGGGAATATTAGTAAAAGGAAGTAATTATTTAGAAGCATTATCCCATGCAGAAATTGTGGTATTTGATAAAACAGGAACATTAACCAAAGGAGTATTCGAAGTTCAAAAAATAGAGCCAGTACAAATCTCAAAGGAGGAATTATTAGAAGTAGTTGCGTATGCAGAAAATTATTCGAATCATCCAATTTCAGAATCTATCAAGCAAGTATACGAAAGGAAAATAAAAGAAAACGAAATTAATGATTATCAGGAATTATCAGGACTTGGAATTACCGCTAAAATAAAAGGAAAAGAGGTTTTGGTAGGAAATGAAAAATTAATGAACACTAGAAAGATAGAATTCGAAAAGTGTAATGAAATTGGAACCATTTTATATGTTGCAATAGAAAATAAATATGCAGGATATATATTAATTTCGGATACAATAAAAGAAGATGCAAAAACTACGATTCATGAATTAAAGAAAAACAATATAAAACAAACGGTAATGCTTACGGGCGATAGAAAAAAGGTAGGTGAAAATGTAGCAGAAAAACTTGGAATGGATAAAGTATACACCGATTTATTACCAGCAGATAAAGTAGAAAAAGTAGAAGAATTATTAAAAGCAAAGTCAGAAAAAGGGAAATTAGTATTTGTAGGTGATGGAATTAATGATAGTCCAGTTTTAACATTAGCAGATATTGGAATTGCAATGGGTGGTTTGGGAGCAGATAGTGCAATTGAAGCAGCAGATATTGTTATCATGACAGATGAACCTTCTAAACTAATAAAGGCAATTAAATTATCAAAGAAAACAATGAGAATTGTTAGAGAAAATATAATATTTGCAATTTTTGTTAAGATTGTAGTATTAGTCTTAACAGCAGTTGGAGTATCAACAATGTGGGAAGCGGTATTTGCAGACGTTGGTGTTTCTATTATTGCAATTCTTAATGCACTTAGAGCATTAAGAAAAATAAACTAAAAAAGAGGATGAGAAAAAAGTTAGAAGAGAGAATTTAAGGAAATAGAGAAAAAAGAATAGAATTAAAATATAAGTGAAAAAAATGAAAATGTGTTATAATAAACCTAAAAGAAAATAAAAAATAAGAAGGAGGAAGAAAAATGAAAGAAACAATTTTAAAGGTTGAAGGAATGTCTTGTGGGGGATGTGAAAATAGGATAAAAAATGCTTTAGGAGAAGTAGAAGGAATAAAAACAGTAGAAGCGGATTTTCATACAGGAATGGTAAGAGTATTAGCAGAAGAAAAAGTAACGAAAGAAGAAATGGAAGAAACAATTACTGATATTGGATTTGAAATTGTAAAGGAAGGTTAAGTATGAAAAAAATCATATTATCCATAGAAGGAATGACCTGTAGTGCTTGTTCTAATGGCCTTGAAAAATATCTAAATAAGCAAAAAGGAATTAAACAAGCTTCTGTAAATTTGGTATTAGCAAATGCAAGTATCGAATATGACGAAAAAATTTTAACAGTAGATCAATTAAATGAATTTGTTAAAAAAGCAGGATTTAAGAGCTTAGGAGAATTTAAAGAAATAAAAATAGAAAGTAAAAATAAAAAAGAAAAAAGAAAATTTATTTTCTTTACTGTTTTAGCAATTATTTTTATGTATATTGCAATGGGGCACATGATACATTTACCTACTTTAGAAATGATTGATCCAAGCAAAAATCCCATAGGTTATACAATCTGCTTATTTATTTTTGCAATTTTGTTTTTTATTTATGGATTTGATGTTTTAAAAAATGGATATAAAAATTTAATTCATAGAACTCCAAATATGGATACTTTAGTTGGAATTGGAGTTTTAAGTAGTTTTTTATATAGTATATATAGTATGGTATTAATCATAAGAGGAGATACTTCTGCAATTCATCATTTATATTTTGAGTCAGCAGCTATGGTAATTTATTTTGTGAAATTAGGAAGATATCTAGATGGGATTAGTAAGGATAAAACCAAAGAAGCAATTCAAAAATTAGTAAAAATTACCCCAGAGAAAGCAACAATTAAAGTGGACGGGAAAGAGAAAATAGTAACGATTGATGAAGTGCATAAAGGAGATATTGTAGTAAGTAGACCTGGAGAAAGAATTTCAGTAGATGGAGAAATTATAGAAGGCAAAGCACATTTAGATGAATCGTTTATTACCGGAGAAAGTAAGCCAGTAACGAAAGATCGTGGTGCAAAAGTAATTGCGGGTAGTATTAATTATGATGGGTATATAGAATATAAGGCAGAAAAAATAGGAAGAGAATCTACCATATCTGAAATTGTAAAACTAGTGGTAGAAGCAAGTAATACAAAAGCTCCAATTGCAAAAATGGCAGATATTGTTTCAAGTTATTTTGTGCCAATTGTAATGATAATAGCAATTTTAAGTTTTCTTCTTTATCTTATTTTAGGTTATGATTTTGCTAGCAGTTTAATTGTATTTGTAACGATTTTAGTTGTTGCCTGTCCATGTAGTTTGGGACTTGCAACTCCACTTGCAATTGTAGTATCAGAAGGAAAGTGTGCGAATCATGGAATTTTAGTAAAATCAAGTGAAATATTAGAAAACGCACAAAAAATAAATACTGTAGTATTTGATAAAACGGGAACATTAACTTATGGAACTTTAAAAATTTCTGAAATTAAAAATTATAGTAAGATGGAAAATAATGAGTTATTACAATTGATTGGTAGCATTGAGAGAAAGTCAACTCATCCAATTGGAAAAGCATTTACAGACTATATGGAAGAAAATAGAATAAAACCTTTAGAAGTAAAAGAATTTGGAAATGTTAGTGGATATGGCGTGATTGGCAAGGCAAATAATCAAAAAGTAATCATTGGAAATGCAAAAATTTTAAAAAGCTTTCAGATAGAGAATCCATATAAGGAAGATGAAAATGAATTAGCAAAAAAAGGAAATAGTATTGTATATGTAGTTCAAGATAAAGAAATAATTGCTTTAATTGGCGTAAATGATATCATTCGAAAAAATGCAAAAGAAGTAATCGAAAAATTAAATAAAAATAAAATTGATACAATTATGTTAACAGGTGATAATAAAGAAACAGCAGAAACAATTGCAAAAGAGATTGGAATAGGAAAAGTAATTGCAAATGTAGTGCCATCAGAAAAAACACAGGTAATTAAAGAGTTAAAAAAACAGAGTAAGAATGTAATGATGTGTGGAGATGGAATTAATGATAGTCCAGCTTTAGCAACAGCAGATATTGGTGTTAGTGTAAAAAGTGGAACAGATATTGCAATGGATTCATCCGATGTAATTCTTACAAGAAATAATTTAGATTGTATTTTAACATTAATTCATATAAGTAAAAGTACAATGAAAATAATTAAGCAAAATTTATTTTGGGCATTTTTCTATAATATATTAATGATACCAATTGCAATTGGCATATTAAAGCCAGTAGGAATTGTAATTAATCCAATGATTGCAAGTTTAGCAATGGTAATTAGTAGTTTAACAGTAATTTTAAATACATTACGATTAAGAAAAAAATAAAATATTAGAATAATACAGGCACATTACTAATATATTTTTAAAGGGGAATATATGAAAGAAAAATATATGAAATTAAAAATAGAATTAGTAGTGAATAAAATTTTATATAGAAAAAATGTAATTGATAAAGAATTATTTGAAAACGCATCTAGAAAGATCGAAAGTTTAATTTGGGAAGAAACCAAAAAATAATCTTTATCAATTTTTTGTTTAGCTACAGGAAGGGAAAGAAGGAATTTGACCATTTATCAGATAAAACAAGAATTATTGGCAGGAAAAACAATTTTTGATTTACCATTAAAAGTTACTTATTATGCCAGAGTTTCTACAGAAAAAGAAGAACAAATGAATTCTTTGGAAAATCAAGTTTCTTTTTTTGAAGAATATATAAGAAAGAATCAAAATTGGATTTTTATTTCAGGATACGTAGATGAAGGAATAAGTGGAATCACCTCTCTAAAAAGAGAAAATTTTATGAAAATGATAGAAGACAGTAAGCAAAAAAAGTTTGATTTAATTATTGCTAAAGAAGTTTCTAGGTTTTCTCGTGATACGATAGACAGTTTATTTTATACAAGAAAATTATTAGAATATGATGTTTGTGTTTATTTTTTATCGGATAATATTATAACAGCATCCAATGATGGAGAATTAAGACTTACAATTATGTCTAGTATGGCACAAGATGAAGTTCGAAAAATTTCTGAAAGAACGAAATTTGGTTTTAAGAGAGCAATTGATAAAGGAACTGTTTTAGGAACCAATAATATTTGGGGATATAAAAAAGCAAAAGGGAAACTTATTATTGATGAAGAGGAAGCATCTATTATTAGAAAGATTTTTGCTACCTATGCAAATGATAATAAAATAGGACTTAAAAAATTATCTATGGAACTTGCTAAACAAGGATATTACAACCATAATGGAAATAGATTTCACCAAAATACATTAAAGAAAATTATCCAAAATCCTAAGTATAAAGGATATTACACTGGAGGATTATCCACTGTCGTAGATTACCGAACTAAAAAAAGAAATTTTAATGATAAAAAACAATGGAAAGTATTTAAAGATTACGAAAAGGTACCTCCGATTATATCAGAAGATTTGTGGGAAAAAGCAAATAAGAAATTAATGAGTAGAGGTAAAAATGCTCCTACATATCAAAGGCATCAAACCAGATATCCTTTATCTGGAAAACTTTATTGTGAAAAACATAAATGTAGTTTTGTAAGAAAAGTTAGACATTATAAAAATAAACCAGATATTGTTTATTGGTATTGCAGCAATTTTCACAAAACAGGAAAAAGAGATTGTATGCTGGCATGTTTTAAAGAAACGGATTTATATAATCTATTATTATATCTTTTTAAAAGATATGAAACTTATGAAGCGGAAATTTGCAATGAATTAATGAATCTTTATATAGAAATTTCAAATCAAGAAAATAATATCGTACAAGAAATGAAATGTAAAAATGAAATACAAATGTTAAAAAATAAAAAAGATAAGTTATTAGATTTAACTTTAGACGGGATTCTAAATGAAGAAGAATTAAAAATAAAGAAGATATCGATAGAGAAAGAAATTTTTACGCTAGAGACAAAATTAAAAGAATTAGAAGGAAAGAAAAGCAAACAAGAGAAAGAAAAAGATGCTTATAAAAAATTAAGAGAGAATATTGGAAAAGAATTAATAATATCAAAGAATAATATAGAAGATTATATAGATGAATTAATAGATAAAATTATGATTCAAGAAAATACGATGAATGATAAAGCAGAAAGTAAAATAGAGTTAAAAATTAGCGTAATAGGAGGAGGGTATCAAATTATCAGTTTTATTCCAGAAGAAAAAAAGCAAAATGATTGAAATAAATTACTGTTTATTTTTTTATTACGTAGGAAATTTCGTCAGAAATTTCTGGAGTGACAAGGTTAAGTTACATTAGCCTATGCGATTGCGAAGCAATCTGTACATGTGGCGAAGCCACTTTTCTTATATAATAAAAAGGGACTAATTTTAGAAAGTCCCTTTTTCTATTGCTTCTATAATTTCTTTTCCAGTCATTTCACAAGGAATATTAATTCGTTTCATAAAATTTTTATCTAAATTCTTAAAATTATTTATTCCAAGATCATATATTTGAAAATCAATACCATCATTTTTTAAAGTTTTTACTGTTTGCTTTGTATATGCACCATAAGGATAAGCGAATACTTTTAAATCCTGTTTTCCTAAATGTTGCTCAATTAACTGATATGATTTTTTTACATCATCACGAATTTCTTTAACAGGTAACCTGTTATAAAAGACATGTTTTGTACTATGACTAAATATTTCTACAAGGCCACTATTTTGCATTTCTAAACATTCATTCCATCCCAAATATCTTATTCCATCAAGTTCTTGGCCGATTTTATCGGTAACGATAAAAATAGAGGTTTTCACATTATATTTTTTTAAGATTGGATAAATATACTCGTAATTACTGTAATATCCATCATCAAAAGTTATAATGATTGGCTTATCAGGAAGTTTTTTCTTTCCATTGTTTGCTTCATCTAGATCTTTCATCGATATTATTGTATACCCATTTTCTAACAGTGTTTTTACATTTTCTTCAAAACTTTCTGGAGTATTTATATAATTAAAATTATCAGGATCATGCTCAGGAACAGTAGTTACAAAATTATGGTAAAGCAGAATTGGAACTTTAACATTAGCTCTTTGACTATATTGATATTGCTTAAAGGCACATATTAAAATAATTGCAATAATTACAGCACATGCAATCATAATTCCTTTTTTAGTATTCAATTTTTATTCACCTCTATTTATCATATTCATATTAGACATTTTTTGATACTTATCACCATTTTTTGACAATTTCATATGATAATATGAGGTGATAAGAATGTTTTTGATATCAATTATGGTTGCATTGTTATGTCTTATCTGTTCAATCTTTATAAATATTAGCTGGATTAATGATATAGCATGTTATTTTGGATATTTTTTAGCAATCTATTTAGTAACTTTTATAGCTTTAATTCCAGGTTTTTATTTTATATTTACGTTGATTAGTTTACTATCAAGTAAAAAAGAGAAAAAAGCATGCACCAAAAAAGAAGAAGATGTTACTATTTTAATACCAGTGTATAATGCGAAAAAATCAATAAAAGAAACGTTAGAATCTATTAAGAAGCAAAAATACTGTGGAAATATTTATCTAAGTATTATAGATGATGGGTCAACAGATGGAACTTTAGAACTACTAAAATCTATGGAACTAGATTCTAATATAACGATAATAGAATCAAAGCATCAAGGAAAAGCAGAAGCTCTTAATAAAGGGTTGCAGAGTGTAAAGACAGATTATACTATTACAATCGATAGCGATACTATTTTGCATCCTTTAGCGATAAGAAATATTATGAATAAATTAACGAATTCGAATAAAAAGACAGCTGCTACTGCTGGATGTTTATTTGTAAAGAATTCTAAAAAAAGTTTCATTACAAAATTACAAGAATGGGATTATACTTTAGGAATATTTGGAGTGAAACTGGTTCAAGGAAATTATAATTCAACATTAGTAGCCCAAGGAGCTTTTAGTGCTTACAAAACAGAAGTACTAAGAGAAATAGGCGGATGGAAAAACTGTGTGGGAGAAGATATTGTTTTAACTTGGGAATTATTAAGTAAAGGTTATGAAACTAATTTTTCGAAAAATGCAATTGCATATACAGAAGTTCCAGAAAAATTTAGAGATTTAGGAAGACAGAGAAAAAGATGGGCAAGAGGAATGATAGAGGCTTTTAAAAAAGTAAAAATATTTAAATCAAAGAAAATTGATCTAAAATCTAAATTTTTAATGTGTTTGAATATATTTTTTCCTTTTATAGATTTAGCGCTTCTTATTTTTGTACCGCTTGGATTAATTTTATTAGCCTTAGGAAATCCATTACTAATAGGATGGATATCATTACTGGTAATTCCTTTTGGACTATTACTATGTTTCGTAATTGAGATGAAAAGGAAAAATATGCAAAAAGAAGTTAATTGTAAATTAGAAAAACGAAGCGTATTAGCATTTATTATTTATGTGTTATTATATTCATTTATCTTAGCACCTTATTGTTTAATAGGATATATTTTAGAATTAATAAATCATAAAAAAGAATGGTAGCTGTTTTTAGTAGTAGAAGGGATAGAATAGAAATTCTTCCCTTCTACTATTTTTGCGATACCATTTTATCACTACCATGCACATGGTAAGTGCCTGTTTACCAGAAGAGCAAGCTTTTTTGAAATAGTGATCTAAATTAAATGCAATTCGAGGAAGATAGCCTAAATCTTCTAGTAAAGTAAAAAGAGGGAAAAAGATCGCCATTGGAGGAAGCATAACAGCAATAACCCAAGTAACAGTTTGATACATTCCGAAGATAAGTAGGTCGGAAAGCCAATTTGGCATTGAAATTGCTTTCGCACCAATAATTAATTTTTCTTGAATCCATGCAAAAAATTGTGATAATAGGCTAGAAGGGTAATTTGCTCCAATAATTGTAAGCCAAAAAATGATTCCTAAAAATAAGAGCATAATAGGAATACCAAATTTTTTAGAAGTAAGAACTTTGTCTATTTTAAAGGTGAAATTTTTTCCTTTTTTGTAAGAGCAAGTTTGGTTGGAAATATTTTCTGCCTCTAAAATAATACTAGAAATTAATTTATTTCGAAAATTGGATTCATTAATATCATTTTTTTTCATTAAACAATAAGATTCGTCTAACTTTTGTTTTAAAAGTTCATTTTCCTTAAAATTAACATGAAAATTGGAAGAAATAGAATGTAAAATAGTTTCTTCTTTTTCTAATAATTTTAAACAGATAAAGCGATGTAAATAACTAGGAATGGAATCATATTTTTGAATAGATGGAATCATAAGATGAATACTATTTTCAATAACTGGCAAATAATTTATTTTTTTAGGAGAAGGTAAGATTTCTTTATGGCATACCTGATAAACGCATTCCATTAAAGCAGTTAGTGTTTTTTTCTTTCTTGCATTTGTTCCTATAACAGGAACTCCAAGCAAATCAGATAGTTTTTTCAAATCGATTGAAATCCCCTTTTTCTTTGCTTCATCCAATAAATTAACACATACAATAACTCGATCTGTAATTTCGAAGGTTTGGAAAACAAGATTTAAGTTACGTTCTAAACAAGTAGAGTCTACTACGATAACAGTTACATCTGGATTTCCAAAACAAATATAATTTCGAGCAATCTTTTCTTCTTCAGAATGAGACATTAAAGAATATGTACCAGGAATATCTACTAATAAGAAATGATCCTGTTTATATTCATATGTACCAGCTGCATTTGTAACTGTTTTCCCAGGCCAATTTCCCGTATGTTGGTTCATACCAGTTAAATGATTAAAAATAGTTGACTTTCCGACATTGGGATTTCCAGCAATTGCAATTGTATAGTTACAGGCATTTTCTAATTTTTGAATTTCACTAGAAAGTAAGTGAGAAACGGAGGAGCTCTTAGTAAGTCCCATAAAATCACCTCAAACTTTAAAATAATATATTATATGAAGAAAAAAATACGTTGTTAATGAAAATTGATTGAAATTTTGCCTGAATTTATACTAGAACTTTTATGTTTAATGCATCTTCTTTTCGAAGAGCAATTACACTTCCACGAATAGAATATGCGATAGGATCTCCAGCAGGACTTTTAAATAGAGGGATTATTCTTGTTCCCTTTATCATTCCAAGATCTAGTAGTCTTCTTTGTATGGATCCTATGCAATCTAAATGTTCAATGGTACCAATGGTATTCACAGGTAGATAGTATAAAGAAATTATATGATTCATTGTATATATCCTCCTATTAAAGTTAACGTAATTCATATTGTATTATATTCCAAGAGTAGAAAAATCGTGAAAAAAACAAAATATTGACAAAAAAAATGTTTCGTGTAAAAATAAGTTAGAAAGAAAAAATGGAGGGAAAAACATGGAAAAAGTAAGAGGATTTGAAGTGGCAAAAGGATTTGAAGATAAAGGAATTCATTTGCCAGTAAGAAAAACAAAATATTCAGCAGGATATGATATCGAAGCTGCAGAAGATACGGTAATACCAAGTTTTAAAAAAGGAATGAATCCAACATTGGTAAAAACAGGATTAAAAGCATATATGCAAGATGATGAAGTTTTATTGTTATATAATAGAAGTTCAAATCCTAAGAAAAAAGGATTAGTAATGGCAAACAGTGTGGGAGTAATAGATAAAGATTATTATGGAAATCCGGATAACGATGGACATTTTATGTTTTCTTTTTTTAATATTAAGGATGAAGATATTGTAATAAAAAAAGGAGAAGCAATCGGACAAGGTATTTTCCAAAAATATTTAACAGTAGATAATGATGTAGCAGAAGGAGAAAGAGTAGGAGGCTTTGGATCTACTAGTAAATAGAAAAGAAAAAAAATTAATTAATTTATGTAAATCAAGGCTACAACTGAGTTGTAGCCTATTTTTGACCTATATACATGTGGAAAATCCTTTGACTTTTGGTAAATTTTGTAGTATAATAAAGATGTTGTTAGACAAGAAATAGACATTGAAAGGAGTTGACTTGCATGTTTAATGTAGGTGATAAAATAGTTTACCCAATGCACGGGGCTGGAGTAATAGATGCAATTGAAGAGAAGGATATATTAGGAGAAAAACAAGCCTATTATATTTTAAAAATGCCAGGCGAGGTAAAGGTAATGGTACCAACTAAAAAAGCAGAAGAAATAGGTGTAAGAGAGATTATTGATAAAAATTCTGCTGAAAAAGTATTTAGTGTACTAGAATCAAATGAAACAGAGATGTCTATGAATTGGAATAAGAGATATCGTGATAATATGGATAAGATGAAGAGCGGAGATATTTACGAGGTTGCAGATGTAGTAAGAAATTTAAGCTTTAAACAAAAAGAAAAAGGATTATCAACAGGCGAGAAAAAAATGTTAAATAATGCAAAACAAATTTTAGTAAGTGAACTTGTTTTAACAGAGCATTCTTCAAAAGATGAGATTGAAGAATTAATTGATAATAAAATTTCTACATCATTTGCAGAATATAAAGTAGATGGTAACATAACAGCATCTGATATTAGCAAAAATATTGTAAACAAATTTATTCCATTTGAAGGAACGGGAACAACAAATGCATAAACGAGCAAAAGAAAAGAGAAATAGACATTTCTCTTTTCTTTTGGCGTAAAATAGAGAGAAAACTGTCCTCTTGTAAACATAAAAGAAGGATTTATATTAAAAGTGTCGAATATAAAAAGTATGTAAAAAGAAAGGTAGGAAGAATGGTAAGGTATAGTGATGAATTAATTGATGAAGTAAAAAATAGTAATGACATCGTTGATGTAATATCACAATATATGGCATTAAAACGAAGTGGCAGAAATTACTTCGGTTTATGTCCGTTTCATAATGAAAAATCACCATCTTTTTCCGTTTCACCAGATAAACAAATCTTTCATTGCTTTGGATGTGGCGTTGGAGGAAATGTAATTCATTTTATTAGTAAGATAGAAGGAATTGGCTTTAGAGAAAGCTTAGAATTTTTAGCAGAAAGAGCGGGAATTACATTACCTGTTTTAGAGCAAGATAAAGATAATAAGTTACAACAATTAGCTGCGAAAGTATATGAAATCAATAAAGTAGCAGCTTATTTTTATCACGAAAATTTATATAAGCCAACTTCAAAGTTAGCTCAGGAATATGTAAAGAAGAGAAAATTAGATAATAGTACATTGAAAAACTTTGTAATTGGATATTCAGGTAATTTTGATGAATTATATCGCGTTTTGAAACAAAAGGGTTTTTCAGATTCAGAGATTTTATCTTCTGATTTAGTAAATCAAAATCAAAATGGAAGATTTATTGATCGATTTCGTAATCGATTAATGTTTCCCATTCAAGATGTAAGAGGAAGATTTATTGCATTTGGAGGAAGAGTATTAGATGATTCAAAGCCTAAATATATAAATTCTCCAGAAAATATTGTATACCATAAAGGAAAACATTTATTTGGATTATATAATGCGAAAAAAGCAGATACAAGTAAGATTATTATTGTAGAAGGCTATATGGATGCAATTTCTCTTCATCAAAGAGGAATTACAAATGCAGTTGCATCTCTAGGAACAGCTTTAACAGAAGCACAGGGAAGATTGCTACGCAGATCTTCAGAACAAATTATTATTGGTTATGATTCTGATGGAGCTGGACAAGCAGCGACAATGAGAGGGTTAGAAATCTTAAGTAATTTAGGTTGTGATGTTAGAATTTTACAACTAGAAGGAGCAAAAGATCCAGATGAATTTGTTACGAAATATGGAAGTGGAAGATTTGAAAAATATGTAGAGAATGCAATTTCTCTTGTGGAATTTAAGGTAAAGACATTAAAGAAAGATTTAAATTTGGAAAATACAAGTGATAAAATTAAATTCTTAAATGAAATAGCAAAAATATTAGCAAAAGTAGATAATCATATTGAACAAGAAGTTTACATTGATAAAATTTCAAAAGAATATCTAATTTCAAAAGAAGCAATTTATTCAGAAATAAAAAAATTAACGTATCCTAACTCTACTGGTGCAAAAGTTTTAGAAAAGCCAGTAGCTAGGTATAACATTCCAAGAAAAGAAGATACTAAAGTAAGTGAAGTAATAAGAAAAAGGGAAAATACAATTATTGCTCTTTTAACATTGCAAAATCAAAATGTATATCCAAAAATAAAGTCGGAGATTACACCAGAAATGTTTCAAGTAGAAGAAAATAAAGCTATCGTAAAAAGAATTTATGAGGAATATCAAAAAGGAGTAACTTCTATTTATGATGTTGTTAGCTTATTTTCCGATGAAGCGATTATTAATCATTTGACAGAAATTTTGGCGGAAGATTACGAAATAACAGACGTTGACAAGTGTATTGAGGATATTATAAATGCATATAAAAAAGAGCAGTTAATCGAGTATCGCAATGAAATATTAAAACAATTAGAGAATACAAATTTGTCAAAGGAAGAAATGACAAATTTAGAAACAGAGTTAAACCTTGTAATTATAAAATTAGCGAAAATGAAATAGGAGGTTTTATATGAAAAAAGCAGAAAATAAAGAAGAAAATATACAAGCAGAAAAAGAACGAAAAGAAACAAATAAAAAGAAAGAAAAAGAAGTAGTAGAAACTGTAAAAAAAGATAAAACAAAAAATGTAGAGGAAAGTAGTAAAGCAAAAGAGAAAAGTGAAGTAAAAGAAAATAAAAGAGATAGAGCAAAAGTAGAAGGAAAAATAGAGGAAAACGAAGAAGAAATTCGAAATGCAAAAGTAAAAAGCATATTAGAAAAAGCAAAATCAAAAGGAAAAATTACTTATGGAGAACTTGCAAGTGAGTTAGATGATGTAAATCCAGAACAAATTGATAAAGTATTTGATGCTTTTGAAGAATTAGGAGTAGATATATTAAAGGATGATGTAGATGAAGAAGGTCCAGATATTGAAGATTTACAAGAGGTAGAAGAATTAAAGTTAGATGAAATTAACTTAAGTAATTTCGAAGGTGGAAATATTGATGATCCTGTTAGAATGTATTTAAGAGAAATTGGAAAAATTCCTCTTCTTACTTATGAAGAAGAATTGGATTTGGCAAAAAAAGTATTAGAAGGCGATGAAGAAGCAAAACAAAAATTAGCAGAGTCTAACTTAAGATTGGTAGTTAGTATTGCAAAAAAATATGTAGGTAGAGGTATGCTATTTTTAGATTTAATCCAAGAAGGAAATATGGGATTAATTAAAGCAGTAGAAAAATTTGATTATACAAAAGGATTTAAATTTAGTACGTATGCAACTTGGTGGATTAGACAAGCAATAACAAGAGCAATTGCAGATCAAGCACGTACGATCAGAATTCCTGTACACATGGTAGAAACGATTAATAAGTTAATTCGAACATCACGTCATTTATTACAACAATTAGGAAGAGAACCAAGTCCAGAGGAAATAGCAGAAGAGATGGAAATGCCAGTAGAAAAAGTAATGGAAATTCAAAAAATAGCACAAGATCCAGTATCTTTAGAAACACCAATTGGAGAAGAAGATGATAGCCATTTAGGAGATTTTATTAAAGATGAGGATTCTCCAGCACCACAAGATTCTGCAGCATATACATTATTAAAAGAACAATTAGAAGAAGTAATGGGAACATTAACTCCAAGAGAAGCAAAAGTATTAAAGTTAAGATTTGGACTAGAAGATGGAAAAGCAAGAACGCTAGAAGAAGTTGGAAAAGAATTCATGGTAACTCGTGAAAGAATTAGACAAATTGAAGCAAAGGCATTAAGAAAATTAAGACATCCAAGTAGAAGTAAGAAACTAAAAGATTATATGAGTTAAGAGAAAATAGAAATATTTTCTCTTTTTTTATTACTCCAGAAATTTCATCAGAAATTTCTGGAGTAACAAGGTTAAGTTACATTAGTCTGTGCGATTGCGAAGCAATCTGTACATGTGGCGAAGCCACTTTTCTTAAAATTACTACTAAAAAACTCTCAAATGCTTATATACATTTGAGAGTTTACTTTTTGGTAGCGAAGATGTGATTCGAACACATGACCCTTCGGGTATGAACCGAATGCTCTAGCCAACTGAGCTACTTCGCCATTTCTAACTAACGAAATATATTATAACCACAAAATGGAAGTTTGTCAAGAAAAAAAGGAAATATTTTTCAGGGACGAATCTAAAATTCCTTTATAAAGAGATTTTAGATTCGTCCCTGGATCACGTTTTATCTTCCTTCATCTATTTTTTCTGGTTCTTTAACAGATTCTTTGTGAGCCTTTGGAACTTCTGATCTTGACAATTTAGGCTTTATATTTCCTAATTTATCTTTTTTATCATCTTCATCAACCATATGCTGTTCACCATGTTCTTGTACTAATAGATTTATTTTATCATCCGTCATTTCATTTAAAGCTGCCAATTCAGCTGGATCATATCCTAAATCATCTTCGTTTTCTAAATCATCATTTTTATCAGAGCTTCCTGTTAACTTATCAAAGAAAACAAGTAAGAAATTTCGTTTTTTTGCAACATGTGCCATATCTTTTCTTAGTACCTACGATACTAAGAGATTCACCTCACTTTAAATTTAATAAACAATTCTATTTCTATATTAACATAATTATGTAAAAAAGTCAAGAAAAGCCTTTATAAAAGCCTTTTCTTGTATTATAGATTAATATTATGAATTACTATCCGTATCCTCATTTACATCATTTTGATCTTCTAAATTAGAAGAAACATTTTCTTCATTATCTTCTTTGTTTTCTTGTTCTTTATTAGGATCTTCTTGTGAATGATTGTTTTCTTGTTGTTTATTTAAATAAGTTTTATCAGTACAAGGAATAATAATATTTTTCTTTTTATCTTCTATACTTGGTTTTCCAGCAGAAATATGATCATAAACCGGAGAGATATTAAGTTCACTTCCATCTCCAGAAATTACTTCAATATTTTTTTGTTCTTCTGACATGATATCACCTCATTTTTTTTCATATATTATCATACCATTTATGAGAATTCAATAGTTTTAAGAAGATTATCATTTGACAATCATCGGATTTCGTGTCATAATAGATGGTAATTTTAAGGGTAATTAAGGGAAAGGTGAGTAGCAGAATATGGAAATCGAAAAAACAAAAGCAATTATACAAGCAATTCTTTTTGCTGCTGGAAGAGAAGTAAAAATAGAAGAATTTATGTCTGTTTTAGAATTAGGAAAAGAGGAACTTATTTCTATTATAGAAAGTTTAAGTTCAGATTTAAAATCAACTTCCAGTGGAATTGAAATTATAAAGCTACAAGATTCTTACCAATTATGCTCGAAAAAAGAATATTATGAATATATTTATCCTATTATTGATAAAAGAAATAAGCCAAACCTTTCCAATGCAGCATTAGAAACTTTAGCGATTATTGCTTATAATCCTAAAATTACGAGAGCGGAAATTGAAAATATTAGAGGAGTAAGTTCGGATGGATCCATTTATAAATTACTTGAATATGGACTAATAGAGGATGCAGGTAAATTAGATGTTCCAGGAAAACCTACTTCTTATAGAACAACCAATCAATTTTTGAAAAAATTCGGATATCATAGTTTAGAAGAGTTACCAGAACTTCCAAGATATAAACTAGATGAAAATGAACAAATTGTATTAGAAGAATTTGAGGCTCCTACACCCGCAAGGGAAGAGATGGAAGATTTTAAAGAAGAAAATGAAAATAAAAGTGAATTAGGAGGCCAATAATGAAAGAGAATAAAGAATTTGTAAAAGAAATTACGAATATAGAAGATGATTTTGCAAAGTGGTATACGGATATCGTATTAAAAGCAGGACTAGCAGATTATACGGATGTAAAAGGATTTATTGCAATAAAACCATACGGATTTGCAATCTGGGAAGGAATTCAAAAATATGCAGATGGTAAATTTAAAGAGCATCAAGTAAAAAATTTATCGATGCCAGTATTAATACCAGAGAGTTTATTAAATAAAGAAAAAGAACATGTAGAAGGATTCGCACCAGAGGTTGCTTGGGTAACAGTAGGTGGAGGAGAAACATTAGAAGAAAGACTTTGTGTTAGACCTACTTCCGAAACAATTTTTTCAACGATGTATGCAAAATGGTTAAGTTCATGGAGAGAACTTCCATATTTATATAATCAATGGTGTAATGTTTTAAGATGGGAAAAAGAGACAAGACCTTTTTTACGTTCAAGAGAGTTTTTATGGCAAGAAGGACATACTATTCACGAAACGGCAGAAGAAGCAAAAAAATTCACATTAGAAATGTTAGATGTATATCAAGATGTAATAGAGAATTTATTAGCAATACCAGTTTTAAAAGGAGAAAAAACACCATTAGAAAAATTTGCAGGAGCAGAAAGCACTTATACTGTGGAAACATTAATGCATGATGGTAGAGCATTGCAGGGAGGAACTTCTCATTATTTTGGACAAAACTTTACAAAACCATTTGAAGTAAAATTCCAAAATAGAGAAGGAAAAGAAGAATATGCATATCAAACTTCATGGGGAATTAGTACAAGATTGATTGGTGCTGTTATAATGGCACATGGAGATAACCGTGGATTAAAGCTACCACCAAGAGTAGCTCCAATTCAAGCAGTAATTGTACCAATTGCGATCAAAAAAGAAGGAGTACTAGAAAATGCGGATAAACTATATGAAAAGTTAAAAGAAGAATATCGTGTTGAATTAGATAGAAGAGATCAATACTCACCAGGCTATAAATTTAATGATTGGGAAATGAAGGGAGTACCAGTTAGAATTGAACTTGGACCAAAAGATATTGAAAATCATGTGTGTGTGATTGTAAGAAGGGATACTTCAGAAAAAATAGAAGTATTATTAGATGAAGTAGAAAGAAGATTAGGAGAGATCTTAGAAGAAATTCAAAGAAATATGTATGATACTTGTGTGAAAAGAGTACAAGAAAAAACCACAATTGCCCATAATTTAGAAGAGTTTGAGAAGAATATAAACGAAAATCAAGGTTATGTAAAAACAATGTGGTGTGGATCAAACGAATGTGAAGAAACGATTCATGAAAGAACAGGGGCAAAATCAAGATGTATTCCTTTTAAACAAGAACACATTGGAGATACCTGTGTATGTTGCGGAAAGCCAGCATCTAAGATGGTGGTTTGGGGAAGACAATATTAGAAGGAAAGCTTTTTAATAGAATAAAATAAGTATAAAAATTAGATAGTAAAAAGGAATTGAAAAATGATAAAAAAACAGTTGTATTGACGAAAAGTACAACTGTTTTTTGCATCGTGGAAAGTATAATTTGCGTAAGTATATTTTAGAAATAAATGTTTACAATGATAATAGGGTATGTTATAATTTTTTTGGTAGTGAGAGGTGTAAGAAATGAACCAAATACTTAGTGTAGAGTTAAAAAAAGATAAGAAGAAAAAAACAAAGTCGAGTGGGCCTGTTGAAATAAAAAAAGTTATTGTATTTTTTTGTATTTTAACAATGATATTAGGAATTGGAATGACTGGTCAAGGGACTTATGGAATCGTAAAAAATATTGATAGCAATAAAAATACATTACAACAAGGAAATAATGCTAATGTAACAGTAGATCGTGATGGAAATAATATCATTATTCGCGTAACACATGATAAAGAGATAAAAAGATTAATATATCGTTGGAATGATGAAGCAGAAAATACAATAGAAGGAAATGGATCAAATACATTAGAACAAACAATTGAATTACCAGTAGGAAATAATAAATTGTATATTACAGTAGAAGATATTTTAGGAAAAACGACTCTATTCGAAAAAGATTATGTAACAGATGCAACAGAACCTCAAATAGCGATAGAAGCTAACGGAAATAAATTAAAAATAACAGCCAAAGACAATGTAGCATTATCTTATATTACTTATCGATGGGATCAAGAAGAAGAAGTTAAAGTGGATGCAGTTGAAGGTAGTGAAGCACAAATAGAATGCGAAATTGACATTCCAAGAGGTCAACATACACTTACCGTAGTTGCTGTAAACTCAAACAATAAAACAGTAACCAAAACACAAGAGGTAAAAGTAGTAACAAAACCTCAAATAACAGTTAATTATGATCCAAACGACTATAGTTATATTATTATGACCGCAACAGATGAAAATAGAATGGTAAAAATGCAATTCTCAATTAACAATGGACAATTATACGAGTTAGATTATAGCAAAGTAAATGAAAAGAAAATTGAATGGAGAACGCAAGTACAACCAGGAGAGAACCAAATTAAGGTATATGCAACAAATGGTGATGGAGTTACAGAAGAAGTAACTGTAAAATATCAATATAATCCATAATCTAATAGACCAAAAGGAATCCCTTTTGGTCTTCTAATATCATTTGAAGGAGTTATAATGAAAATAGAAGTTATTAATTTACTTACTTATTTTTTAGTTTATTCATTTTTAGGATGGATGCTAGAATCTATTTTTAAAACAATTTTGGAAAAAAAACCGGTAAATAGTGGATTTTTACATGGACCATTTTGCCCAATTTATGGTATTGGTGCGCTTATTATGTATCTTTGCCTAAGTAAGATAAAAACCAACGTATTTTTAGTTTTTATCATAGGTTTTATTGTTCTATCCTTATGGGAATATTTTGTAGGATGGGCTTTGGAGAAAATATTTCATACTACTTACTGGGATTATTCAAATAATAAATTTAATATTAAAGGAAGAGTTTGTTTATTAAATTCTATCTTTTGGGGAGTTTTAAGTGTTATTTTTATTTTTATGATTCATCCATTTGTAGCAGAGCAAATTGCAAAAGTACCACAAAGCATCATTGTTTATTTTTTAATTTTAATTTATACTTATATAATAATTGATACAATTATTAGTGTTGTAAAAGTAAAAAATATTACAAATAAATTAGAAAAAATTAAAGAAATTGGAAATACAATCAAAGAAAAGATAGAGCATTTAGAAATGTTAAAAAAATCAACCGATTTGAAAGAAAATACAATAGTTACTTTACAAAATGTAATAGATGATTTAAAATTAAAACAAAATAGGTTAAAACGTAAATTGTATAGACATACTTATCGTTTGAAAAAAGCTTTTCCTACAATGAAATCAGAAACAATTACTGAGATTTTAAATCAGAAAATTGATAAGATAAAAAACAAAAATAAGCAAAAGAGGAGTTAGAATGGTTCAGGAGATTTATATTATAGATGATACAACCAAAACAATTGATAAAATTAAGGAAATTTTTAAAGAAGAAGAAAATGAATATAAATTTAGTAATATAACAACAAGCGAAATTGAAATTGCTTTAAGAAATATACCATCCCTAATTATTATTAATGAAGATAACGTTACAAAAGATATTATTGAATTATGTAATATGATAAGAGCAAATGAAGATAATAGTATTACACCAATTATTGTAGAGTCTTCTAATCCAACCAAAGAACATATTTTTGAAGTAATGAAAACATCTGTTGAATATTATGTATTAAAACCAGTAGATGATCAATATTTATATTATATTGTAAAAAATTTAATGAGACTTATGTACGTAAATCGTAGAGTTAGTCCATTGACAGGATTACCAGGAAATGTTCAAATTCATGCAGAGATGAAAAAAAGAGTTTTAAATAGAGAAGAATTTGCAGTATTATATTTTGATCTAGACAATTTTAAAGCATATAATGATGTATATGGATTTTTAAAAGGAGACGAGATTATTAAATTTACTGCTAGAACAATTGTAAGAAATATACATAACTTAAAGGATAATGATAGTTTTGTAGGACATATTGGTGGAGATGACTTTGTCGCAATTGTTTCAAAAACAAATTATGAAGCTGTTTGTCAAAATATTATTGCAGAATTCGATCAAGAAGTATTACAGTATTATACGAAAGAAGATGCCGAAAAAGGATATATTGAAGTAATTAATCGTAGAGGAATATTAGAAGAGTTTCCGCTTACTTCGATTTCAATTGGAGTAGTAGAAGTAGATCCAGGAAGATTTGATAATATTTTAGAAATTGGAGAGGTAGGAGCACAGGTAAAACATAATGCGAAAACGGTAATGGGAAGTACTTATGTAATTAATCGAAGAAAAATAAGCGTTAAATAATAGGTGGTAATAAATCAATTATCATTAGTTCTAATACGAGCCTCCTAAGAATACAATGTAGAAAATAGCGTATTCTTAAGGAGGTTTTTCGTTTGGAAAAAATGCATATTGAGGAGCGTGCGTGTACATTAGCACATTATATAATAGATCATAAAGATACTGTAAGAGGAGCAGCAAAAAAATTTGGAATTAGTAAAAGTACAGTACACACCGAAATAACATTTCAGAACGGTAGAAATAAATCACCTATAATTCCAGAAAGTATTGAAATAAAAAAGGTTTTTCTAGCAAAGAAAAATCCAGTTGTAAAATTAGGACAAGAGTGCCTTTAGATGTTCATTTAATGGTAAAAGATGTTTTATCATATATAAAAAGTTTTATTATATTTGAACCAAGAAATATTACTGTTCATTATGAATCTGCAAAAAATAAAGAAGAATTAAAAGAATGGATTAAATATATAAAAGATAATAACTGCAAAGTAGGAATAAGTATAAAGACTGAAACAAAGGTAGAAGAGATATATGATCTATTACCATATATACCTACTGTTTTAATTATGACTGTTGAACCAGGAAAGGTGGACAAGAATTAATTAAAAGTACAATTGATAAAATTAAAACATTAAGAAAATATATTGATGATAATAATATAGAGGTAGATATAGAAGTTGATGGAGGAATCAATCTAGATAATATAAAAGAAATAAATGAAGCAGGATGTGATATTGTAGTTGCTGGAACCTGTATTATCAAGTCAGAGAATATGAAAGAAACTATAGAAAAATTAAAAAAATTGAATATATAAATTAGTTGACTTAACATTTAGTTTAATATATACTAAAATAGTAAACTAGAGAAAAATATATAAAAGGAGGAGCATAATAAGTTATTATGCGAAAATGTATATGAGTAAAAATCAAGAAATACAAAGATTAATAGACCAATTTATAAAAACAAGAGAAGAGGTAAAAAGTGATGCATATACACCAGAAATACATCCAGGAAAAGAAGCATCACAAGATGTTTTGCAATATTATAGCAATACACAAGATGGTAGAGATTTGTTAAATGATTCATCAGACAGTTTATATTCACAATATTTAGAACAATTGCATACTATTTCTACTACTCTATGTGGTAGAGAATATACTGATAAAGAAAAAGTACTAAACTTATATGAATATATTAGATTAGCAGGTACATATGAACCATATTTTGAAAATGGAGATAAAAATGCTATTGGAGACTTAAGTCAGTCTGGATTAAACATCGCTTTAGCAGGAAAAGGAGTCTGTGCTTCACAAGCACAATTTATGAAAGATTCTTTATTATATTCTGGAGTTGAAAATAGTACATATTTACCAATATCATTATTATCTATGTGGAACGGAGATGTAAGAGATATAGGACATGCTGTAGTTATATCTGAATTAGACGGACAAGATTATTATTTAGATCCAACTAATTATATAGGAACATCAGATAGTTTAAGTGAAACATATGGAAGGGGAGAAATGATAGAACAAGAATCTGGGAATGAATTAGAAGGATATGTGGATCAAGAAAGATTTAGCAATGTAAGCCCGCTACAAGCTACAGAAGAAGAAATATCAAAGGCAAGATCAAGTGCTGCACAGTGTCTAATAAAACAATATGGAATAGATGAGATATCTAAGCAACTAGGAATTGCAGAATGCGGAGATTTAGAAAAACAATTATTGATATTAAATTATATTCAAGCTAACACAGTAGATCAGCATGGACTAGATTATGATAAGAAAACTACTTTGATAAATGGACAAGAGTTTGAGATATCAAAAGCTTGGGAATTATTTTGCCAGGCAAATGATATAGAATATACAATAGATTCTAGAACAGGAACAATATATAAAACCGAAATTGACGGAAAAGAGTACAATCTAAACCTTGAAAAAGTGATTGGAGAAGATCAAGAATTGACTCCTGCAACTTTTTCTTCAGAAGAAGGATTAATCTGGAGAGAATCTGATGAAAAAAAAGCAGAATATAAAGAATTAGTAGAGAAGACTAAAAGAAAAGTTTATGAGACAATGGGGATAGAACTAGAGGAACAAGTAGTACAAGATAAAGTAGGTGGTGCTAAGGAAATTATACCTGTTGGAGAACAAAAGCAAGAAGAACCACAACAAGATATAATGCAAAATTTACTATTAAGCTATGATGAAAGAGATATAACTCAAGAAAATCTAAATAGCGGATATGGAATATTAAAAGATTCATTAACTAAAGAGACTGAAAGAACAAATGATGAACAAATAATGGAAGAGGAAGATCCTCACAGATATGAGTTAGGTTAAATTTAATATCTAACTTTGAATAAATTTCCTAAAAAGCTTGATAACTAAAAAATGTGATAAAATACAAACATATTTAAAGAGTATAGTAGATAAAAAAAACCGTTTTTGGCGATTATTTTTTAATCTACTTTTTTTATTTTAATTTTTTAATAATTATAGATCATTTATATAAGAAAGGATGGTAAAATACATGAAAACAAAGTATATATTTGTTACTGGTGGAGTAGTATCTGGACTAGGAAGAGGAATAAATGTTACAAAAGATGTACCAAGAGAAGTAAAAAATATTGTGAGAGCAAGTAGTATAAAAAGTTCAAAGGCATATTCAAGATAATCACTTTGTTAAGTCAAAGTGAATTTTTTTTATTGTATAGTCAAAATCATTAGATTTTGGCTATACAACAAGGTTAAGTTTCCTTAATTTGTGCATATTTGCGAAGCAAAATGCACATTGGGCGAAGCCACTTTTCTTATTTTAGTAATATTTTTAGAACTTTAATAATAGTATTGAAAAGGAAGTAGGTGAGAATTTTGAAAAAAGCTTTAAATATTACATTTTATAATCCTAATACAGAAGAGCAAATAGTACAAGCTACGGCTGGAGTTTTGGCGTATAACTTGGCAGAGAAAGATGAAAAGATAAAATTTGATTATAATTTTCAAAACTCTCACTGTATAGAAGATGAAATTGAGATATAAAATTTAATAATATTAATTGAATAAAATAATCATATAAGATCGAAACAGATAATATTTTCCTTATTTATAGATAAATATGGATGCATTACATTTATCTTTTGCAGAGAGTACAGATATAGATTATTTTATTACAACTACAAATTAAAACTATTCTCAAAAAGAGAGTAGTTTTTTGTTGCTTTTTTATAAGTTATATGCTAAAATGTAACAGAACGAATAAAAAGTTACCGACACAAAACAATATATAAGAAAGTGAGAAATTAAGTTATGAAAATTGCAGCATATTGTAGAGTTTCAACTGAAAAAGAAGCACAAATAGATTCTCTTGAAAAGCAAATAGAGTTCTTTAATGAATTTATTAAAAAGAACGGTTATGAATTGTACAAGCTATATGCAGATGAAGGAATTTCTGGAAAGCAAATAAAAAATAGAAAACAATTCCAACAAATGATGAAAGACGCAAAGGCAAAAAAATTTGAAAGAGTAGTTGTTAAAGATGTTAGCCGTTTTGCTAGGAATACAGTAGATTTATTGCAAAGTATAAGAGAATTAAAATCTTATGGAATACAAGTAGATTTCTTAAATAATGGCGAAGTTATGGAAGGTGGATCAGAATTTATATTAACTATTTTAGGTGCAATGGCACAACAAGAAAGTGCAAATATGTCTAAAAGAGTTAAATTTGGAAAAGACATTACAGCTAAAAAAGGGAGAGTACCTAATTTGGTATTTGGTTATGACAAAATACCAGGTGAAAAATATACATTAAAAATAAATGAAGAAGAAGCAAAAATTGTAAAAGAAATATTTGAAAGCTATGTATACAAAGGAATGGGAACAACAAAAATTGCTTGGGAGTTAAATGATAAAGGAATAAGAACTAAAAAAACAAAATCAAAATGGGTACAAACATCTATTGTAAGAATGCTTAAAAATCCAATATATACAGGTAGAGTAACAAATAAGAAATCAGAGATTACAGATTTTATAACAGGAACAAGAAAAGATTTACCAGAAGAAGATTGGATTGTTGTTGATAAACCAGAAATGAGAATTATATCAGATGAATTATTTAATAGAGCCCAAGATATCTTAGACCAAAGGTCAAATGAATTTAAACTAAACAATAAAAGGGAAAAAACAGAATATGTATTTAGTACATTTATCTATTGCAAACATTGTGGTTATTCATTTAGAAGAATAAAAAGGAAATATAAAGCAGATGGACCAGAATATATAAGATGGGTATGTAGTGGGAGAAATTCTATGGGGGTAAATCATTGTCCTAATACAACTGTTATAGATGAAGAAGATCTCTTAAATGCAATAAAAGAATATCTAAAAAGTATAATTTCAAATAAAAATAATTTTATAGAGTCAGTTGAAAGAGAATTTGAAAAGATAAATAAATTAAGAGAATGTAATGAACGTAGTGAAGAAAGTTTATTACAAGAAATTGAAAAAATAACAATAAAAAAGCAAAAATATATGGAAATGTTTCAAAATGAAGTAATTAATATGCAAGAACTAAAAAAATATACAAATCCATTAAATGAAAATATTACAAGATTGGAAAGAGAACTAAAACTAATTACATCAGAAATAAAGGAAAAAGTTGTTTTAGAAAAGGAATTGACAAAA
>DVNH01000015.1 GCA_018714565.1 Candidatus Merdicola faecigallinarum | reverse complement strand
TCTTCTATTCCAAAATTTTGTAAGCAATATGAATTTACTATTATATAGAATACTATTAACAATATACAAAATAATGTTTCGTGCTTTTCAAATATTTTTTTCATAACTATCTCACTTTCAAATTACTATTTTACAAACTAATTATATCATACACACTTTCAAAATTATACTGAAAAATAAAAAGTAATTTGTATTCATTTATATCAAATATAAACTCTTGTAATTTTCTATCGTTTTATAAAATTAAATTAAGTTCATTAGTTTTATTAATCTTCAATACTTTAAGTTCTTTTTATTTGCTTTCATTATTTTTTATCACTATTTATTGATATTTATTGTTAGTCCAGCATTAGTTTTTTATTATATATTTTTAAAGTTCCTGTATCTATTGGTATTACTATGTTATATAGATTTTATTTAGTCCAGCACAAGTCCAGCATTAACAAATAACGATGAAAAGTGATGAAAGGTTTTGAAAAGTGATAAAAGCCTTTATTTTCTAAGAATATATCCATTTTCACTTACAGTACCAAGAGCTATAGCACAACTGGACTTACTCTCTTTATTAAAATCCCGTAAATCTTACAGGCAAAAGAAAAAGCCGAGATTTTTATATCTCGACTTTTGGTGCGGATGAAGGGACTTGAACCCCCACGTCGTTGACACTGGTTCCTAAGACCAGCGCGTCTGCCAGTTCCGCCACATCCGCATTTGTCTATTGACAATGTATATATTAGCACATTTTTACTCTCATTGTCAATAGAATTTATCATTTTTCTATTTTCTAAATCTAAATTTTTTAGAATATTTTTTTACTAGATTCCTGTTACATTAAATCCATTATCTGCATGAATAATTTCTCCTGTTACAGCAGATGACATATCACTAAATAAGAATGAAGTTACATCTCCTACTTGTTTTGTTGTAACATTTTTATGTAATGGAGCTCTTTGTTCTACAACATCTAATATTGTTCCAAAATCTTTAATTCCTTTTGCAGATAATGTTTTAATTGGTCCTGCTGAAATTCCGTTAACACGGTATCCATCTTTTCCTAAATCTTTTGATAAATAGCGAATACTTGCTTCTAAAGCTGCTTTTGCTACTCCCATTACGTTATATCCTTCCATTACTTTTTCAGATCCATAGTAAGTGAAAGCAACAAAGCTTGCTCCTTCATTTAACATATCTAATTCTCTTGCAATTCTTGCTGTCGCTACTAAAGAATATGCACTAATATCACAAGCATGTGCATATCCGTCTCTTGATGTTAAAATAAAGTCATTTCTTAAATCTTCTGTATTTGCATGTGCGATACTATGTAAAATTCCGTCAATTTTACCATATTCTGCTTTAATTGTTTCTAAACAATTTCTAATACTTTCATCCGATCCAGCATCACAAGGATAAGATTTTGCTCCTGGTATCTCCTTAATTAATGCTTCTACTTTTTCTGCACTTTCCATTGAATTATGTGTAAATATTACAGTTGCACCATTCTCATAAGCAGATTGAGCTGCTCCCCATGCAATACTCCATTTATTTCTGATTCCCATAATTAATACTTTTTTTCCTTCTAATAACATTTCTTTTCCTCCTCATTTTATTTCTATTTATTCTAAAATTTAATATAACATATATCATATAATTTCATCTATATTATTATATTATTTTTAACTTTGAACTTCTCCTATATTTCTAAATTTTTCATAACGTTTTTCGATTAATTCCTCCACATCTATTGTCGCAAGTTCCTTTAAATTCTTTAAAATCATTGCTTTTATATTTGCAGAAACTTCTTTTTGTGATTCGTGCGCTCCCTCTCCTGGTTCTTCTATAATTTCATCAATAACACCTAATTCTTTTAGATCTTTTGCTGTAATTTTCATCTTTTCAGCTGCTTCTTCATGTTTGCTTGCATCTTTATATAAAATACTTGCAAACCCTTCTGGTGACAAAATAGAATACACACTATTTTCTAGCATTACAATTTTATCTCCTACACATAAAGCTAAAGCTCCTCCACTAGATCCTTCTCCAATTACAATACATATAATTGGCACTTTTAATCTTGCCATTTCATACATATTTCTTGCAATCGCTTCTCCTTGACCTCTTTCTTCTGCTCCGATTCCAGGATATGCTCCTGGTGTATCAATAAAAGTAATAATTGGTCTTTTAAATTTTTCTGCTTGTTTCATTAAACGCAATGCCTTTCGATATCCTTCTGGGTTTGTCATGCCAAAGTTTCTTTCCATATTTTCCTTGGTTGTTTTTCCCTTTTGTTGCCCAATAATAGTAACAACATATTCATCTATTTTTCCAATTCCTCCAACAATTGACTTATCATCACCAAATAGTCGATCTCCGTGAAGTTCGATAAATTCGTCACAAATATCCCAAATATAATCAAGTGCTTTTGGTCTTTCCATTTTTCTTGCAAGCATTACTTTGTCCCAAGCAGTCAATTTGTTTGCCATCTTCATTCCTCCCTCATTTTCATCCAATACTACTGATGTAACTCGATTAATTTTGCAATTGTCTTTTTTAAATCTTTTCTTTCTACAATTTTATCAATAAATCCATGTTCTAGTAAAAATTCTGATCTTTGAAATCCTTCTGGTAACTTTTGTTTAATTGTTTGTTCAATTACTCTAGGGCCTGCAAATCCAATTAATGCATTTGGCTCTGCTAAAATAATATCTCCTAAACTTGCAAAACTTGCTGTTACTCCTCCCGTTGTTGGATCTGTTAAAACAGTAATATTTAATAATCCTGCTTCATTCAATTTTGCAAGCGCACTTGATGTTTTTGCCATTTGCATTAAAGAAATAATTCCTTCTTGCATTCTAGCCCCTCCAGAAACACAAAAGATGACAAATGGTAATTTATGTTTGATTGCATCTTCTATCGCTTGTGTTATTTTTTCACCAACAACACTTCCCATGCTTCCTATCATGAAATTTCCATCCATAACTGCAATCACTACTTTATGCCCATATATTTCCCCAAATCCAGTCTTGACACCTTCTTTGATCTTTGTTTTTTCTGTTAAGCTCTCCAATTTTTTCAAATATCCTTCAAAATGTAATGGATCTACTGTATGCATATTTTCGTTTGTTTCAACAAAGGTTCCTTCATCAATAATTTGTTTTATTCTTCTTCTTGATGATATACGAAAATGTTTTCCACAGTTTGGGCATACACTTAAGTTTTCATGTACTTCTTCTTTATATAAAATTTCTTTGCATTGATCACATTTAACCCATTTTCCAATTAACATATCAGCAGCTTTTGTGTTCTTTACATTATCTGGTTTATTAATTTTTTTAATTTTATCAATTACCATTGAAAATCCTCCTTATTCTAAACCATGCATTGTTTTGTTTCTTGTACTAATTCTTGCATTAATTCATGTACGGAAACTATTTCCTTTAATCGATAAGCATTGCTACCACAAAAAATTAATGCATTTTCCATGTTTCCTTTTACCGCGTTAATTAAAGCTCTTGTAATGCAATAAGGCGTTGTTTTTACATCACATGTTTGGATACATTTTAAACATTTTGTGATTTTTGGTCTTTCTTGTTTTACCTTTTCAATAAATGTATTTCTAATTGCTCTTCCTGGCATTCCTACTGGGCTGCTTACGATTTCGATATCTTCTTTTTTACTATTAATATATGCTTTTTTAAACTCTTCAGCAGCATCACACTCTTTTGTTGTAACAAATCTTGTTGCCATTTGAACTCCAGAAGCTCCTAATTTTAAAAACTTTGCAATATCTTTTCCATCAAAAATTCCTCCAGCAACAACAACTGGTATCTTTTTTCCTGTTTCTTCTTCTACTTTTTTCATTTCTTCAATTACTTCTTTTGTAATATCCTCTAATTTTGGTTTCTTCTCCTCTTGTAATTCTTCTAATTTAAAACCTAAATGTCCACCAGCTTCTGGACCTTCTATTACAATCATATCTGGTACATAATTATGCTTTGTTCTCCATAATTTTGTAATTAATTTTGCTGCCCTTGCTGAAGAAATAATTGGTGCAATTTTTGTTTTTGTTCCTTTTACAAATTCAGGTAATTCTTTAGGTAATCCAGCTCCTGATATAATTAGATCAATTCCTTTTTTCACCACTTCTCTTACCATTTCAGCATAATTATTTAATGCACACATAATATTGATTCCTAAAATTCCATCTGGTGAAATTTTTCTTGCTTCATCAATCTCTTTATCGATTGCTCTTAAATTTGCTTCTACTGGATTTGTTTCAAAATCAGATTCTCGATATCCTATATCCGCTGTTGAAATAATTCCAATACCTCCTTCTTTTGCTACATTTCCAGCTAACCTATATCCAGATACTCCAACTCCCATACCTCCTTGAATAATTGGGTATTTCGAAATCTTTTCTCCTATTTTTAATCCTTCAATATTCATATTCTTCTCCTTTTTCCCCTTTTTTTCTTTTGTAACATAATCTTTACTATTATATATGATTTTATTCTGTTTTCTATTAGTCCGACCGGTCAGATTTTATCTATAGGAAATAGCTTTTTATTTTAAAACAATCTCCGAAATTTTATTTTTCTTACAAAAGAAGAGGGAGAAACAAAATCCCCCTCTTCTCCCTTTTGTGCTACAAGTTCTCGTACTAGTTCCATGCGAATTTTAGAATCCTTCTTTGGATTTCTTTTCTTCTGCCTTCATCTACTGGATAATGGAATATGCATCGATCTATCACTCTTCTTGTATCAACCATATTTCCAAACTCGTCTGCTGCCAGTTCCTTAAGTCGTTCCTCGTTAAAATCATATCCAATAGCAAGAATCCCGGCAATTTCTCTTATCAACATTTCCTCTTCTTTTACATCCATTGCCTTATGTCCCATCTCGTGTCCAAATAAAAATTCTCCGGTGCTTCTTCCAATCCCACATACTGCATCATTCTCCATAAAGATCACTCCATGTCCATATGCAGCCGGAATATTAATTGCAATCGGACCAATTTCTACCGGTTGTTTATACAGTAATCTGGTTGGAAGCAAAGAGTTTTCATATGCCTCAATATTCCTCCTCATTGCTCCAAAATATTGAGGTTCCATAAATTCCTCTGCAAACCGTTCCAAATTCTCATTTCGTTCATAGGTGTCTTCCCCACACGCTAGAGCTTGTGTAGGATCAACGCTTAAATCCGGAACCAATATTCTACAAGTCACCTCCACCTTGTGCTTTAAAGTGCTTTTCCGTACGATTGCTCTGTACACTGCCATACATAGGCCTCCTTTTCATAAAAACCTGTTGATATTTACATAATTTATTATAACAAATTCTATAGAACATGTAAAGGGAAAAGAATTTTGAAATTATTTTAATAGATGATTATATTAACTCACATGCTCTATTGTTGACTAATTATGTTAAATATACTATAATAAATTAAGTATCTCGTTGATTTATCTAGAAGAATTTTCTAGAATATTTTAAATGTAAAGGAGAATATAATGAGTATGCCAAAACAAGAACGGAGAATTATATCATTAGCAATAATGGGTATTTGCTTTGCAAGCATGTATTGGAATGATGGAATAAACGATTTTATTTATGATAGGTATAAGCATATAGGTAATATCACAATAATTTGCTCAGTGATTACTTTTTTTTGTTCAAGCATGTTAAGTGTTGCAAATATAATTGTAATGTACATACCAAGGAGTAAAATTATAAAATGTTTTAAAAATTTACTTTTAATTTGTGCTTTGCTGGCAATACTTATTGGATTTACCGTACAATTCAATCATATCTTTATCTTCATTCTAATGTATTTTGTATTTGATTTGGTGTTCGAAATTCTGTCTGTTTTGCACTATGGTTATGAAGTTGTAGCAACAGAGGATGACCGGCTAATTCATGTAGAAAATAAAAGAAAAATTGGATTTTTTATGGTAAAAGGATCTTTTGTATTAATTTGTAACTTCTTATTTGTGCAATTGGGAAATCTTGGTTTTTTAATTGCATGTATAGCATCTTCAATTACTTTTATAGTAATATATTTTATACAGCAAAACATAAGTTATGTTAACATTAAACCTGATGTAAAAAATGATAATATTATCCAAAAGTTTAATTTACGGAAATATTCTAAAAATTTTAAACTTTTTGTGGTAGCATCCATATTTATTCAATTTTCTACAATTAATTTGGTGATGATATTTTCATATCACCTTATGGATTCCGGAATGGAATTTTCAACTTTAAAAATAACAAAAAGCATCACTGTTTTGATAGCAATTTTAGCTTTTTTTGTTATTGAAATTTTAAACAAATACAAAAAGATATTATTTGGCTACGTATTATCATTATTCATTGTGCTAATCTTATCAATTCTTAATGTTTCCAGCATCTTTATGCTAGCCATTTTATTTGGTGCAATTTCATTTCAAGGAATGCTAGCTTGCCCAGCAAGATACTTTCTGCTTGCAAATGATAGTTATATGGAAGAGAACATTCAAAAGGACGCAATTCTTAATATCATTTCTAATATAGGAGGAATTTTATCTTCTACACTTTTGCTTGTCCCTTTTCGTCTCGCCATTTTTATGACATCCATTAGTTTGTTAATTGCAATAATTAGTATTTTTTACATTTTCAAGACTCGTCTTCGCTAAGGCGAGTCTTGATCTATTAAATAATTAAATAAAAAGAACATCTTCCAACAAAATCGAAAGATGTTCTTTTATTATTTTAAATTCCAAATTCTTTATGGATAAATGATGTATCATAATTATTTTTTATAAAGTTTTCATTTTCTAGAATTTTTAGTAAAAAATCTATATTTGTATCAATTCCTTCAATCACAAATTCTGCCAAAGCACTTTTCATCTTTGCAATGGATTCATTCCTATCTTTTCCATGAACAATTACTTTCGCAATCATGGAATCATAGTTTTGTGGCACCTTATATCCTGAGTAAACCGCAGTATCGACACGAATTCCATTTCCACCAGGAATGTGAATTTCTTTAATTGTCCCTGGACATGGCATAAAGTTTTTACTAGGATTTTCTGCATTTACTCTTGCCTCTAGACTATGTCCTGTAAAGTGGATATCTGCTTGCTTCATTTCAAGTTTCTCTCCTGATGCAATTTTAATTTGTTCTTTAATAATATCCATTCCTGTTACCATTTCTGTTACAGGATGTTCTACCTGCACTCTTGTGTTCATTTCCATGAAATAAAAATCTTTATTTTTATCTACTAAAAATTCAATCGTACCTGCATTATAATATCCAATTTCTTTTACTGCTTTTACTGCTACTTCTCCCATTCTTTTTCTTAATTTATCATCAATTGCAGCAGATGGAGTTTCTTCTAACACTTTTTGGTTTCTTCTTTGAACAGAACAATCTCTTTCACCTAAATGAATTGCATTTCCATGTTCATCTGCTAAGATTTGTATTTCAACATGTCTAGGATTTTCTATGAACTTTTCAATATAAATACTATCATCATTAAAAGAGATTTTCGCTTCTTGCTTTACTAATTCATAAGATTTAATTAGTTCTTCTTCTGTATAGGCAATTCGAATTCCCTTACCACCGCCTCCTGCAGAAGCCTTTAAAATAACAGGATATTTAATTTGATTTGCAATTTGAATTGCTTCTTGCATTGTACCTACTAATCCATCAGAACCTGGTACAACTGGCACTCCTGCCTTTTTCATTGTTTCTTTTGCTTTTGATTTATTTCCCATTAAATCAATTAACTTTGCAGATGGTCCAATAAATTTTATTCCTATTTCATCACATATTTTAGCAAAATGACTATTTTCAGACAAAAATCCGAAACCAGGATGAATGCTATCGCAACCAGTTAAACATGCTGCTTCAATAATTGCTTTAATATTCAAATAACTTTTATTCGATGGTGCAGGTCCTATACATACAGATTCATCTGCAAGCTCTTTATGTAACGCACAAGAATCTGCTTCTGAATAGATTGCAACTGTTCGAATTCCCATTTCACGGCATGCTCTTATGATTCTTACTGCAATTTCGCCACGATTTGCTATTAACACTTTTTTTAGCATTTTTCTTTCTTCCTTTCTTTATTGTTACACAATAGCAAAAGTAAGTTCTCCTTTTACTGCTACCTCACCATTTACACTTGCAATTGCTTCTCCCACACCAATTGGTCCTTTTCTTTTAATAATTTTCACTTCTAATTTAAGAACGTCTCCTGGAACAACTTGTCTTTTAAATCTTAATTTATCAATTCCTCCAAAAAGTGCATTTTTACCTTTATTTTCTTCTAAAGATAAAATAGCAACTGCTCCAGTTTGCGCCAAAGCTTCTATCGATAAAACACCTGGCATGATTGGATTTCCTGGAAAATGACCTTGAAAATGTGGTTCATTAATACAAACATTTTTATAAGCAATACAACTTTCACCTGGTACATATTCTTCCACTCGATCAATCATCAAAAAAGGTGGTCTTTGTGGTATAATTTCCATTATTTGATTAATATCTAACATACTTTTTCCTCCTTTATTCTACTTTAGGATTATTCTTTTATTTTGAAAAGTGGAGTTCCATATTCTACCATATCTTCATTTTTTACACAAACTTCAACAATTTCACCATCAAATTCTGATTCAATTTCATTCATTAATTTCATTGCTTCTACTACACAAAGAACTTGCCCTTTTTTTACGTGATCTCCTTTTTTTACGAATGGTTCTGCATTTGGAGATGGACTTGTGTAAAAAGTTCCAACCATTGGAGATTTTACTTCTTTTAAATTTTCTTCTGCTTCTGTATCTATATTTGTTTCATTTTTTGCATTTGTATTAACGTTTACTTGAGCTAAAGGCTTTACCTCTTGAGCTACACCTGTTACTAATGTTTGATTTTTTTTCATGCTTAATTTTGTACCATCTGGAAATTCAATATCTAAACTATCAATTTTAGAATTTCCCATGTCATCTAATATTTTTTTGATATCCTCGTAATTCATTTAATTTCCTCTTTCCTTTTATTTATTTTCATATTTCTTAAATAAGATAGAGCTATTATGTCCTCCAAAACCTAAAGAGTTAGACATAGCATATTTTACTTCTACATTTCTTCCTTGATTTGGAACAACGTCTAAATCACATTCTTCATCTGGAACTTGGTAATTAATTGTTGGAGGTACAAAATCATTTTCAATTGCCTTAATACATGCAATTGCTTCCACTCCTCCTGCTGCTCCTAATAAATGTCCTGTATTTCCTTTTGTTGAACTTACTAAAACATTCTTACTAGCTTCTCCTAATGCTCTTTTTATTGCTAATGTTTCACCTGCATCATTTAAATGAGTAGAAGTTCCATGTGCATTAATATAGGTAACTTCTTCTGGCTTAATATTTGCTTCATTCATTGCTCTTTGCATTGCTCTTGCTGCACCTTCTCCATCTGGTGATGGTGATGTAATATGATATGCATCAGAAGTTGCTCCATATCCTACAATTTCTGCATATATTTTAGCTCCTCTTGCTTTTGCATGCTCTAGTTCTTCTAATACAATAATTCCAGCTCCTTCTCCCATTACAAATCCGCTTCTTTCTTTGTCAAATGGAATACTTGCTCTATTTTTATTTGTTTCTTGTGTTAATGCTTTAATATTTGTAAATCCTGCAATACCAGTTGGAGTGATAGAACCTTCTGTTCCTCCTGCAAGTACTACATCTTCATACCCATGTTTAATCATATGATATCCATGTCCAATACTATGTGTTCCAGTAGCACAAGCAGTTACCATAGAAACAGATTCTCCTTTTATTCCTAAATCAATTGCAACATTTCCTGCTGCCATGTTTACAATTGACATTGGGATATACATAGGAGATACTCTATCTGGTCCTTTTTCTACTAATGCTCTATTATCTTTTTCAATTGTGGCAAGTCCTCCAATTCCAGTACCAATTACTGCAGCTACACGGTTCATATCTGTATTTTCTTTCGTAATATTACTATCTTTCATTGCTTCTCTTGCAGCTACAATTGCAAATTGCGAAAAACGATCCATTCTTTTTGCAGTTCTTTTATCGAAATGATCCTCTGCTGAAAAATTCTTTACTTCTGCTGCTAGTTTTACTTTATAGTCAGTTGTGTCGAATTGTGTAATTTCATCAATTCCACATTTTCCTTCTTTTATTCCTTTCCAAAATTCTTCTACATTATTTCCAATTGGAGTAATTGCTCCCATTCCTGTTACAACAACACGTCTTTCCACTTTTCTTTCCTCCTCATTTTTTATCTTACATTAACATTCCGCCATCAATATTTAACACTTGACCAGTAATATATGTATTTTCTTCGTTTCCTAAGAAATAAACTGCGTTTGCTATTTCTTCTGCACTTCCCATTCTTTTTAATGGTATTTGTGCATTAATATGGTCTTTTACTTCTTGGCTTAATACATCTGTCATATCAGTTGCAATAAATCCTGGTGCAATTGCATTTGCTAAAATATTTCTTGAAGCAAGTTCCTTTGCTACACTTTTTGTAAATCCTATAATTCCTGCCTTTGATGCTGCATAATTGCTTTGTCCTGCATTTCCAGAAACTCCTACCACAGAAGATATATTAATAATTTTCCCATATCTTTTCTTCATCATCATTGGTACAACTGACTTTGTTACATTAAAAGTACCTTTCAAATTGATATTAATTACTTGATCAAAATCTTCTTCTTTCATTCTCATTAATAAATTATCTTTTGTAATTCCTGCATTATTTACTAAAACATCAATTTTACCAAAAGTATCAATTGCTTGTTTTACCATATTTTCACAATCTTCAGAATTTGTTACATCTGTTTTCACAAATAATGTTTGAATTCCAAATGATTCAAATTCTTGTTTTAATTCCTCTATATTTGTTTTATCTGATACATAATTAATTACTAAATTGTATCCTTCTTTTGCAAATTTTCTTGCAATTGCCTTTCCAATACCTCTCGATCCACCTGTTACTAAAACAACTCGTCTTTCTTCCATCTTTTCTATCTCCCTTCTCATCTTTTTTATTGCAATTGTTTTAAAGCTTCTATTACTTTTGTTAAGTTTTCTATATTATCAATATTGAAAACATTTGCATCTTTCTTTTCTTTTTTGATAAATCCAGATAACGCTTTTCCTGGTCCTATTTCAACAAAAGTATCAATTCCTTCTTCTTCCATAAGCTTAATTGCCTTATCAAATCTTACGGGACTTACAATATGATTCGCTAAAATTTCTTGCATATCATCACTTGCTTTATAAATTGTTCCATCTAAATTCTTGATTACTTTAATATTTCCCTCTTGAAAACTTACTTTTTCTAACTCCTTTTTATATGCTTTTCTTGCTTCTTCTAATTTACTTGTATGGAAAGGTCCACTTGTTTGTAATTTGATTGCTTTTTTCGCTCCACTTTCTTTTAGCATTTCAATTGCTTTCTCAATTCCTTCTTCCTCTCCAGAAATAACCGTTTGAGCAGAATAATTATAATTTGCTGGAACAACAAATACCCCTTCTTCTCTTATCTTTGCACATACTTCTTCGATTTTACTACTTTCCAATCCAATAATCGCTGCCATTGCATATTTTTCTTTTGGTACTAAATTCCCCATAAAATATCCTCTATGTCTTAGAAGATTAATTCCATCTTCAAAACGGATATAACCACCATACATAAGAGCTGGATATTCTCCTAAACTTAATCCTACTGCAATATCAGCTACTATATTTTCTTTTTTCAAAAGTTCTAAAATTCCAATACTCATTGTTGCAATCGCAAGTTGAGCATTTTCCGTTTTACTTAATTCTTCTAAAGAAGATTCAAAAGTTAATTTTGCAATATCTTTTCCAGCTATTTTAGAAGCCTCTTCATATACCTTTCTTACTTCTTCGTAATGTTCATATAAATCTTTTCCCATTCCTACCGTTTGAGCTCCTTGCCCTGGGAACATAAATGCTATTTTCATTTTTATACCTCCATTAAAATACTTCCTGTATTAAGACCTCCACCATATCCTAGTAAAATTATTTTGTCTCCTGGATTTAATAATTCTTTTTCCTGTATTTCTTCCAATACAATTGGTATACTTGCACAAAAAGTATTTCCTTTTGTTGCAATATTTCGATATACTTTACTTTCATCTATTTTAAGTCTATTTGCGATTGCTTGTAAAATTCGATCATTGGATTGATGAGGAATAATGTATTTTATATTTTCTAACTTTTCTCCTGATCTTTTTAATAACTCTTTTATGTTTTCTACTGTTTCTGTAATCGCATATTTATAAACTTCTTTTCCTTCCATATAAATGGATTCATTCACTTTACTTATTAAAATATCCCCTTGCTGTCCTTCACTTTTTATATATGATTCATATTTCTTTTCTTTCTCCGCTTTTTGTATAATAGTCGCTCCTGCACCATCTGATAATAGAATTGCAGTTCCAATATCATCTTTTTTGGTATGAGCAGATAAATTTTCTACTCCTATTAAAATTGCTTTTTCAATTCTTCCTAGTGCAATATAGTTTCGAATAATATCTATTCCATTAATATACCCACTACATCCTGCAAGCAAATCAAAACAAATACATTCTTTAATATCAAGCTGTCTTTGTACTTGGTAAGAAATTCCTGGCATAAAGCATTCCGTTGCTGTTGTTGCTACTACAATCATATCTATTTTTTCTTTTTCTACTTTAGCTTTTTCTAATGCATCCTTTGCTGCATTTGTTGCCATATTTTCTATTGATTCTGTTTCACTTGCAAAAAATCTTTGTTTAATCCCTGTTCTTTTAAAAATATATTCTTCTGTTATTCCTAATTGTTTTGCTAAAATAGCATTGGTTACTTTATTTTTAGGAATATAACTACCACTTGCAATTATCTCTATACTTTCCATAGTCACCTCATTTTATCTTTTTATTTATATATTAAATTCCTTCTCTTTTCTATTAGTCCGACCGGTCAGATTTTATGTTTTATGTGATAAAATATTTTCTAAAACATTATTTTTCTAACATTTATGTGTTCCGTTTACAACAAAAAATTGAAGTTTGTTTTACCAACTTCAATTTTACCAAAAATATGAACATTAGAAAAGAATTCTTTTTATTTTAATAATTTTTTTATTAAGACAAAATCTGTATAAAATAAAAAGATAATACATAGTTTTTCACTTAATATTTAAACAAAATAATCATTTTTCTTTTTTATTGCATAAGAAATTTCGTTAGAAATTTCTGGAGCAACAAGGTTAAGTTACCTTAATTCGTGCGATTGCGAAGCAATCTGTACATTTGGCAAAGCCTCTTTTCTTATTTTCTGAATTTTACTTTACCAATATATTTCATAGATAAACTACACAATAAATCCTCTTTTTTAGCCAGTCGATTCCATACAACTTCTTTTGGTCTTTTCCCATATTTTATAACATATTGATTATATTGCTCCATACTTTTTTCAAAAAACTCTTCCATATTCTATCTCCATATTACTCTATATAATTCTGTTACCTGTACATCTAATGCTTTTGCTAACCTCACTAAGACAGAAAGTCCAGGTTCTTTTAATCCATTTTCAATGTCATTAATATGACTTTTAGATACTCCTGTTCTCTCCGCCAATTGCTCTAATGTTAAATTATTATTCTTTCTAAGTTCTTTTACTAATATTTCTATACGCATATCTCCACCATAATCCATAGTATTATTGTACAAATTTATTTAATTTAACCATATAATTCATCCGCTTTGGCGGAATTGGTAAAATTAATATGGAATTATTTGGTATTATTATTTTTCATATCGTTTAGAACTTCTATTTTTCCCTTTTATTTCAAGCATTTTAGAATTTTTACTATTTTAACTTTTATTCAGATTTTTTTATTTCTTTTTATTAGTATGTCAAATTTGTATACATCTATTACTATATTTTTTCCTATACAATAAGAAAAGTGACTTCGTCAGATGTACAGATTGCTTCGCAATCGCACAGACTAATGTAACTTAACCTTGTTACTCCAGAAATTTCTGACGAAATTTCCTACGTAATAAAAAAGGAAGAAACACATTACTTTTGTTTCCCCCTATAATATATAATTACTCTTTAATTGTAACTCAATCTCTTTTAAAATTTGTTTTATAATTTCTTCTCTTGAAAATTCTTTTTGATACTCCTTTTTTAAAGAAGTCGCTAATATTTTTGTATCGGAATCAAAAATTGTTTCATTAACATTAAAACCAATTCCTATTAATAATGATTGAACTTGTTCTTTCCTTGTTGTTACCTGTGTTAAAATCCCACAAATTTTTTTATTATTTAATAATAAATCATTTGGCTCTTTTATCTTTAATGAATATCCATATAAAGTATAAATTGCTCTTTGTATACTTGCAGCTATATCAATTGTAAGTGTAGATAAACTTTTTATTGTACAATTGGGTTTTATTACAATTGTCATTGCAATATTATTTCCATCTCCTGTATACCACTTTCTTTCCTTAGTGCCATATCCCAAAGTTTGTCTATCTGCAAGAATCACAGTACCATTTTCTAATTCTTCAATTTTCTCTCTTGCTAGTTTCTGTGTTGATTCTAATTCTTTGTAATGCTTTACATTTTTTTCTAATAACATGAACATCTCCTGTAGTTTCGAATAATTCTACTATTTTTTTATTACAATTTCTCTTTTTAATTTGTGATCTTTTATTTGTCCTATTCCAATAAAAATACCTTTTTCGTTATAAATTCTATATATTCCATCTTTCTCATTTCTTGTTAATAATACACCATTTAGAAATAATATGACCTTCTTTTCATTTAATTGTATTTTAGATTTTTCTCTAAAGAATTCTTCCATTGTAATTATTGGCAATTTTGAAAAATCATTTTTTTGATTTTCTATTTCATTTATGGTAATTGCGTTTTCTATATAAAATTCTCCTACTTGTTTTCTTACTAATTCTTTCATATAACCAACCGTACATAATTTTTCTGCTATTTCTTCACATAAAGATCGAATATAGGTACCTTTTGAACACTTCACAGTAAAAATAATTTCGTTTTCTTGTAAATTTATAAGATCTAATTTAATATCATAAATTTCTATATTTCTTACTGGTAGTTCTACTTTAAGCCCTTTTCTGGCATATTCGTATAGTTTTTTTCCTTGTACTTTTATTGCAGAATATATTGGTGGGGTTTGCTCTTGTTTTCCAATAAAATTTTGAAAAACAAATTTTATATTTTCTTCAGTTAATACTTCTTGTTCCACTTTTTTTGTTTCTATTACATTTCCTTCTACATCAGCAGTATCTCTTTTCTCTCCTAATTTTAAAGTTGCTTGGTATGTCTTATCATGATTCGTCAAATAGCTAGATAATTTTGTTCCTTCTCCTATTAAAATTGGTAATACTCCTGTCGCATTTGGATCTAAAGTCCCTGTATGTCCTACTTTTTTTACATTTAGTAACTTTTTTACTTTTGCTACAATATCATGTGAAGTATAACCTTTTTCCTTATTTACTATAATAATTCCATCCATTGTTAACCCCTATATTTGCTTAACTACTTTTTTAATTATTCTTATTTTAACTCTTTTTTAATTTCATTTACTAATTTATTTTTAATTTGCTCAATTGTTCCAGTCATCTTGCATCCGGCAGCTCTCATATGTCCTCCACCGCCAAACATGAAGCAAACCTCTGATACATTAATATATTCATTCGATCTCAAAGATACTTTAAAGCCATCTTCTGCCTCATGTAAGAAGATAGATACTTCAACCCCTTCAATATCTCTTCCAATTTCAACAATTCCTTCGTGAGATCCTTCTTCTGCTTGAAATCTTTTCTCATCTTCTAATGTAATATAAGTAAATGTAATTCTATCGTCTTCTAAAAATTCCATTCGATTCATTGCCAACTTTGAAAGTTCATAATTTGCTCTTGTTTTTATTTGTAATACTTTTTTATAAATATTAGACACATTCACCCCTGAAGTTAAAAGCCATGCAGCAAATTCAAAAGTTTCTGCTGTTACTCCTGGATACTTAAATCCTCCTGTGTCAGTGATAATTCCTGTTAGTAAACAAGTTCCAATATCTTTTGTAATTTCAACTTTTAAATACTCTAAAATAACTACTAATATTTGACAACAAGCAGGGGATGCTGGATCCACATAATTGTAATCTGCAAACATTGGATTCATTCTATGATGATCAATTGATATTGTTGTTTTTGCATCTTCGAAATAATTTGCAAATCCATTTAATCTTTTTAAATCTGCACAGTCTAAGGAAATCACTAAATCGTATTGTTTCTGCTTTCCTTCTTTTAAAATTTCATCTGCTCCTGGCAAAAAAGAAAATGTTCTTGGATATTCCGGAATAATAATATCTGGTTTTTTCCCCATATCTTTTAATGCATTATACATTGCTAAACTGCTTCCCATTGCATCTCCATCTGGACTTTCATGAGTTAGGATTGCAATTGTTTCTGCTTCATTTATTGCTTTTGTAATATCATCTAACGTCATATTTTATTCTCCTTTTTCTGGTTTAATATCTTTCATTACTTCTTTTAATATCGAATCAATTCTTGCTCCATATTCCATAGAATCATCTAGTTCAAAAATAATCTCTGGTGTTGTTCTTAAATTCACTCTCTTTGCTACTTCTGAACGTACAAATCCTGCTGATTTTTTTAATCCTGCTAATGTTTCCTTTGTATTTTTTGCATTTAATATACTTACATATACTTTTGCATATTTTAAGTCCGTCGTTACATGTACTTTCGTAACACTAATTAATCCTGTAACATTAGGATCTTTTATTTCATTACTTATAATGTAACTAATTTCTTTTTTCATTTCTTCATCTACTCGTCCCCATCTAGGGTTTGTTTTTTTTGCCATAGTCTCTCTCCTTTAACAATAATAAAAGACAGGGCATTTTTAAGTCTTTTATGCCCTTTTTCTTTTATTATTCCTTTTTATATTTCCTTGCCTAGCTTATCTTTTAACTTCTTCCATTACAAAAGCCTCGATAATGTCTCCTTCTTTTATATCATTATAATTTTCAATTTGAAGACCACATTCATATCCTTTTGCAACTTCTTTTGCATCATCTTTGAAACGCTTTAATGATGAAAGCTTTCCTTCATGAATTACTACTTCTTCACGAATAACACGAACCCCCGCATTTCTTTCTAGTTTTCCAGTTAATACATAAGCTCCTCCAATAGTTCCTACGTTAGAAACCTTAAATGTTTGTCTTATTTCAGCAGTTCCAATTACTTTTTCTTCAAATTTAGGATCTAACATACCTTTCATTGCAGCTTCTACATCTTCAATTGCTTTATAAATAACAGAATATTGCTTAATTTCCACTTCATTCTTATCAGCTTCTTCTTTTGCTCCTGGTACTGGTCTTACGTTAAAAGCGACAATAATTGCATTTGATACTTTTGCAAGTGTAACATCCGACTCTGTTACCGCACCTGCTGCTGAATGAATTACTTTTACTTTTACTTCTTCATTGGATAATTTTTCTAATGATTGTTTTACTGCTTCTACGGTTCCTTGTACATCTGCTTTTACAATTAAATTCAATTGTTTTAGTTTTCCTTGTTCCATTTGACTAAATAAATTATCTAATGTTACTTTTGACATATTATTAATTGATTTTTCTCTTTCTTGACGTTTTCTTCTTTCAATTAAATGTTTTGCCATTTTTTCATCTTTTACTTCATAGAAAGTGTCTCCTGCAACAGGAACTTCTGTTAATCCCATAATTTCTACTGGCATAGATGGACCAGCTTTTTTCACCTTTTGTCCTTTTGCATTTCTCATTGCTCTTATTCTTCCGATAGAAGATCCTACTACAATAGTATCTCCTACATCTAGTGTACCACGTTGTACCAATAAAGAAGCGATTGGTCCTTTTGATTTATCGAGTCTTGCCTCAATTACTGCACCTTTTGCTTGTTTCTTTGGATTTGCTTTTAATTCTTTCATGTCAGCAACTAATAATACCATCTCTAATAGTTGATCAATATTTTGGTGTTTTTTTGCAGAAATTGGTACATAAATCGTATCTCCACCCCATTCTTCTGGAACTAATTCATATTTCATTAACTCTTCTTTAATTTTTTCTACATTTGCTCCTGGTAGATCGATTTTATTTACTGCAACAATAATTGGAATTCCTGCAGATTTTGCATGGTTAATTGCTTCTACTGTTTGAGGCATAACACCATCATCTGCTGCTACAACTAAAATAGCAATATCTGTAATTTGTGCTCCTCTTGCACGCATACTTGTGAATGCTTCATGCCCTGGAGTATCTAAGAAAGTAATATCACGATTATTTACATTTACTTGATATGCTCCTATATGCTGTGTAATTCCACCTGCTTCTCCTTCAATTACATTAGTAGATCGAATTGCATCTAATAAAGATGTTTTTCCATGATCTACGTGACCCATTACTACAATTACTGGTGGTCTAGGAACTAATTCTTCTTCTTTATCCTCTGATTCATCGAATAAGATATCTTCTTCTTTTACTACTTCTTTTTTTATCGCAGTTACACCAAATTCTTCTGCTACTAAGAAGGCTGTATCAAAATCAATTTGGTTATTAATGGTTGCCATAATACCATAACCTAATAATTTTTTAATTACCTCACCACTTGTCTTTTTTAACTCTGCTGCTAAATCTTTTACTGTGATCGATTCTGGTATTGTGATTTCTGTTAATTTAAATATTTTTTGTTTTGATTGTTCTTGATCTTGTTTCTGATTCTTCTTTTTACTACGTTTTCCTCTTGTTGTTGTTAAATCGTAGTAATCTAACATACCACCTTCTTGATCTCCAAACATATTAGATAAACTATTTTCTTGTTTTAATCCTTTTAGTTTCTTCTCGTTAATATCGAAATCCCCTGATCTTCTTGCTTTAGAAGGTTTCTTCGCTTTTGTTTCGTCAAAACGATTATTTTTTTGTTTATTAAGAGATTTATTATATTCTCTTACTGGCTCTTTTTCGATTACTTCTGCAGACATAATATTCTTGATATTTTTTTCAATTCCTTTTTCATCAAGAGGTTTTGGAGTACGATTATTATAACCACCAAAATTACGACCATTATAATTATTATTTGTATTGTTACGATAATTACCATTTTGACCATTATTATTTCGATAGTTATTATTTCTAAAATTATTATTTTGATTACTATTTTGGGTATTATTACGATAATTATTATTATGATAGTTATTCGAATGTCCCTCATTATTTTTGTAATTATTATTTGGATTACTACGATAATTTGGATTCTTATTATAATTTTCTTGATTATTGTTTATTTTTGTATTCTCTATTTTTTTCTCTTCAACTTGTTTTTCTGATACTTCTAACATAGGCTCACTTTCACTTTTTTCAATCTTTTCTGGTTTTAATACTGTTTCTTCTTTCTTTGGTTCTATTGTTTTTTCTTCTTTCGCTTCTTTTTTTACTTCTTCTACCACTTTCTTCTCTTCTTTTTTATCCTCTTTTTTCTTTTTATTTAATCCAAACAACTCTTCTACAGTAAGTGGTTTCGTAGGTTTGTTACGATATACAATATTAAAATCTTTATTTTTATCTCTCTCAACAAACCCCACATTTGCTTTTCTCTCTTGTTGCTTTCTCCTTTTTTCCTCTTCTTCCTTCTTCATCATTTCTTCTTCTGAAATAATAACTTCTCTACGAATAATAACAGGTCCATCATTTTTCATCTTTTTTTCTTGTTGTTTTGCACCTTTATTTTCTGTTTGCTTTTTCTCTGTCTTTTTTGTATTTACCTTTTCAAAACTTTTTTCTATTTTTTCCGCTTCCTTCTCTTCAATGGCACTTAAATGACTTTTTACCTCAATTCCTAATTCTTTTGCTCTTTCAATTACTTCTTTACTGGTTAAGTCTAATTTCTTTGCTATTTCGTGTATTTTTATCTTACCCAATAATTTCACCCCCATTAATTATTTTTTGTATTTCGTTTGATAAATTAATATCTTTTATACCAATAATTGCTTTATTTCTTTTTCCAATCGATTGACTGATCTCTTCCATTTTCCCCCATACTAAAAATGGAACTTGGTATTTCTCTGCATAAAATCTATAATTTTTTATTGTTTTTTGAGATGCGTCTTCTGCAACAATAAGAAGATATATCTTTTTATTTTTCATTTCTTCTAAACAGCTATCTGCTCCATATGCTATTCTTCTAGCTTTTGCACTAATTCCTAATAAACCATATACTCTATTTTTTATTATCAATCATCACACCTCTTAAATTTTCATAAACCCCTTCATCAATTGGAGATTCAAAACTTCTTTCTAAGCTTTTCGTTTTGATTGCACGTTCTAGACAAGTAATATCATCACAAATATATGCTCCTCTTCCTTGCATTTTTCCCGTTCGATCAATAGTAATTTCTCCTTCTTTATTTTTTACAATACGAATTAATTCTTTTTTATCTTTTTTTGCCTTACAACCGATACAAGTTCTTTGTGGTATTTTTTTCACTTGTCTCCCTCCTTTCTATTATACTTGGGTTTTATCCAATTTATGTAAATTTTTTCTATTCTTCTTCACTTTCCATTTCTTCTTGTTTTTTCATTAGCATTTCTCTAAATTGTGTTTCTGATTTAATATCTATTTTCCAGCCAGTTAATTTTGCTGCTAATCTAGCATTTTGACCGGATTTTCCAATTGCTAAAGACAATTGATCATCTGGTACAATTACTTGTGCAAATTTTTCTTCTTCTTTAATGTCTACTGCCATTACTTGCGCTGGTAATAATGCTGCAGAAATATAAATAGCTGGATCTTCATTCCATTCAATTACATCAATTTTTTCACCATGTAATTCATTTATGATGTTTTGAATTCTTACTCCTTTTTGCCCTACACAAGATCCTACTGGATCAATGTTTTCATTTGGAGAATATACTGCTACCTTACTTCTATATCCTGGGTCACGAGAAACACTTTTTATTTCGATAACTCCTTCATAAATTTCTGGTATTTCAAATTCAAATAGCTTTCTTACAAAATCTGGACAAGCTCTTGAAATAATTACTTGTGGAGCTCCTTTTGCCCCTTTTTCTACATCTGCAATATATCCTTTTATTTTGTCATTTACATGGTAAGTTTCTGTTGGAATTTGCTCCTTAGCTGGCATAACTCCTTCTAGCTTTCCTAAATCCATTACCACAATTCCTTTATCTGCTTTTTGAATAATTCCAGATACAATTTCTCCTTTTCTATCATGGTATTCTGAATAAATTACTTCTCTTTCTGCTTCTCTTAATTTTTGAATAATAACTTGTTTTGCTGTTTGAGCTGCAATTCTACCAAAGTTTTTTGGAACTAATTCAATATCTACGTTATCTCCAATTTGTAATGTTTTGTTTATTTTTTGTGCATCTACTAAACTAATTTGTAATGTTGGATCTTCTACTTGTTCTACAATTTCTTTTACAGAATAAAGATGAGAAGCTCCTGTTTCTTTGTCCATCACTACTTTTACATTTTCCTGTGAGTTAAAATTTCTTTTATATGCTGTAAGCAATGCTGATTCAATCGATTCCATTAAATATTCTTTTTTTATTCCTTTTTCTTTTTCTAATTCATCAATTGCTAGTATTAATTCTTTATTATCAATTGCCTCTTTCATTTTTTACTATTCCTCCTCTATTCCCAATCATATACAGTTTTCATCGTTGCAATATCTTTTCTTGGTATTTTTATTTCTTCTAATTCAATCATTTCTTCATTAAATGAATTTAAAATACCTTCATATACTTTTTTTCCTTCCAATGGCTTAAATAAGCGAACCTCAATTTTATTTCCGATATTTTCTTGTAAATGTCTTTCTTTTCGAATCATTCTTTCGATTCCTGGTGAAGATACTTCTAAAAAATAAGGATCTTTGATTCCACTTTTTTCATCCAATAAATCACTAACTTGATTATTTACCTTTTCACAGTCTTCTAAACTAATTCCTTCTTCTTTATCGATATATATCCTTAGGTAAAAATCTTTCCCTTCTTTTACATATTGTAAGTCGTATAAAGAATATCCTATTTCTTCTATCACAGGTTTAAGTAGCTCTTCTACTCTTTCTTCTAGACTTGCCAAAAGAATTCTCCTCCTTTTATACTTAGAAAGAGTGGGATTTGTTCCCACTCTTCTAGTAATTTATTTTGCTAGAGCAATTATACTATATAAATCTTGAAAATGCAAGGGTTTTCCGTTATTTTATTTGGATTTCTTTTCCTAAATAAGTAGAATATATATATATTCTATCTACTTTCCTTTTTAAAGCTTTTTCCAGTGCTCTTTGATATAGTTGTAATTGTTCAATGTACTTTTCTTTCAATTTTTTTTCTTTTCCTTTTTCTACATAGTCTGTTTTGTAATCCACTAAAACTAATTCTCCCTTTTGATTTAAATAATATAAGTCAATAATTCCTTGTACTAATACTTTCTCTTCTACCTCTTCTTGATAAACTTCTTTTGCTGGTATATAAATGTAAAATGTTTTTTCTCTTTCTACTAAACTCGCTGTTTTTAATTCTTGCCAAATTTTACTTTTCGTATATTCTAGAATTTTGTTATAGGATATACTTTCCGCTTCTTTTTTTGTAATAATTTCTCTTTCTACTAAATCTTTTATCATTGCTTTTATCGTTTCTATATTATGATCTTCATGTAAACTTAATTTTTGTAAACATAGGTGTAAAATAGTTCCTTTTTGGGCAGGTGTTAAATTTATCTCATTACTTAAGAAATTAGGTTTTGGCAATTCATTTACTATTTTATCTGTTTCTTTCTCGATTGCTAACATTTCTTTTTTACTTTGTTCCATTTTCATCATTTTTAGCTTTGTAACCGATACTTTATTTGGAATTGTAATGGATTTTTGATACGGATATTCCCAATTTAACATTTTTTCTATTTTTTCTTCTATTCCTTTTGCAGAAAGGCTTTTTATTTGATTTAAATTTGTTATTTCTTTCTTCTGTTCTCCCTTATTTTTTTTGTCTAAAATTTGCTCTTTTTTTATTACTTGAAAATCAATTAAATCTTTTACATTTTCTTTTTCTTTTTCTTTTAAATAAACTAGCTCAATCCAATCTAAATATGTCTTATATTGTTCTAATAATTGTGAATTGATTTCATTTTGATTTTGAAAGTAAATCTGTAATTGATTTTCTTTGTCTTCCAAATCTTTTTGGATATCTTTTGAAATTCCAGTTATAATTAATTTTTCTTTACTCCTCGTTAAAGCAACATATAAAATTCTTTCTTCTTCTGATAGTGTTTCTACCTTTACTTTTGACTTTACTGCTTCTTTTATTAAAGTATCATACTCTATCTTTTTTTCATAATTAATATATTTAGGTCCAATTCCTAATTCTTGATGTAATAATAATTTTTGATTTAAATCTTGCATATTAAATCTTTTATGTGTTCCAGCTAAGATAACAACAGGAAATTCCAATCCCTTACTTTTATGAATACTCATAATTCTTACAACATTTTCATTCTCTCCAATCACCTTTGCCGCTCCCATATCATTACTATTCGCTTTCATCTTTTCAATAAACTGAAGAAAATGAAATAATCCATGAAAACTTGCATTTTCATAGTCTTTCGCTTTTTCTAATAACATTTTTAAATTAGCTTGTCTTAGTTTTCCATTTGGCATTAAACCTACATAATTGTAATAATCTGTTTCATTATATATATGCCATATTAATTCATTTAATAATAAATACTCTTGCTTTTCTCTCCAATTACTTATCTTATCTAAAAAGTTCTCAATTTTATTCTTTAATGAATCCTCCACCTGTAATCTTGCTTTTTTCACTGCCTCATAAAAATTGCAATAAGGATCCACTAGTCGAATTTTTATTAAATCATTATCTGAAAAGTTTCCGATCATAGATCTTAGAACAATCACAAGAGGAATTTCTTGAAATGGATTATCTAAAATCTTTAAAACAGATAATATCGTCTGAATTTCTATCGAATCTAAATATTCCGTAGAGCTATCACTAAATACTGGTATTTCTAAATCTAATAATTCCTTTTCGAAAACAGGAGCCGCAGTTATAGTGGATCTTAATAAAATTACTATATCCTGATAGGTAACCTCTCGGTAAGCCTCTATTTTTTTATCCCATACTTGAAAATGGTTAGCAATAAGATCTTTTACTTTATTTGCAATAAATCTTGCTTCTAATGTAATATCTTCTATTCTTTCTTCTTCTCCTGTTTCTTCTAATTCTTCTTTCCTTTCAATATTTTCGTTTTGTTCTTCTTTGACTTCTTCTTTCCATTCATCCTCTTCTTGCTTCTTTATGTCAATAATATCAATTTCTATTTTTCTATCTTCTAAGTTCTCATTTTCAATTTTTTCATAGTTTGCCCCTAAATTTAAATATTCTTTTTCATTATACTCTACATTTCCTAATTCTTTACTCATTATATTTTGGAAAATAAGATTGGTAAAATTTAAGACATTTTCTCTACTCCTAAAATTTTTAAATAATTGTATTTTTAAATCATCTTTTTCCTTTTTATTTTCAATTAACTGATAACGATCATATTTTTCTAAAAAAAGTTCCGGTCTTGCTTGTCTAAATTTATAAATACTTTGCTTAATATCTCCCACCATAAATATATTATTTCCTCTTGAAATTGACTGTAAAATATATTCTTGTACTAAATTACTATCTTGATATTCGTCAATTGCAATTTCAGAAAATTTTTCTTGATATTTTTTTGCAGTTTGAGTAGGAATATAATTTCCATTTTCATCTTTTTGTACTAGAATTTTTAATGCAAAATGTTCGATATCATTAAAATCAATCATATTTTTTTCTCTTTTAGCCTTTTGATATGCTTCTTCAAATTCTAGAATTAAATCTTTTAATGGATTTAATATTTCATATAGTTCTATCACATCACCAATCGCTTCTTTGGAGGAATAGATAAAAATTTTATCTTTTCCAGCTTTAAATTTTTTATTAATCTTATCCCTTTGCGCCTTTGCTTCGTCTTTTATATTAGAAGTTATTTTTCGATTCACTGGCCATTTTTGAAAAGCAAATAAATTTGCCTTTTGATATGTTTCATCCCATGTAGAAATATCTTCTTTTATTTCATTTAAGGTATCTATATCTTTTTGAATCGTATTGGAATACATATCCAACTCTGGATTTAAGTCTAAAGATATTTTTACATGTTTTAACCCTAAGATTGTTTCTTCAATTAATGTTTCATATTTTTTTAGTAAAATTTTACCCCAAACTGTTTTTCCAAAATCCATATCTTCTTCTAGCACTAAAAAATCATTTATTTTTTCTTCTAGCCATTCTTTTGGAAATGGACTACTTTGAATAAAACGATAAATTTCTAGTATCATTTCTTTTAAAGGATCGTCTTCACGATAATTAGTATAAATCTCTAATAATTTTAAAAAATTTTTGTCTCCTTCTAAATACTTTTGTTCAAATAATTCGTCCAACACTTCTTGCTTTAAAAGTTCAATTTCCGAAGTATCTCCAATTCTAAAGTTTGGTGATAAATCTATTTCGTAAAAATGGTTCTTAATTACATCTAAGCAAAAAGAATGAATGGTACAAATACTAGCTTTATGAATTAGCATCGTTTGCTTTTGTAAATGCACGTCTTCTGGAAATTCTTCTAACTTTTTATCAATTGCATTTAAAACACGTTCCCTCATTTCTGCTGCTGCCGCATTTGTAAATGTTACTACTAATAAGGAAGTAATATCTAATTTTTCTACTAATATTTTATGAATAATTCGTTCTACTAAAACAGCAGTTTTTCCACTTCCGTGCTGCTGCCGCAACTAATATGTTCGATCCTTTTTCTTCAATTGCTAATTTTTGATCTTTCGTCCATTTTACTTCTGGCATTTCTTTTTCTCCTTTTCTTATTTTACTTTATGTATTATATCATTTACAATTCATTTCGCATAGTTCTTCCAAAAAAGAAGAAACTTAATGTTTTTTCCATCAAGCTTCTTCTAAAAAATACCTAACTTTATAAATTTAGGCTTACATTTTTTTATTACATAGGAAATTTCGTCAGAAATTTCTGAAGTAACAAGGTTAAGTTACATTAGTCTGTGCGATTACGAAGTAATCTGTACATGTGGCGAAGCCACTTTTCTTATATCAAAATCTAGTAATATTTCCTAAATAAAGGTGAATTCCAATCCTCTTTTTCATTATACTAATTTTTCTAATTCTTCTAATTGTTTATGATAAAATGCAAAAGCATCTTCATATGGTTTTTTTGATTCTAAATCTACTCCCACCATTTTTAATAAATCTACAGATTTTTTCATTCTACCTTGTTTTAACATATTAATATATTTTTCTACAATTCCTTCTTCTTTGTTTAAAATTTTCGTTGCAATTGCAATTGCTGCTGAAATGCCAGTAGCGTATTTATATACATAAAAACAACTGTAAAAATGTGGAATCCTTGCCCATTCATATTTTATATTATCATCAATTACAACATCTTTTCCAAAGTATTTTTGATTTAATTTAAAATAAATATCACATAACTCTTCTGAAGTTAATGTTTCCAAATTTTCTACTCTTTCATGAATTATTTTTTCGAATTCGGCGAACATAGTCTGTCTAATTAAAGTTGCTCTAATATCATCTAATTGTTCATTAATAAGCGCTGCCTTCTTTATTTTGTCTTGTTCTTTCTCAATTAGATATTGACCCAATATAATTTCATTTACTGTAGATGCAACCTCTGCTACCATAATAGTATAACTAGCATCCATAATATTTTGACTAGAAGATGAATAATAAGAATGCATTGCATGACCTAATTCATGTGCGATTGTACTTACATCCCTTGATCTTCCTGTAAAATTAGTAAGAACAAACGGATGAACCCCATGAACACCAGAACTATATGCTCCACTTCTCTTATTTGGCTTTTCAAATACATCAATCCAACGTGAAGAAAACGCATGTTTTAATTTTTCTTGATATTCCGTTCCTAGAGGTTCTAAAGCTTTTAATACTGTTTCTTCTGCTTGCTCTACAGAAATGTTTTCCGATTCATCCTTATATGTGTTTACATAAATATCATAAATATGCATTTCTTCTAAGCCTAATAACTTTTTCTTTAATTTCATATAACGATGGTTAATCTTTAAATTTTCATTCACTACTTCTACTAAGCTTTCATATACCTTTGATGTGGCATCATCATTTTCTACTGCCTTTTCTAAAGAGCTTTTATACTTTCTTAGTTGACTGCTAATTGTATCTTCTTTTACTCTTGTTAAATATAGTTCTGTAATCGTATTAATATGCTTTTTATACAGAGAATACATTGAATTAAAAGCTCCAATTCTTACATCTTGGTTCTTGCTTGCTAAATATTTTGAATAAGTTGCATCTGTTAATTCTACTTCATTTCCATTTTCATCTTTTATTTTTGGATATACAAATTCCGTATTGGTAAAAATATCATAAGTGTTTTCACATCCATTAAAGACTTCTGAATAACTTGCTAAAACATTTTCTACTTCTTCACTCAAAATATGCTTTTTGTCTTCTATAATATCTTCTATTATTCTATGATATCTTTGTAAATTTTTATTTTCTACTAAGTATTGTTTTAAAGTTTCTTCCTCTATTTTTGTGATCTCTGGTACGATAAAGGATGTTCTTTTGGCAATATCAGCATTAGTTTGTTCTGATTTTTTAAACAAGGCAATATTTTCTGGTTTTGCCATATTTTGATGGTAACGAAACATACCATAAGAATATACCTTATCAAAAATCTCTAACATTTTTTCATATGTTTGATAACATTTTGCAATGTTTTCTGAAGAATTGATAAGTTTTCCTTGATATTGTTCTATTTCGCTTAAATATTCATAAATCTTTTTTCTATTTTCTTCTAATTCTTTTTCATTCTTAAATAAATCTTCTAAATTCCACTCATATTTTTTATCCATTTTTTACCTCCTACTACCTTTTGTATCCTATCATATTGATTTCCAATCTGCAAGAAAAGAATTTCTACAAATTTTGACATTTTTGCTTTTTAAATACGTCTTAAAACAGTCTAAATCATATTTTAAGAACCTTCAATTACTGCTCCTGGCACTCTAGGAGTAAAGATCCTAACATAATATGGCTGAATATCCTTTAGCACATCGCTTACATAAATCATGGTACCATCTTTTGCCATCACTTTTAAATTAGGAAATGTTTTTAACATTACTTTATCATTCCAATATTTATCAACTACTTTTTTAATCTCTGGTTTTTGATATAATTCTTCGTATTTGGCCAAATATTTATCTACTCCTTGTAAATCTAGATTGTACTCTGTTGTTAATCGAACATAAAACATTTTTAATGCAAATCCTGTAAGTACACAATCAATAAATAATAAAATTGTCACCGCTAACGTAACTCCTCGAATTACTTTTGTATTTCGCTTTAATTTTTGTTTCATTTTTTCGATTAAATTATCTACTTTCGGATTTAAATGTGACATTAAATAGATTGCTAAAATTCCCCAAAATAGTGAAAAGAACACACAAATTCTCCCCCCTAAATTTAATGGTACTGAAGAATAATCCCACCATTTTACATCTAGCATCATTTCTCCAAATAAACTAACAAAATATTCCACAATCGATCCAATAACAAATCCTCCGAAAAATAGAGTATAATTATTTTTTCTAAAATACTGTAAAAACAGGATCATAATCACAGCACCTATACCATAAATTCCACAAAACGGACCATACAAAAAGCTTTTTCTACTTTCAATAACTCCCTTTGTAAGTGCACCAAATGCTGTTTCGATCAAAAAACCTGCAATGCTATAAATAATAAAATATCCCATTAATCTCCATATACTAAATCCTAAAATCATAAAAGGCTTTTTCTTCTTGCCTTTTCTTCCTTTTTCTTCTTGATCCTTTTCTATTTTTTCAGTTTGTTTGTCTTCTTTTCGCTTTTCTATTTCTTCCTTTTCATTTTCTTTTGTTTTGCCAATTAGTTTTTCCATTTTTTCTCCTCTCTCAAAGTTTTTTGACATAATTCGACATCATCTTATCATATTCTTATTATATACGCAATGACTCTATTTTACGATTTGCAATCTTTATGATATAATAGATTAAATTCTCTAAAGGAGGGACTTTGAATATGGAGGTACGGAAACAGAATCTGCAGCTAGAAAACTTTTCTATCTCTTGCCCTATCTCACTTCCCTGTCATGCTTTTGCACTGGGAATTTGGCAAGACTATTGCATAGGAGACTTGATCGGAACAATGGTTGATTCTCATGTTCCCGACTTTGAACTACTTGAAATTTTAGAAAAGGAACTGCAACTGTTTGATCTTTCTTTAACAGAAGTGGATTATGAGGATATTTCAAATCTATGTACTGCAAATCGGGTAATTCTGATTACCCGTATGATGACACCTTGTCGAGATTATCACTTTTACTTGTTTCTTCCAACTGGCAAAGTGGCTCATAAACTTAGAAACTTTTTACCTACTGTTTCTAATCGCCCAGAACTAGTACGTGGCGAATATGTTTTGGGTAGTTACATGGTAAAAAGGATCCAAGCTTAGGCTCTGGATCCTTTTTTATTACATAGGAAATTTCGTCAGAAATTTCTGGAGTAACAAGGTTAAGTTACATTAGTCTGTGCGATTGCGAAGCAATCTGTACATCTGGCGAAGCCACTTTTCTTAATTTAATTTGAATTCTAATAAATCTTTTCAAACAATTTTACTTGATTTCTTTTTATATATTTTTGTAGTATCAACAGAATTATAATCGTAATTGTAAATAATAAAATACTATATCCCCAATATGGTAGCCAAGAAAATAGTATTGTTAAAGCAATGATAATTCCGATATTTACCACTCCCAAAATAGCTGGCCACATTAAATTCATATTTTGTTTTACTACTGCATATTCTGTATCCCACTCTAATTTTGGTTTCTTTAAATCTACCAATAACATTAAATAACTTTGGATCACACTTAAAACAAATGAAATCACAAAAATACAAATATTAATTGAGATTGGTAAATTAATTATATAGGTTGCTACTGCTAATGTAACTAAAATTGCAATTATGCTCATTATTATATTTGGAATTGCCTTATAAATAAATTGTTTATATAAAGAAAGTGGTATATATTTTACAAAAATTGCATTTTTCCCATCTCTTGAAATTGCTGTTGCAGACACATATATCATCATAGAAAAGAATTGTAAAATACATAGTAAAACACAAATTGTAATTGGATTTTCTAAAAATGGTTGAATTTGTGCCTTCAATGTATTTAACTCAACATTTCCTTCTTGACTCATAAATCCTGACAAACCAGCAATAATAAATACTACTGGTATTAGAAGTGCAGGAAGCACACATTGCATAAAATAGATTGGATTTCGAATTAATATTTTTAATTCTTTTTTTACATAGCTTATTCCCACTTTATTTTTTCGATATGCATTTTTTTCCTTTAATTTTTTAACTTTTTTAGATGCTCCTACTAAACTTCCTACAGCACCTTTTAGATATAATTTTGTACCTGCTAAAAGAAAGATAATATATGCACCAGCTGAAATAGCAATTATTTTTATAATTTCAATAAATGCGCCTAACCAATTACTAGCAGTTAAGGCTTGAATAGCAGGATCAATTGTAACAAAATAAGGAGTTATCATCTCTACCATTCCATTTGCTTTTAATAATTGCTGAACCATTTGTTCTTCTGAATAATCTTTTCCTCCTATTGCAAATTGAATTCCTACGATAAACACAATTGCAATTAAACTAGTAATTAATTGAAATTTATCTCTATTTTTTGTTAACTTTGAAAATGCCATGATAATCATAATTATTAGAGTAGATATAAGAACTGGCAAAATAGGAAATACAAGTAATATTATAATCATTGCGAAATAATATAAAATACCTGCTCCTGTTAGAATTCCATAAATGATAAGCGGAGTAATTCCTATAATAAGTTCCATAATATATTCTGTTATTAAAATGGTATTTAATTTTGCTTGAACCATCTCTCTTGGCTTTATTGGTAATGGTAATAAATATTCTATATCTTTTGCAAAGTACAGTACGTTAAGGCTGGAAAAAATATTTTGTATTAGCATAAAAGCGGCTAACACTAAAAAGAATAAACCTAAGAATACTTTTTCTTGCCCTATACTTGCAAGCATATGAATCATACCGTAGCTCATAATACCAATTAAACCAGCTAAATAAAGAAATAAAATTCCATATAAAATGATATATCCAATATTTTTATTATTTTTACTTTTTTGTTTTTGAAATTCCATACCTTGGAAGGAAGTTTTTAGGAAAATTTTTGTAAGGGTAATTACTTTTTTATTCATGTTCTGTAATCTCCAAAAATAATTCTTCTAATGATTTATTCTCTTTGAATTTTTCTTTCATTTCTTCAAAAGTTCCTACAAAAACTAATTTTCCCTTATTAATAATTCCTACCCTATCACATAATTTCTCTGCAACTTCTAATACATGTGTAGAAAAAAATACACTATTTCCTTCTTGAGTATGTTTCCTCATCATTTCTTTTAAATCAAATGAAGACTTTGGGTCAAGTCCTGTCATTGGCTCATCTAAAATCCAATTTTTAGGATTATTTAGTAAAACTCCACAGATTACAATTTTCTGTCTCATACCATGAGAATAGCTCTGTATTTGACTATTTAAAGCATCTTGTATTTCAAATTTTGCTGTTAAGACTTGAATTCTTTCTTTTCTTGTGTCCTCTGAAATTTCATAGATATCTGCCAAAAAGTTTAAATATTCAATTCCTTTTAACTTTAGAAACATATCTGGACTATCTGGTACAAAGCCAAATTTTTTCTTTGCTTCTAAAGGGTCTTTTTGAATGCTCTTACCATCAATCAAAATATCTCCCTCATCTGGATTCAAAATTCCTGTAATCATTTTTATGGTTGTTGTTTTTCCCGCACCATTTGGGCCTAAAAATCCAAAAATCTCTCCATCCTTTATTTCTAAATTCAAATTATCTACTGACTTCTTGTCTTTTACATAGGATTTTGTTAAATTTTGAATTTGAATCATATTATTTTCCCCCTTTATTTTATTTTTTCCCTATTATACTACTTTTTTGATTTTTGTGTATTATTTTTTTCAATTCTTAAGATTTTTATTTTTGAAAATTTTCTTTCATACTTTTTACTGTTTTTTTCTTTTTACTATTTCACTTTTATTCATTACAATCCGTTGAAAACATTTACAAAATGCGTTTTTTTTTATATAATATTATGTATTCTAAAAACAATCCATTAATAGGGGGATGTATGGAAACTAGCACTAGTTTAGTTGTACGCAAGCAATTAACAAAAACACAAACATTATTATTATATTTTTTTATTTATTCTTTTATAGGATGGTTAAGTGAAACTTTATATTCATTTTGTGTATTAGGGCATTTTACAAATAGAGGATTTTTATTTGGACCAATTTGTCCAATTTATGGTTTTGGGGCAATTATCATGCTTATTTTTATTCAAAGCTATCAAGATAAACCTTTAAAACTATTTCTTCTATCTGCAATTATTTTTTCTGTATTTGAATATATTGTTGGCTTTGGCTTAGATGCTATCTTTGCTACAAAATGGTGGGATTATACAAATGATTTTCTAAATCTAAACGGTAGAATTAGCATTCTTTATACTTTTTTTTGGGGAATTGCTGGTTTAATATTTATTCACTATGTACATCCATTTGTAAAAAAGATTGTAACTAAATTTTTAAATAAATTTCCTTTTTGGTTTCAAATTAATTTAGTTACTATTTTTACATTAATATTAGTTGTTGATACAGTATTTTCTAGTATACATTACTTAATATGAATAATTTTGTAATATTTTTTCTATTCCTATCATAAAATAAAAAGAGGGAAAAACTATGGATTTTAAAGAAAGTTTAAAATTAGAACGTTATATGAAACAATATGAAATGGTCACTGATGTAGACTATTTCAATTTTACATGTAAATTTTTTTATGATGTTTGTGTAGCATTAGAAAAAAATTTTCCTGGTGTTGATACAGAAAATAAAACAAGAATTAAAGGAAAAAATAGTTATAAGAAAAAAGCTTCTCAAGACAAAGACATTTATGATATCTATGGATCAAAAACCGTTATTCTACATGTAAAGGATAATGTTCCAGAATCGCTTGGAGTTTCTGCCTTTTTAAAAAGAAGAGAAATAGCACATCAAAACTTAGAAGAAGCCATTCTTTCCCATAAACAAGCGAAGGAAAATGATCCTAACTATAAAATCCGCAAAGAAGATTTAGCATTAATTGAAAAAATTCGAAGAGAACAATATGAAACTGCAAATGATATTTGCGAAATAAAAATAGCAGAAAAAATGTTTGAATTTTTATCTACACTACCAAATGATCCTTATTTTAAAAAGAATTATGGACTTTATCATATCGCTGATCGAGATCGTGACTATAATACAAGCGACGAATATATTGCAAGGCATATTACCTTTGGTAGTACAAAATTTCCTTTATGGTATTTAGAATGGCAAACAAAATCTATGCATTCTTATAACTTAGCAAGAACTGGTCCAGCTTCTCACGATCATCGAAACGGCAAACAACTTGTTTTTCCAGATTCTGTTGAAGATCTTTCAGAAGATGATTTAGCTCATTATATTTACTTTTCAGGAAAAAATCAAAAGCTTTATGTTGCCGGAATGTTCGAAAATACCTTTCACAAATTCCAACCTAAATTTGCAGAACATCCTGGTTTTTCGAAAGAAATTGTTGATAAATTATCTGATAAAACAGGATATAGCCTTGATCCAAGAGACCTATAAAATTTAAACCCTCAGGATAAAACGAATTGTTTTAATCATGAGGGTTCTCTTCATTTTATTTCTATTTGCTATTTATTTTTTTACTAATAGCTAGGCCATCTCCTACTTCTACAATTTTAGTATCTAGTTCAGGATCTTCTGTTGTTTCTTTAATATATTCTCTTAAATTTCTTACTGCGGTTCTTTGCTTGTGTTTATTATAGTCACTTAACACATATCCCTTATATAAAATATTGTCTGCTAGAATAATTCCTTTTTCTTTTAGCATTCTTTTCGCTTGCATCAAAAAGAATGGGTATTTTCCTTTTGCTGCATCAATAAAGACTAAATCATAAGTTTGATTTAATGTAGGTAAGATTTCTACTGCATCTCCTTCATAAATTTGAATTTGTTGTTCCACTTCTGCCTTCTTTATATTTTTTCTTGCTTCTTTCACACGATCGGGATCTCTTTCTATTGTATCAATCATTCCATCATCTTCTAAATATTTAGAAAAACAAATAGCAGAATATCCAACAGCAGTTCCAATTTCTAAAATTCGATTTAATTTTTTTCCTTCTAATAATTCGTCAATTACTTCTAACGTTTCATCCATAATAATAGGAATATGATCCTCCAATGCTTTTTCTTTTATTTTTTCTAATTCTTTTCGATTCATTTGCTTTGCTCGTATACATTCCTCTATATGATACGATTTTCTCCTTTCTTTTTTTGTCATATCTCTTTAGATTTACTTCATAATGATAAAAATTCCATTCACTTCTAAAAAACATGAAAAAGGGACAGTAATTTTTCTACTGTCACTTTTTTTCTTTTATCCTCTTCTTGCTTCTCTTTCTCTTGTCTTTGTGTCTAATATTTTCTTTCTTAAACGAATACTCTTAGGAGTAATTTCTACTAGTTCATCATCTTGTATAAACTCAATTGCTTTTTCCAAAGACATTTGAATTGGTGGTACTAATCTTAAAGCATCATCTGATCCAGAAGCTCTTGTATTGGTTAAATGTTTTTCTTTACATACATTAATTGCTAAGTCTTCTGGTCTTGAGTTAATTCCTACAATCATACCTTCATATACTTCTACTCCAGGTCCTATGAATAAATCACCTTTGTCTTGCGCATTATATAATCCATAAGTTACTGATTTTCCAGCTTCAAATGCAACAATCGTTCCTCTTACTCTAGATACAACATCACCTTTATATGGTTCATAACAATCAAATATATGGTTCATTGTTCCATTTCCTTTTGTATCTGTCATAAATTCTGTTCTATATCCTATAAGACCTCTTGCTGGTATTTTAAATTCTACTTTGGTATGACCTTCTTCTGCTGGTTCCATATTAACCATTTCTGCTTTTCTTTTTCCTAATTTTTCAATTACATTTCCAATACAATCATCTGGTACGTTTACAACCAATCTTTCAATTGGTTCACATTTTACACCATCTATTTCTTTAAAAATAACTTTTGGTCTTGATACTAAAAGCTCAAATCCTTCTCTTCTCATTGTTTCAATTAATACAGATAAATGTAATTCTCCACGTCCTGATACTTCAAAAGAATCTGCAGAATCTGTTTCTTTTACACGTAAACTTACATTTCTTTCTAGTTCTTTAAACAAACGATCACGAATATGTCTTGATGTAATAAATTGTCCCTCTCTTCCAGCTAGTGGTCCGTTATTTACACTAAAAGTCATTGAAACTGTTGGCTCATCAATATCTACAAAATCTATTTTTTCAGGATGATCCATTGCACAAATTGTTTCTCCAATATTAATATCAGCAATTCCAGATACTTCAATAATATCTCCTGCTTTTGCTTCTTCTACTTCTACTTTATTTAATCCAACATGAGTATATAATTTTACAATTCTACTATTTACTACTTTATCATCTTTCTTGCATACAGCAACCGGCATATTAGCTTTTATAATTCCTCTTTCTAGTCTTCCTACTGCAATTCTTCCTACATAATCATCGTAGTCAATGTTAGATACTAACATTTGAACAGGACCATTTTCCTCACATGCTGGTGGATTAATTTCCTTAATAATTGTCTCAAAAATACAATTAATATTATCAGTATCGTCTTGTAGATTCATTTTTGCAATTCCATTTTTAGCAGAAGCATAAATTACTGGAAAATCTAATTGCTCATCTGTTGCATTCAATTCAATAAATAATTCAATCACTTGATCTACAACCTTTTCAGGATTTGCCCCTGGACGATCAATTTTGTTAATAACTACAATTGGTTTTAAATTTAGTGCTAATGATTTTTTTAATACTTCTCTTGTTTGTGGCATTGGTCCTTCAAATGCATCTACTAAAAGTAAAACTCCATCTACTGTTTTTAATACTCTTTCTACTTCTCCTCCAAAATCTGCATGTCCTGGAGTATCAACAATATTAATTTTAATCCCATTATACATAACAGAAGTATTTTTAGAAAGAATCGTAATTCCTCTTTCTTTTTCTAGATCGTTAGAATCCATAATTCTTTCAGCTACTTGTTCATTTTCTCTAAAAATATGACTTTGTTTTAATAGTGCATCTACTAATGTTGTTTTTCCATGATCTACGTGTGCAATAATTGCTATGTTTCTTATTTTTTCGTTTATCATTTAAGCTTACTCCTTTTCCTCTTTATATTCGTGACTAGTTCCTTCTAGTTCTTTAACGGATAATTCTATTTTCTTATTTTCCCAATTAATATCAATAATTTTAGCATTTACCTTTTGACCTAAACTTAGTTCTTCTTCTGGTTTTGTAATTCTTTTTTCTGCTATTTGCGAAATATGTACTAAACCTTCAATTCCTGGTTCTAATTCTACAAACGCTCCAAAAGGCATGAATTTTACAACTGTTACCGTTACAATATCATTGATTTGATATTTCATTTTTCCCCACGGATCTGGTCCTTTTTCTAAATATGATAATTTCATTCTTCTATTTTCTTTATCTACATCAATTGCTTTTACTTTTACTTTTTGTCCTACTTTTAAAATATCATTTGGTGTTTTATTTCGATTCCAAGTCATTTCTGAAATATGTAATAATCCTTGAATTGGTCCAATCTCTACAAAAGCACCATAAGCACTTATACTTGTTACTTTTCCTTCGTATTCTTTTCCTAATTCAGCTTTACTCCAAAAATCGTCTAAAACTTTTTTTGTTTCTTCATCTTTAACAGCTTTAATGGATGCAATAATTCTTCTGTTTTTAAAATCATGTTCTATAATTTTAAATTTTACTTTTCTATTTTTATATTCTTCTACACTTTCATTTCTAGTAATTCCAGAAAGTGAAATTGGAATAAAAATTCGAATTCCTTTATAATTTACAATAAAACCTTTTTCTGTAACATCTGTTATTTTTTCTTCAAAAATTGTTTCTGTTTTAATTCTTTCTTCTAATTCTGCTCTTGCATTTCTTGCTTGATATCTTTTATAAGATAATAAAACATTTCCTAAGCCATCGTTCATTTTTAGAACATCTGCTGTAATTTCATCTCCTACTTTTATTTCATCTCTTGGATTACTATCTTCTTGAAAAGAATATTCGCTTTTTGGTATAATTCCATCTGCTTTATAACCAATATCTACAATAATTTCATCCTTGGTATTAATCGCGATTACTTTACCAGTAACTGTTTTTTCTATATTTATTTCTTTCATTGATTCATTTAATAAAGTTTCAAAACTACTTTCTTGATTTTCTTGTGACATACTTTCACCTTCCTATAATTTTTCTTTCTTTTGTATAATCTTAATAAATGACGTTTCTCTTATGAAAAACGTCTATAAAACACGAAAATATTATATCTTACTGTGGCTCTTTTGTCAACTTTATTATGTTATCCATGATATCTTTACTTACTTTTTCTAAAGTTTCTTTATCTGGATTTTTAGAAGCATATTCAGAATAATCCATTGGCTTTCCATAATTTACGTATACTTTCTTAAAAGGCTTTTCTCCTCCATAAATTCCAACAGGTTGTACTTTTGCTCCTGTTTTTAATGCGAAGAAAGCAGCTCCTTCTTTTACATCTTCTCCTTTTTCTAAGCCATTTCTTGTTCCCTCTGGAAACAACGCTACACATTCCCCATTTTTTAATGCTTTTAATGTTGTCTTTAATGCTGATATATCTTTATTATCACGTTTTACATAAATTCCTTCAAATACAACACCTAAAAAAGCAAATAACGGATTTTTCTTTAGCTCTTCTTTCGCCAAAAATCTTACATGTCTCCTAGCTGTAATAACAATTAATGGTGGATCTAAATAGGTTCGATGATTTCCACAATAAATAACAGGTCCTTCTTTTAAAATATTTTCTTTTCCTGTTACTTTTAATCGATATACTACTTTACAATATGCATATATTGCAGATCTTACAATCACTCTTAAAATCTTCTTAAAAAATGTTTTCATTTCTTTTCTCTTCTTTCTTGTATTATTTTAATAATCTTATCTGTTACTTCTTCTATTGTTAAATGACTCGAATCAACATATATCGCATCCTCTGCTTGTTTTAATGGTGCTACACTACTTGTTTTATCATTGTGATCTCTAAATTTTATATTTTCTAATATCTCTTCATAGGTTGATTCTATTCCCTTTTCTTGGTTTTGCAAAATCCTTCTTTTGGCTCTTTCTTCCGGTGTTGCATCTAAATATATTTTAACATCTGCATTTGGAAATACATTTGTTCCAATATCTCTTCCTTCCATAATAACATCTTTACCTTCTGCCATCTTTCTTTGGAAGTTTGCCATATTATCTCTAACTTGTGGAATATGAGATACTTGAGAAACCATTGCATTCACCTTTGGTGTTCTTATTTCATCTGTTACATCGATATGATTTAGATAAAATTTCTCTTTTCCATTTTCTTTTTTTAATTCGATCTGTATCTCATTTAATAATTCCACTATCTTTTCTTCTTGCTCTAATGTATAACCTTTTTGAAGTGCTGCTAATGTTACACATCGATATGTTGCACCAGTATCAATATTTACTAAGCCTAGTTTTTCTCCTACTAATTTTGTTATAGTTCCTTTTCCGCTTCCAGCTGGGCCATCAATTGCTACAATAAAAGCCATCTTTATTCCTTCCTTTCTTGTTCTGGCATATGAATTCCTTTAATTACAATATCCATCGATTTTACATTCATTGTTGTTTGTTTTTCGATCTCTCGAATGACTTTTGCTTTAAAATTTTCTACTGCATCAATTACATTATAGCCATACTCTACCATCACTTCTAAATAGATGCTTGGCCCTTCTCCATAATTTTCAACTCTTGTCTTTAATACTCGAAAGATTGCTTTCTCTCTTTTTGCTAGATATTCGGTAAGCTGTCTAAAAACAGTATCTGAAATCGTAAAATTTCCCATATAACTAAAAGTAGGTCTTATAATTGATTTTTCTGAAATATATGGTTTTGCTCCTCTTCCCTTAAATTTAAAAATTTGAAGTGGATCTAATATGTAACCTGAAAAATCTTTTTTTATTTCAAAAGTTGGTACAGGAATAACATGTTTTCCTTCTGTTACTCTACTTCTTCTTGCTTCTTGAATTTCTTGTGGCGTCGCAATTTCTTGGATATAAATGATTTTTTCGATTGGTGGCAAATTTAAGTTTTGTGCTATTTTTTGAACCATTCCATCCGAAGTTCCTAAAATTAAAATTCTTTCTGGCTTATACTGCTTTATTGCTTTTTTCATTTCTTCTCTTTGCTCTTTTTGTATAAATAAAGCTTTTTTTACTGTTTCTATTTTTGTAGGCGCTTTTTTGGCGGATTCTCCCGCAATAATCTCATTATCTTTGATAAAAAGCCCATCATCGATAATAAAATTAATATTATTTTCACTTGCAACCATTTGTGCTCGATAACTTTTTCCTGTTCCAGATGGTCCTACAAAAGCATATACTTTCATATTATTCATGTTTACTCCTCTTACTTTTCTTCTTATTCATCTTTATCCTTAAGTCTAATACATTATACCTCATTCTTTTTTGGTTTTCAATTATATTAAGAAATTACAAAAGAAAAAACAAGAATGTATTATTCATATACATTCCTGTTTTTTATAATTATAATTGAAAAACATATCCATTTTACTTCTCATATCCTGGTTTTCCAAGTAAACGGAACATATTCTTTTTATAAGCTTCTACCCCTGGTTGGTCAAATGGATTTACTCCAAGTAATCTTCCAGACATTGCACATGCTAATTCAAAGAAATAAATTAATTGTCCTAAATTCTCTTCATCTAATTGATTCATTGTAATGACAATATTAGGTACATCACCAGACACATGAGCTTCTATGGTTGCTTCCATTGCTTTCTTATTCACATAATCTAAAGATTTTCCTACTAAATAATTTAGGCCATCTAAATTATCCTCATCATTTTTTATCTCTAAATCTGTTTTTGAATTCTCGATATTTAATACCGTTTCAAATAAATTTCTTCTTCCTTGTTGAATATATTGTCCCATAGAATGTAAATCTGTAGTAAATTCTACACCAGCAGGAAAAATTCCTTTTCCCTCTTTTCCTTCACTTTCTCCATATAATTGTTTCCACCATTCAATCATATAGTGTAGTTTAGGATCATAATCTACTAATAATTCAATATTTTTTTCTTTTTTGTATAAAATATTTCTTGCTACTGCATATTTATAACAATCATTATACTTTAATTTTTCATCTGCATAGCGATTTTGTGCTGCAACAGCTCCACACATTAGTTTGTCAATATCAATTCCGCTTACAGCAATTGGTAATAATCCAACCGCAGTTAATACGGAGTATCTTCCTCCAACATTGTCTGGAATGACAAAAGATTCATATCCTTCGCTATCTGCTAATTTCTTTAATGCTCCCTTTTGTTTATCTGTTGTTACATAAATTCTACTTCTTGCCTCAGCAATTCCATATTTATTTTCTAAAAATTCTCTAAAAATACGAAAAGCAATTGCTGGTTCTGTTGTTGTTCCTGATTTTGAAATTACATTAATGGATAAATCCTTATCTCCTATAAATTCAATCACATCATGAATATAATCTGGATTTAAATTATTTCCTACAAAAATTACTTTTGGATTTTTTTCCTCTACCATTTCATTTGCAAATGGACTATTCATTGCTTCAATCACTGCTCTTGCTCCCAAATAAGAGCCTCCGATCCCAATGACAAGGAAAATATCAGAATCTTCTTTTACTTTTTTTGCAACTGCTTTTATTCGATCAAATTCTTCTTTATCATAATCAGTTGGCAAATTAAGCCATCCTAAAAACTCTTTTTCATCATTTGCTTTTTTATATAAGTCTTGATGAATTTTTTCTACTTCTGTACTATATTGATTCATTTCTTCTTCTGAAATATTGGTATGTTTCAATTCTATTTTTAAATTTTCCATATTAAAACCTCTTTTCCTATGTTTATTTTATTCCTATTCTATCCTAATTGTTTTTATTATTCAATATTTTTTCAAAAAATAAGAGAGCGATTCGTTAAAGTAAGATCTAAATATTAAATATTTTCGTCTTGCTTTTTCTTAATTGCTCTCCTATTCTCATTATATTTTTCTTATTTTGTAATCCATTTTACTAAATCTAAATTACTACTTTCTAATAACATTTTGTGTTTTGGCATTACTCGGAAAGTATATCCATATTCTCCTCCTGTTGTCAATCCTATTTTTGCTGAATAGATATATTTTCTTTTCTCTTCATTAGCGTCTTGTAATGTCATTGGGATAATATGAACATCTTCTACAATTCCGTTTTCTGAAATTTTACCATAATATACTTCTGCCTCAATGTTTTCTTTTGCTATATTAGGAAGTTCCACTTCACAGTGTACTTCGATCGAATTTCCAGCATCTACTGTTACATTGTCTACATTATTTACTTGATTAATTTTGATATCTTTCCAATTTTGATATAATTCTTGTTTCCAATTTTCATATTCTGTTACATTTTCTAAATCAGAATAATACTCTTTCGTAAGATCACATAATGGCATATAGTATTGTTTCGTATAATCTACTACCATTCTAGCAGTACTATACTTTCCTCCTGTTGAAATAATTGAGTTTTTCATAATTTCCATCCATTTTTCAGATACGCCATTTTCTACATTTTTATTTTTATAATATAATGGAATAATTTTATTTTCTAATGTTGCATATAAACTTTCACTATCTGCTAAATCTTGTTCTTCATAAGATTGATATTCTGCATTTGTTCCAATTGTCCATCCATTTTTTTGGTTATATCCTTCTGCCCACCATCCATCTAGTACACTAAAATTAATTACTCCATTAACAGATGCTTTTTGTCCACTTGTTCCGGATGCTTCCATTGGTCTTCTTGGATTATTAAGCCATACATCCACACCACTAATTAAATATCTTGACATTGCAATATTATAATTTTCTAATACAAATATCTTTCCTTTAAATTGTGGCTTCATCGATATATCATGAATATAACGAATTAAGTCTTGTCCTTCTTGATCTGCAGGATGTGCTTTACCTGCAAAAATCAATTGTACTGGTCTTGTTTCATCATTTAGAAGTTGTGTTAATCTTTCTAAATCTTTAAAAATAAGGGTTGCTCTTTTATAAGTTGCAAATCTTCTTGCAAATCCTATTGTTAACGCATTTGGATTTAATTTTGAAGTTATTTCATGTATTTCATCATATCCTATTCCACTTGCTCTTAATCTTGTTGTAATATTTTCTTTTACTAATTTTAACAATTTTTCTTTTCTTGCTGTATGTGCTTTCCATAGTTTATCATTTGGAATATCTTTAATTTTTTCCCATATATAATCTTGATGAATATTATCTTGCCAGAATGGGATTAAATATTGATTATATAAATCTTTTAGGTTTTGTGCAAGCCATGAACAAGTATGAATTCCATTTGTTACATAACCAATTGGTGACTCATTTGGTGCAATATTTGGCCATACATCTGCAAATAATTCTCTTGATACAGCTCCATGAAGTTTACTAACTCCATTTTTCTTTCCTGCAATTTTTAATGCCAAAATTCCCATATTAAATCCTTGATCTAATCCTTGGTTTGGCTTCATTCCTAATTCTAAAAATTCTTCTCTCTTAATTCCTAATTGTGGCCAGTATGATGCAAAATATTTATCAACTAAACTAACTGGGAAGATATCATTTCCTGCTGGTACTGGTGTATGTGTTGTAAATAAAGTTTTAGAAGTTGCTATGTCTCTTGCAATCGAAAAAGATACTTCTTTTTCTTTTATCATATCTCTTATAATTTCTAATGTTAAAAATGCAGAATGTCCTTCATTCATATGGTATACATTTGGTTTTAAGTTTAATATTTTTAACAAACGAGCTCCTGCAATTCCTAGTACAATCTCTTGGCGAATTCTCATCTCTTGATCTCCGCCATATAGTCTAAGAGTAACAACACGATCTTCTGCTATGTTTTTATCAATATCGGAATCCATTAGATATAATTTTACTTTTCCAACTTGAATATACCATACTTTTAAATATAATTTTCTTTCTGGAAAATCCACGTCAATGATTAAATCTTCTCCATTTTCTCCTTTTACTGGATTAATTGGAAGATTTGCTAAGTCAATATTATGGTATTCTGTTTCTTGAACTCCAAATCCATTAATTTTTTGGTGGAAATATCCATTTTTATATAAAAGCCCAACAGCAACAAATGGTAATCCTAAATCACTCGCAGACTTTAAATGATCTCCCGATAAAATTCCAAGACCACCAGAATAAATTGGTAAAATTTCATCCAAACCATATTCTGCCGAAAAGTATGCAATTAAATCATTTTTATGATTTGGATAATTTCTTGCGAACCAAGTATCTTTATTGTTCATATAGCCTTCGAAATCAGCTACTTCTTTATCATATTTCTTCAAAAATTCTTCATCTTTGATTGCATTTTCTAGTTTATCTTGTGATACTAATTTTAAAAATTTTACTGGATTTTTACCTGAACTTTCCCAAAGATCAAGATCAATTTCCTTAAATAATTTTAAAAATTCAGTATTCCATGACCACCACAAATTATTTGCAATTTCTGTTAACTTTTCGATTCTTTTTGGTAATTGTGGATTTACGGTAATTTTATTAAAAACATACATTTTGTATATTTCCTCCTTTGTAATTTTAAAATTTTATCTTTTTGTACTTTTCTTTTAACATATTTATTATCCATGATTCGTTTCAATTTGTCAAATCATTTCTGAAAAGTTTTTTGTTTTTATTTCTGTTTAAATAAATCCTTATTGTCTTACTCAAATGCATTGTAAAAACAAGCTATACAGTGCATTTTGCTTTTCAACAAAAAATTTATCTAAACAATAAATATATTTTTTCTATACAATAAAAATTTGTGGTTATACTAATTTTTAAGAGAATACTTTTTTATTCTCTTGAAAGGAGTTTTTTATGAGTCACAATAATAATATTTTTGTTCTAACTGAGCTTCATAAAGCTGCAAAAATGGGAATGAATTCTATTTCTTTTGTTTCTGAAAAAACAGAAGATTCCACTTTCAAAGATAATTTAAGCTTTCAATATACTCAATATGGAAATCTTTTGGAAGAAACAAATAAATTATTTGAAAATTACGGTGAAATTCCAAGCGAAAATAACATGAAAGATAAAATTGTAGGATGGACTGGTATTCAAATGAATACGATCAATGATAAAACTACCTCTCATTTAGCTGACATGTTGATTCAAGGTACTACCATGGGAATGATTGAAGGCATCAAATTACAAAAAAATTATCCTAATATTGAAAATGATATTAAAAATACAGTAAATCATTTTGTTCATTTTCAAGAAGATAGTATTGAACAATTGAAAAATTTTTTATAATTTCAAATAGATAATTCTATTTTAAAATAATTTTATTTTGTCGGATTTTGGTCTTGAATTTATTTTCTTTTTGATATAGTATATAAAAGAAGAATTAATGTGTTTTACTAAGGAGGAAAAGAAATGCCAAAAGAAGCAAAAGAGAACCAATCATTCGTAAATAAATTATTATCAAAAGCTAATAGCAAATCAAAACTAAAAAAAGAAGATTCACCAAATGAAAAGGAAGAAAAGAAAGCTACGAAAACTACTTCTAAAGAAAACAAAACAAGCAAAAAAGTAGAGACTAAAACCTCAAAAAAATCTGAAAAAGAAAACAAAACTACTACTAAAAAAGCAAAAGTAGCAGACAAGAAAGATGATACAAAAAAATTAAAAGATAATAAAAAAGAAAAAGCAAAAAAAGTTTCTACTACAACGAAAAAAGCAGCTACTACTAAAAAGAAATCTACTTCTACAAAGCAAAAAAAATTAAATGAAGAAAATATAGAAACAACTTTAGAAAATATTTCTGATGTTTCAACAACTCTTCGTTCTAAAACTGCTTTTCCAGAAGATTTTTCTGTACTTGAATATTATGATCTTCCTTATCGATATAATCAAACAGTAGTAAAAGTATTAGCTCAAACGCCAACTACTTTGTTTGTTTATTGGGATATCTCAGATATTGATCGTGAGAATTACAAAAAACAATATGGTGAAAATTTCTTTGAAGTTACAAAACCTGTTTTAAACATTTTTAATGAAACAATGAATTATCATTTTGAAGTAGATATTAATGATTTTGCTAACTGTTGGTATTTAAATGTAAATGACAGCAAGTGTAAATATAAAATTGAATTAGGTAGAAGACCAATTCATACTTCTGTTTCTATTCCTTCTGTTTCAAATAATTATGTTCCTATCACTTCTTCTAATGTAATAGAAGCACCAAATGATCATATTTTATTTGATCAAAAGCAGGAAATGATTTACTTTAAAAATGTAAAAACAAATGCACAAAGAGCAGTTAAAACAGCTAGCATTTCCTTTATTCGTAACATGGGAAGAATTTATAATATTTATGATTTATATAAACAAATTTATAAAGATGAAAATATCGAAGAATTTTATGATTTATCCAATCCATCTTCAAAAGGAAATCCATCTTCCAAATTTAAGTGAGAAGAAAAATAAAGGAAAAAGGTGATTTCACTTTTTTCCTTTATTTTTATCGAAAAGGATTTTTCTAAAAATTTTTGATTAAGGAAATTTTTGATCTTTATTTTTTAAGATTTTATTATTATTTAAAAGAATTTATACAAACAAAAGGAGAATATAATGAATACAAATAAAAAAGGCTATGTTAGTTTTGTACTACATGCACATTTACCTTTTATACACCATCCAGAAAGCGATAATTATTTGGAAGAACAATGGCTATTTGAAGCAATTTCAGAAACCTATATCCCTCTTCTTATGAATTATCAAAAATTAGTAGATGAAAAAGTTAATTTTAGAATTACGATGTCCATGACACCACCTCTTTTGTGGATGTTAGACAATAAACTTTTACAAAAGAAATATATTAATTATCTTTTAGATCATATTGAACTTGCAAAAAAAGAAGTAAAAAGAACAGTATATGATGCTAGATTAAATGAACTTTCAAAATATTATGTTGAAAAATATTCAAGTGATTTACATATTTTCAAAGACGTATATCATTGTAACCTAATCGAAGCCTTTAAACATTTTCAAGATATTGGAGTATTAGAAATTATCACATGTGGAGCTACTCACGGATATTTTCCTATTCTATATGTAAATGAGAAAACTGTAAAAGCTCAAATTGCAGTAGGTGTACAAACATATAAAAAATATTTTGGAAGACAGCCACGTGGTATCTGGCTTCCAGAATGTGGATATGTTCCAGAAGCAGACCGTTATTTAAAAGAATTTGGAATCGAATATATTATCACCGAATCTCATGGTATTTTATATGCAGACCCTACTCCTATATATGGTACTTTCTCTCCAATTGTATCTCCTGGTGGTGTTATTGCATTTGGTAGAGATATTGAATCTTCTAGACAGGTTTGGAGTTCCATTAACGGATATCCTGGAGATTACAACTACCGTGAATTTTATCGTGATATTGGTTATGAAGCAGATTATGATTATATAAAACCATATATTGCCCATGATGGCGTTCGTGTTAATACTGGAATTAAATATTATCGTATTACAGGAAAAACAGATCAAAAAGATTATTATAATCTACAATGGGCAAAAGATTCTGTTGAAAAACAAGCAGGACATTTTTTTGATAGTAGACATGCTCAAATTGCTCACCTATCTTCTTTTATGGAAAAACCTCCAATTATACTATGCCCATATGACGCAGAACTTTATGGTCATTGGTGGTATGAAGGTCCTTATTGGTTATATACCTTATTTAAAAAGGTTTATTATGATGATTGTAATTTTGAACTAATTACTCCTGGAGAATATATTGATAAATATCCAGAAATGCAAGTATGTTCCCCATGCCGTTCTAGTTGGGGGGCAAATGGATATAGTGAAGTATGGTTAAATCCTACGAATGATTACGCACATAGGCATTTACATGTTGCAGGAGATCGTATGTGTGAGCTTGCTTATTTGTATCCAAATGAAACCGATCCTTTACGCCGATTTGCTTTAAACCAATGTGCTAGAGAACTATTGCTTGCCCAAAGTAGTGACTGGTTATTTATTATTACCAACGGAACTATGGTGGATTATGCTAAAAAACGTATTAAAGATCATATTGGAAGATTCACGAAATTATATACTCAAATAAAAGAAAATAAAATTGACGAAGAATATTTAAATGAAGTATATCAAAAAGATAAAATTTTTGATGAAATTGATTATATGATTTATTATTAAAACAAGTTTCCAAAATATGCCTCTCCTCATAATATATGTATAATGAAATGTCTTTTAGTAGATAATATTACATATATATGAGGGGAGTTTTTTTATGTTAAATTCTATTTGTATCAAAACAAATCGAAAAAAAGTAATTGCATATCTACTAAAAGCTTTTGAAACTTTTCCAATGGAATCTGTTTCCTTGTCTCATAGAGAATTCAAATTATATCATAATATTATTCTTCATTATTCTGGAGACAATGTAGAATTTTTTCATTATCATGTTTGTGATATTTTAGTAGATACAATCCTTTCTTGTTATGAAAAATCCAAACTAAAACAATATATTGAATTAAATTATTTCTATTTTTCAGAAGAAGAAAAGGAAATTATATTAGATCACTGTCTTAGTTATTTAAACACTTCCGAAAATATAGACTCTCTAAATCGAAAAGATGATATTTATATTGCTCTTTTAAAATATATTAGTGAGAATAAATCAATTGTTTTAGATGGATTTATTAACTTTCGTTTATCAAATTATATGAAACTTTTGGATTCCACGATTGATTTATGTGTAAATGACTTTATCATTGAAAGAGAATATAATGAATTTGTTCATTTACTTCAAGCTTATATTTCATCGAAAGAACCTTCTTTGGATTTAGTTCATCTAATTTATCTGGAAGAAGATTCCCTCTTAATTGATAGTAAAAAAAACATCATTCCAATTGATCGCAATTGTTTTGGAGCAAAATATCTATCCGATATTACCTTTTCTTCTAATGATTTTATTTTAAACACATTACTCACAATACTGCCCCAAAAAATTATTTTACATCTAATTGATGAAGAAAATGAATTCACTCATACAATTCAATCTATTTTTGAAAATCGAGTTACTTTATGTAAAGATTGTTCCATTTGCAATACCTATAAACTTCTTCACCATGTAAATCCTCAAAAAATATAAGAAATCAAAAATTTCTAACGTGGTTTTATGCCACCCTTTCACGATAAACGCAAACATTTCCATAAAACCACGAAAGAAATTATAAAGCAAAATTAATTCCTCTTGCGACAATATCTTTCATATTCTCAATTAACGTATCAATTTCCTTTGGTGTTACAATAAAATTTAATTCTTTTGGCATAAGTGATTCTTTAATTTCTTCGTAATTATCTTCTTCCTTTAATTGGTTCAGATAATCATTCGATTTTGCTTCTTCTTGTAACTTACTAATAAACACATCTAAGCAATCATTTACTACTACTGCTGTTTCTACTACGGTTGGAATCCCCAAAGCAATTACTGGAATTCCAAGTGTTGCCTCACTTAATTCTTTTCTTGTATTTCCTACTCCCGCTCCTGGTACAATTCCTGTATCTGCTAATTGAATCGTGCTACTAATTCTTTCCATACTTCTTGAAGCCAAACTATCAATTACAATGACAAGTTTTGGTTTAATATTATCAATTATTCCTTTTAAGATTTCCATCGTTTCAATTCCAGTCGTTCCAAGTACTCCTGGTGAGACAGCACTTACTGGTCTTGTGTTTTCGTCTACATATTGTGGTAAATAGTGTATTAAATGTCTTGTTACATCAATCTCATTTATTACTTTTGGTCCTAAAGCATCTGGAGTAACATAAATATTTCCAAGTCCTACTACTAAAATATCGTCTTTTGCTTGAACATGTTTTCCAAGCATCTCTTTTAGCTCTTTGGTTAATACTTCACTTGCTTTTTGTATTTCTTCCTCTCTTGCTATTTTTATATTCTTAACATCAATTGTAATATATGTTCCAATTGGCTTTCCTATCGCTTTTTGTGCCTCTTCATTTGTTATTTTTACTCTTGTTACTTTAATACTTTCATTTACTGGTTCTTCTTCTGTTTCGATTCCAGGAATATTGCTTTCCATTTTATTTGCTTTTCGATAGATTTCGTTTCTCTCATCTGCTAAATCTGTTCTAAAATTATACATAAAAAATAACCTTCCTTTCGTTATTATTTTCCGAAAAAAAGATTATTTTTATACTTTTATTTTATTTTTTGATCAATTTATATTTCTATTTTTGAATTCTTTCATAACCTTCATAATCTGCTAAATCTGGTTTTTCTATATTTTCATCTGTTACGACATCATATTGCATATTATATAAAATGGTAGAAATTGCATTTGCATGATTCATTACGTGTTTTAAAAGAATTCCTTTTTCTGAATCAATATAATATAATTGCTCTTCTCCATCCTTTGTTGTTATTTTGATTACGATACAATCTCTATATTGGTATTTCGTCTCTCCTAAATATTCAAATTGATTCCCTTCTCTTTTTAAATCTTCTATTATATTAGAATTTAAAAGAACTCTACTATCTCTGATTTCCTCTTCTATCTTATTTTCTTCAATTGTCTTTTTTTCTCCCTCATTTGTAATATTAATTTGATCTCCTGTGTTGTAATCTGTCCAAGATAAATTATCCTGTTTATTTAATTGGCTTGTTTTTACTACTAAAACATTGTCCTTATAATATTCTTCTGTTTTAATTCGATAAGCATCTTCATTTTCGGGTACTTCTTTTCTTCCTTCTACATTCATTTTTTCTTCTACAACAGTTTCTACTGTCATATACCAGTTAGAATACTCTGCTCCTTTTTCTACTAAGCTTAATACTTCTTCTTTGCTCATTGGATTTTCTTTTGCATATGTTGATACTTGTAATGTACTTGAATTCGTTAAAAAGTAAATTGCTACCACGAGTGCAATAATGACTAATGCTAAAATAATAATTACTACATTTTTTAAATTTCCTTGTTTCTCCATAGAATTTTCCTCC
>DVNH01000014.1 GCA_018714565.1 Candidatus Merdicola faecigallinarum | reverse complement strand
TAAATAATTTAATTCAAATAAAATAATTAATTAAATAATTTAATTCAAATAAAATAATTAATTAAATAATTTAATTCAAATAAAATAATTAATTAAATAATTTAATTCAAATAAAATAAAAGGTGGAAAATCCACCTTTTATTTTTATATATTTACTTTTTCTTTTTTCGATACAACATTTTCTTTTTCTATTGCTTGTTTTTGTTTTTTCTGATTTTTCAAATTATCTTTTGCTACAGTCATTAAAAGTTTAATTCGGTTTGCTTGATTTGTTTCACTTGCTCCCGGATCATAATCAACAGGGGAAATATTAGCATTTGGATATTTTTCTCTAATGGTTTTAATAACTCCTTTACCTACAACATGATTTGGTAAACATGCAAATGGTTGTACACAGATAATATTTGGAATGCCATGTTCGATATATTCAATCATTTCTGCTGTTAAAAACCAACCTTCTCCTGTTTGATTTCCAATAGATAAAACATCTTTTACTTGATCTTCTAAGTGCCAAATATCACATGGAGGTAGGTATCCCTTTTTGGATTGAGACAAAGCTATTTTTGTATCTTTTTCTAAGATATCAATTAATTTAATTGCAGCTTTAGAAATTTTAGCAATAGTAGGTGTGGTTTTTAATAAACTATTAAAGGTGATTTTATGAGTTGCCATAAATTTTATGAATCCCATAAAATCAGGAAGGATAACTTCTGCACCTTCTCTTTCTAACATATCAGCAGCGAAATTATTTCCGAAAGGATGATATTTTATTAATACTTCTCCAACAATACCTACTTTTGGTTTTTCAATAGAAGTATCTAATTCTATTTTTTCGAAATCATTTACGATATCGTAAATACTTTGTTTAAATTCTTTATTGTTTGATTTTTTAATAAGTTCTTTACAACGCTTCATCCAAGAATCAAATAATTTTTGTGTTTCACCTTTATGCACTTCATAAGCTCTATTTTTTGTTAACACTTTTTGTAATAGATCTGCGTAGATAACACATTTTAATAATTTATCTAATAAAGGAATCGTTAATTTGAATCCTGGAACTTTTTCCATACCAACAACATTAAATGAGATTACTGGGATATTTGGAAATCCTGCATCTTTTAAGGCTTTTCTAATAAATCCGATATAGTTTGTAGCTCTACATCCACCACCTGTTTGTGACATAATTAAAGCTGTTTTATTTACATCGTATTTTCCTGATTGAAGAGCTTCTATCATCTGTCCAGTAACTAAAATAGAAGGATAACAAGCATCATTATTAACATACTTTAAACCAGTTTCTACTGTTCTTTGAGTACATTCACGTAATAATTCTAAATGGTAACCTGAAGCTTGCATTGCTGTTTCTAATAGTTCAAAATGAATTGGAGCCATTTGAGGACATAGGATTGTATAATCCTTTTTCATCTCTTTCGTAAATATTTTTTTATTTAATTCGTAATTTCCTTCATTAGCAGAATCTTCTTTCATATTTAAACGTTTATTCATACTTGCTAATAAAGAGCGGATACGAATACGAACAGCACCTAAATTATTTACTTCATCGATCTTTATTAATGTATACATTTTTTGATAACTTGATAAAATTTCTTCTACTTGATCTGTTGTAACAGCATCTACTCCACAGCCAAATGAATTTAATTGAATTAATTCTAAGTTTTTATGCTTTCCAACAAAATCAGCAGCAGCATATAATCGTGCATGGAATACCCATTGATCAACCACTCTTAGAGGTCGTTTAGCTTCTGCTTGGTGTGCAACGCTATCTTCTGTTAAGACACATAATCCAAGACTAGTAATTAAAGTATCGATACCATGATTGATCTCTGGATCTACATGATATGGGCGACCTGCTAATACAATTCCTTTTAAATTGTTTTCTTCAATGTATTTGACCGTATCAATTCCTTTTTGGTAAATATCATTTCTTGATTTTTGATATTCTGCTTCTGCTTTTTCAGCAGCATTCATAAGCTCTTTTTTTGTGAAGTTGAATTTTTTAAATTCTTCTAATTCTAATAAACGTTTTGTTAAATTTTTTGCATCAAAAGGTAAGAATGGATTTAAAAAAGTAATATCTTCAGCTTTCAATTCTTCTACATTATTCTTTAATACTTCAGAATAGGAAATGACAATTGGACAATTATAGTGATTGTCTGCTTTTTCGTATTCCTTTCTAGAATATGGCATACAAGGATAAAAAATAGTTTTTATGCCTTTTTCAAGTAAACTAATAATGTGACCATGCGCTAATTTAGCGGGGTAACATACTGATTCTGATGGCATGGATTCCATTCCCTTTTCATAAGTACTACGATTACTCTTTTCTGATAATATAACACGAAATCCTAATTCAGTAAGGAAAGTAAACCAGAAAGGATAATCTTCATACATATTAAGAACTCTAGGAATTCCAATTGTACCTCTTGGAGCATCTTCTTCTTCTAGAGGAGTATAATTAAATAATCTTTCTTGTTTATATTTAATTAAATTTGGCAATTCACTATTATTAGATACAATTCCTGCACCGCGTTCGCAACGGTTACCAGAAATATGCTTGTGACCATTGCTAAAAGAATTTATTGTAAGTAAGCAATGATTTTCACATTTGTTACAACGAGTATGAGTAATTTTAATTTCTAATTTATCTAAATCTTCTAATTTAGAAATAGTAGACATGTATTCCATATCAAAGTTAGATTCATATTGTTCTTTAGCAAGAAGAGCAACTCCATATGCACCCATTAGACCAGAAATATTTGGTCGAATTACGTTTTGACCAACAATTAACTCAAAAGCTCTTAGGACAGCATCGTTATAGAAGGTTCCACCTTGTACAACAATATGGTTTCCAAGTGTTTTTACATCACGTACTTTCATTACTTTTTGAATTGCATTTTTGATAACAGAATAAGAAAGACCAGCAGAGATATCTCCGACAGAGTATCCTTCTTTTTGAGCTTGTTTAATTTTAGAGTTCATAAATACAGTGCATCTTGAACCAAGATCAACAGGTCTTTTTGCAATTAATGCTTCTTTTACGAATTCCTCAATAGAAATATTTAAACTTTTTGCAAATGTTTCTATAAAAGAACCACAACCTGAAGAACATGCTTCATTTAGCATAATGTTGTCGATAACTCCGTTTTTCATTTTAATGTATTTCATATCTTGTCCACCGATATCAACGATACTTGTAACATCAGGTTGAAATTGCTTTGCTGCTGTATAGTGAGCAATTGTTTCAATTTCATTTAAATCAACATTAAGTGCAGTTTGGATTAATTTTTCACCATATCCAGTTACTCCACTATAACGAATTTTAGCTTTTTCAGGAAGTACGGAATAAAGTTTTTTTAGCATTCCGATTACACTTTTTAAAGGATTTCCTTCATTACTTCCATATAAAGAATAAAGTAAATTTCCATCTCGATCAATTAAAACTAATTTTGTTGTAGTTGATCCAGCGTCAATTCCAATAAAACAATCGCCAGAATAAGAAGATAGATCTGCTTCTTTTACATTTGATAAAGAATGTCTTTCTTTAAATTCTTGATATTCCTTTTCGTCTTTAAATAAAGGATCTAAAGGGTGAGAAGTATCATCATGAGATTGTTTTAAATTTTCTATCTTTGTTTCTAATTCTTCAATTGTAATTAGATTTGAATCAATTGAATCTAATGCAGCACCTTTTGCTACTAATAAATGAGCTTCTTCAGGTACAATAATTTCTTCAGGCTTTAAGTCAAGTGTTTCGATAAATCTTTTTCTTAATTCGGACAAATAATTTAATGGTCCCCCTAAGAATGCTACAGAGCCTCGAATTGGTCTACCACAAGCTAACCCACTTATTGTTTGGTTAACAACTGCTTGAAAGATGGATGCAGCAATATCAGATTTTGCAGCTCCTTCGTTTAATAATGGTTGTACGTCTGTTTTTGCAAATACACCACATCGAGAAGCAATAGGATAAATTGTTTGATAATCCTTTGCAAGTTCATTAAGACCAGCAGTATCAGTATGTAATAAAGAAGCCATTTGATCTAAGAATGCTCCTGTTCCGCCAGCACAAGTTCCATTCATACGTTGTTCAATGGATTGATCAAAGTAAATAATTTTTGCGTCTTCTCCACCTAATTCAATTACAACATCAGTTTGTGGAATATATTTTTCAACAGCTCTTTTGCAGGATACTACCTCTTGAATAAAAGGTACTCCTAAAAAACGAGAAGCAGACATTGCTCCTGATCCAGTTAATGCAATGGTAAAAGAAGCATCTGGATACATTGTAATAAGTTCTGTTAAAACATTGCATACTGTATTTTTAGTATCAGAAAAATGTCTTTTATAATTGGAATATATTTGTTTATTATTTTTATCAAAAACGACTATTTTTACTGTTGTTGAACCTACGTCAAGCCCAACATGCAAAATTTCTTTCATGTAATTTCTCCTTTCTTTTTGCTTTATGCAAAAAGCTAATAATTCACCACTAATTGTATATGCAAAACGTAATTTTGTCAAATGGTAAAACGTGGGAAAATATAGGGAAGAAAGAGATTAAGAGTTTAAAGAAAAAAATAAAGAGAAAGGATTTCCATATAAAATAGTTCTAAAAAATACTTGTCTATAATAAGATTAATTAACAAATTAAGGGAGGGAAATATATGAAAAGAAAAGAAGGAATATGGATTATTGCCTTTTTAGTGATTTTAGTTTTGCTTATTCGGAGGATTTTTAATTTATAAAAAATTAAATGATGAGAAAAATGATATTGGAACAGAATATACACCACAAGAAGAAATTAGTGAAGAACAATTAAGGCAAACGATGATTACTTTGTATTTTAAAGAAAAAGAAACTGGAAAAATTACTCCAGAGGCAAGAAAAATTGATGCGAATTTACTTGCAAAGGATCCATATTTATATTTGTTAACGGAATTAATAAATGGACCAAAAAATGAACGATTAGAAAGATTAATCCCAGATGGAACAAAAGTAAATAAAATAGAATTGAAGGGATCCGTTTTATGGATCGACTTTTCAAAAGAATTTGTTCAAAATGCAAAAGCAGGAGACGAAGAAAAAATAATAAAATCCATCGTAAATACTTTAACAGAATTAAATGAGATAAGTTCAGTGAAAATATTAATTGAAGGAGAAGAGGGAAAAGGATTTTTAAATGGAGATATTAATTTTAACAGTCCATTTGAAAGAGTCGATCAGGTATTTTAAGGTCGAAAAATATGGTATAATTTAATTCCCTTTACAATCTTTTTAAAATTGCAAAGAAAATTTTCTACTTGATGAAGAGAACAGATAAGGTTCTCTTTTTTTTCACATATTTTATTTTGAGAACAATTTGAGGAATTTTTAAAATTCATATAAATACTCTCCTTTTGCACTTTTTTTCATTTTAGTATATAATATGAAAATAATAAAAATATGTTAGAGGTTATTATGAAAATAAAGGAAGAAGAGAGAATTGATGATTTAGATAATGAAGGACTAAAGATAATTCAGAAAAAAAATGGATTTTGTTTCGGAATGGATAGTATTCTTCTATCTAATTTTGCAAAAGGTATGAAAAAGAATTCTATACTTTTAGATTTAGGATCTGGCACGGGAATTTTAAGTATTCTTTTATCTAAAAAGAGTGAGTGTAAGAAAATTTATGCGGTAGAAATTCAGCAAGAGATGGCAGAAATGATAAATCGTAGTATAAAGATGAACCATTTAGAAGAAAAAATATGTGTTATTAATGAAGATATTAGAAATTTATTAACACATTTTGAGAAACAAAGTGTAGATGTGATTGTAACAAATCCACCATATAAAAAAATAAAAACGGGTATTGTAAATGAAAATAAAAACAAATTGGTTTCTAGGCATGAAATAGAGGGAAATTTGGAAGATTTTATTAATATTACATATCAATTATTAAAAGACCACGGAGAATTATATATGGTTCATAGACCAGAAAGATTAGCTGATATTATAGAACTTTTAAGAAGATATAAAATAGAACCTAAAAATATTCGTTTTGTTTATCCTAGAATAAATCGAGGATCAAATTTGGTTTTAATACGAGCAGTAAAAAATGGAAAAGAATTTTTAAAAATAGAAGAACCATTAATTATCTATAAAGAAAATGGAGAATATACAGAAGAATTAATAGAAATATATAAGTAAAGAGGGAGAAAGATGAAAGGAAAGTTATATATTGTAGCAACTCCAATTGGAAACTTAGAAGATATTACTTTGAGGGCAATTAAAGTTTTGCAAGAAGTTGATATCATTGCAGCAGAAGATACAAGGCATAGTTTAAAGTTATTAAATCATTTAAAAATTTCAAAACCTCTTATTAGCTATCATAGGCATAATGAAGAGATAAAAACGGATCTTTTAATTAGCAAATTAAAAGAAGGAAAAAATATTGCTCTTGTTTCTGATGCTGGAACACCTGTTATTTCTGATCCAGGAGAAGAGATCGTAAAAGAAGCAATTGTCAATCAGATTGAAGTAATTCCGATTCCTGGAGCATGTGCAGCAATTAATGCATTGGTTGCTTCTGGACTTACAGCAAAAGAGTTTTGTTTTTTTGGTTTTTTACCAATTAATAAAAAACTAAGAAAAGAAAAATTAGAACAGATTCGAAACGAGAATAAAACAACTATTTTATACGAAGCGCCACATAAATTGGAAAATACTTTAAAAGAATTAGAATTAATATTAAGTGACAGAAAAGTAGTACTTGCAAAAGAACTTACTAAAATTCATGAATTTTTTTATAGGGGAAATATAAAAGATATACGAAATCAGATAGGAGAGCCAAAAGGAGAATTTATTATTTTAATAGAAGGAAATCCGACGAAAGAAGAGGAAAGTAAAAAAGAATTAAATGAACTAACAATAGAAGAGCACTATGAATTTTATGAAAAGCAAGGCTATACGAAAAAAGAAATTATAAAAAAGATAGCAAAAGATAGAAATGTAAGTAAGAACGAAATTTATATGCAATTTTTAAAAAAGAAAGATTAACTTAATGTTAATCTTTCTTTTCTGCTTGAACTTCTTCTGCAATTTTTTCAGAACATTTTGAGCATATTAATTTATCTTTAAATTGTATAAGTTTTTTTGTGCTTCCACAAAAAACACAATTTGGTTCAAATTTTTTTAATACAATGGATGAACCATCAACATAGATCTCAATTGGGTCTTTTTCCTTAATGTCGAATTTATTTCTTAATTCGATTGGAATAACTACTCGACCTAATTCATCAACTCTTCTTACTATACCTGTTGATTTCATATTTTATACCTCCTCAAACTTACAGCAAACGACATTTTTTACATCTTTATAATACCATATAAACATTTATAGGTCAATATAAATCAGCAAAAACCATTTACCTTTTTGTGGAAAAAATAATACTTTAAAAAGAATATCAAACAGTAAAAAGCATAGTATTTATAAAAGGAGATAAAGAAATGTTAAATGTTATTTGGCCAATATTTATTATTGTTTCGTTCGTATATGCCATTTTTATTGGGAATATAGAAAGCATTAATAATGGTATATTTGAATCTTGTAAAAATGCAGTAGAATTGTCACTTACTTTTTTAGGAACGATGTGTTTATGGAATGGAATCATGGAAATTGCTAGAAAAAGTAAGTTTACTGAGATTTTATCAAAATTATTAAGCCCTGTTGTGAAATTTTTATTTCCGGACATAAGAAAAGAAGATAAAGTATATCAAGAAATTTCTATGAATATGATTGCTAATATTTTAGGATTAGGAAATGCAGCAACTCCAATTGGACTAAGAGCTATGGCGTTATTACAAGAAGAGAATGAGAACAAAGATACAGTTTCAGACTCAATGGCAATGTTAATTATTTTAAATACAGCTTCTATTCAAATTATTCCAACAACAGTAATTGCAATTCGAAGTTCTTTGGGATCAAACTCTCCAACACAGATAATTGTTCCTGTATGGATTGCAACAATTATAGCTGCGATTACTGGTATTTTAATTACCAAACTAAGTATAAAAAAGTCAAAAAGGAAGAAGGAATGAAAATGATTCGTTATATTTCAGCAGCAGCAATGCCAATTGTCATTCTAATAATAATAGGATATGGAATATTAGAAAAAAATAAAGTATATGATACTTTTTTAATAGGAGTAAAAGAAGGTGCAAAAATAGTAATTAAATTATTTCCTACCTTATTAGGAATATTTGTTGCAGTAGGAGCTCTAAGAAGTTCTGGTATTTTAGACTTAATGATTCAAATTATTTCGCCAATCACCAATTTTTTAAAAATACCAATGGAAATTATGCCACTTGCAATGATAAGACCAATTTCAGGTAGTGCTTCTATGGCTGTTGCAACAGATATTATGACAAAATATGGTGTTGATAGTACGATTGGTCTAATTACTTCTACAATCATGGGATCAACAGAAACTACATTTTATACAATTGCAGTATATACAAGTGCGGTTGGAATAAAAAAAATAAGATTTGTCTTAAAAGTTGCTTTGTTGGCTGATTTAGTAGGAATTCTTACTTCGATATTTATCTATTCTATTTTATAAAGAATAGATAAATGGCAAAAAATGCCAAAAAATGTCGAAAGAATTTTGTTGACAAATGTGCATTTTAGGCGTATTATAGAAACATAATTTAATTCAAAAGAAAGGAAAAAATGTTTTTAAAAATTTTTTTATTTATTTCAATATTTTATTTTATCAAAAAAATTGTTCAAAAATTTTTTTCAAAAAGAATTAAAAATCTAATAAAAAATCCAAATTAAATTTATAATTAATTATTTATTGTTATTAAGCTTACAGAAGGAGCAAAATTCATTCTCTCTCTTATTGTTGAGTATTATTATTTCTTAGCTCCCCCCTATAAGCAAGAATTTTATTATAAAACAACTTGTTCCTTCTGTATAGACCCCCTATATATATTACCAATGATACGTTTCATGATGTGAAATTTTAAAAGCACGAAATAGCTGTTCTAATAAAAAAATTCTAATTAATTGATGAGGAAATGTTAATTTTGAAAAACAAACTTTTTCTTGACAGTAAGACAAAACTTGTGAGTCGAGTCCTAAGGTTCCTCCAATAACAAAAGTAATGGAACTATTATAATTTAAAGCAATAGAATCTATTTTTTTAGAAAATTCTTCAGAAGTGAATTCTTTTCCATGAAGATCCAAACAAATAATGTAGGAATCTTTTTTGATAGAAGACAAGATTTTTTGACCTTCTTTTTGCTTTATTGAATCGATTAAGTTTGCATTAATCTTATCCGGCAATTTTTCGTCGGAAATTTCTGTAATTGTTAAATTACAATATTTTGATAATCTTTTTGAATATTCTGCTACAGCATCTCGAAAAAAAGATTCTTTTAATTTACCAACGGTAATAATATGAATAGATAACATGCATTACTCCTTTATGATACTTCAATTAATTTACTTGGAGCAAGTCTACTTGCAACAGATACGTGAATTGAATTTTCATCGAAATTACTTTCAATTAATTCATCAATTACTGTTTTATATGCTAATTCTGGAAAATTATTTTCTTTACTTAAATGTCCTAAAGTAACTTCTTTTAATCCAGATTTTAATAAATAGGCAATTGTTTTTCCTGCCATTTGATTAGGTAGATGACCATTTGGCCCAGCAATTCTTGTTTTTAAATGATAAGGATAGGAACAACATTTTAAGATTTCTGGATCATAGTTAGACTCTAACATAATGAAAGAGCTACCTTCTAATTTTTCAAGAATTGGTTTGGTCATATGACCTAAATCTGTGGCAATACTTAATTTTTTATTTTCATGATATATATTAAAACCACAAGGATTTGCAGCATCATGAGGGATTGGAAATGGTTCGATTGTTAAATCTCCAATTTCGAATTTTTCAGTAGGATTGAAATGTTTTTGATTATAATAAGAAATTTTATCTTTTTGTTTTGGCATTGCATCCCATGTTTTAGAATTGGCAAATACAGGAATATTGTATTTGGCTGAAATAGTTCCTAAGCTCTGAACATGATCTATATGTTCATGTGTAACTAAGATAGCGTTAATTTCGTTAATATCACTCTGCAAAGAAGTAAGTGCAGAAAGAATTTTTTTTGCACTTACTCCAGCATCAATTAGTATTTTTGTATTTTCACTTTCTACAAATAAACTATTTCCTGTACTTCCACTATATAAACTAATAAAATTAAGCATACATTTTCTTCCTTTGCATTATTCCGTTACTCTTTCAATATGAGCACCTAAGTTTCTAAATTTTTCTTCTATGTTTTCATATCCTCGATCGATATGTTCTAAATTATATACTTCAGTTTTTCCGTCTGCGATAATACCAGCAATAATTAAAGCTGCACCAGCACGTAAATCAGTAGAATATACAGGAGCACCTGTTAATTTATCTACTCCTTCAAAAACAGCGGATTTTCCTTGAGCTGTGATATTTGCTCCCATTTTATTCAATTCTGCAGTATATTGAAATCTAGATTCCCATATACTCTCATTAATAATGCTAGTACCTTTTGCAGTAGATAAGACAACTCCGATTTGAGGTTGCAAATCAGTAGGAAAACCTGGATAAGGTAATGTCTTTATAATAGCTTTTGAAGGTCTTTTATTGCACCATACTCTTAAGGTATCACCATCAATTGCTTCAACATGTGCTCCTACCTCTAAAATTTTTGCAGTAACACAATCTAAATGTTTTGTAATACAGTTTTTAATAGTAATATCTCCTCTAGAAGCAACAGCTGCAAGCATAAAAGTTCCAGCTTCTATTTGATCTGGTACAACAGAATAAGTAGCATCACCATGTAAACGTTCTACTCCGTTAATTTTTATAATATCTGTACCAGCGCCACGAATATCTGCTCCCATAGTATTTAAGAAATTGGCAACATCAACAACATGAGGTTCCTTTGCGGCATTATCTATGGTTGTTGTTCCTTTTGCCAAAACAGCGGAAAGCATGATATTAATAGTAGCACCAACAGAAACCACATCCATATAGATTGAATTACCTGTTAATTTTTTTGCTTTTGCAGAAATCTTACCTTGAGATACTTCAACATTTGCACCTAGTAATTCGAATCCTTTAATGTGTTGATCAATTGGTCTAGGTCCTAGGTTACATCCACCAGGAAGACCAACTTCTACATCATGGCATCTACCAAGTAAAGCTCCAATTAAATAATAAGAAGCTCTAAATTTTCTTGTCATATCTAAAGGTGCTTTTGTAGAAGTAATATTTCTAGAATCTATTGTGATTGTATTTTTATCGTTCCAATGAATTTTAGCACCAAGTTTTTCTAATATGTTACAGGATATTTTAATATCACTGATATTTGGTATATTTTCAATTGTACAAACTCCATCAATCAAAAGGGTAGCAGGTATAATTGCAACAGCTGCATTTTTAGCACCACTAATGTTAACCTCTCCTTTTAGAGGAGTTCCTCCGGTAATTACTAATTTATCCAAAACAATTCCCTCCAAATTATTTCTTAATATATATAATAAGAAATATAATGATTTGCTAGAAAACAATGTTATTTACTTAACTTAATAGAGAAGTAAAATAAAGTTTCTAGAATCTTTTGTTATAAAATTTATTTCTATATGTAACAAAAATAGAGTGTAGTAATTACACTCTACATGACAATATAACATAAAACGAAAGGATTGACAACAGTTTTTTTATTACGTAGGAAATTTCGTTAGAAATTTCTGGAGTAACAAGGTTAAGTTACATCAGTCTGTGCGATTGCGAAGCAATCTGTACATGTGGCGAAGCCACTTTTCTTATTAATTATTCTTTGGCAGTTAATACATTATGTTCTCCGAAAAATTCAAGCAATTTAAACTTAAATTTAATAGTAGAATCATTGGAATTAGAGTTATTTCCTGTCGAAACAATAGAAAATTCTTCTTCATTTAAATTTTCTTTCATATATTCTTTGGATTCACTTGGAACAATTCCGGTACTAATATCTACAAAACAAAGAGGAGGAAACATAACACACCACCAATTTTTTCCGGAAGCATTGCCGATTTCAATGCGTAAAGCATCATATTCACCAGCGGGAAGAGAAATATCTCCATAATCCTTGGTTGGAAAATAGAAATTACCTATTTTTACAGAGATATCATATGAAAACCCGTTTTCTTGAACGACTTTTTCTGCAATCTTTTGGAATTCTGATTGATGTTCTTGAGCGATATGAATTACTTCCTCTTTAGAGTGTGCATCTTTAGAAAGCTGGTTCATAGTTTCTAATAAACGATCTCTTACTTTATATTTTAAATTTTGATCTTCTTCAGAATCGCTATTTGCAATTACATGTAGACGGAAAACACTATTGGCTAAATCACTAGAAACGCCATTAACATAATGGGATGCTGACAAAAAGATATAACAAGTAAAAAGAAAAATAAGTAATATAATATGTTTTAAAGTAGAACTAGTTAAAAAATTAAATATTTTTTTCATAAGATACCTCCTAAAAAAATGTAAAAAAATATCTTTAAAAAAAGTATTAACCAAAAAATAAAATTTATACAAAATGAAGAAAATAAAAATAATAATGGAAAAAATAAATATGAGTAAATAAAGAATATAACTTAGAAAGCTAATAACTTTCAGTAATAAAAATAAAAACGAATCATAAATAATGCATTGACAGAAGAAAATAGAAATGGTAAAATTTGTAAGTAACCAAAATTGTGGAAGGGGTACTAATATGTATAAAAATGAAAAGATAAAAAGGATGTGTAGCTTTTATGCGAGTGATATTCATTTAACTACCATGATGTTACCGTATTTAGTAACCAAAGTAGAGAAAGGAGATAAAATTTATACTTTTTTAGATCATAGCATTGAAAAAGAAATTCAGATATTGTTATCAAAACTAAATTTGAAAAATAAAACTTTGGAAACAATCAAATCAATTAATTGGAAGGCAAAGACAGAAATGGAATTTAGCAATACAAAAGAATGGAAGAATATTGAAGGAAAGGAAATATACATATTAGTAACTGGAAAACAAAAAAATATTCAAGAAATTAATCAAAAAATAGAAAAATTGATAGAAAACGACCAAAATTTAAAAGTAAATATAATTAATTTTTTTGATATAAATGATATAAATAATGACATTAAAGAAATTTTAAAAAATCATGATAAAGTTTTAAATACTTCTGGGGAAAAGGAAATAGAGGATAATCATCTTTGGGTTATCTAATAAATAAAAAAAGAAAAATGTAGCTATTGACGAAAAATTAATTCTATTATATGATGTATAAGTCATTTATAATATAAAGAGAGGCAAAAGATGGAAAAGTATAATCAAGTAAAAGAATTATTAAAAAAATATGATCAAGAACAACTACTAGTAAAATATGATGAGATGACAGTAGAGCAAAAAGACCAATTATTAGATCAAATTTTAGAAATTAATTTTGATGGAATTAAGGACTTGTATGAGTTAACAAAAGTAAAAACTACAATGGGAGAAGATAAAATATCTCCAATTTCATACGTAGATAAAAGTAAGTTATCAAAAGAAGAATATGAAGAGCTAGAAGAACTTGGAGTTAACGAAATTAAACAAGGAAAACTTGCAGCAGTAACTATGGCTGGAGGACAAGGTACTCGTTTAGGATATGATGGACCAAAAGGAACTTTTGATATTGGACTAGATACGCATCAATCTTTATTTGAATTAATTTGCGAAACATTAAAAGAAGCAAAGAAAAAATATGATGTATTTGTTCCTTGGTATATTATGACAAGTCATGAAAATCATCAAAGAACAGTAGAATTTTTTGAAAAAAACAAATATTTTGGTTATCCAAAGAACGAAGTTATGTTTTTCATGCAAGGTGAAATTCCAACAATTAGTATGGAAGGTAAAATACTAGTAAACGAAAAAGGATTTCCAAGATTAGCTGCCGATGGTCATGGTGGAGTGTTTGAATCTATGCTACAATCTGGAGCTTTGGATGATATGAAAAAGAGAAAAGTAGAATGGGTTTTTGTAGGACCAGTAGATAATCCTTTAGTAAATATGGTAGATGAAATTTTAGTTGGGCTTGCAAAATCAAAAAAATGTATGGCAGCAGGAAAATCAGTTGTAAAGGCTAGACCAGAAGAAAGAGTGGGAGTTTTCTGTACAAGAAATGGAAAACCAAGCGTTGTTGAATATACTGAGATAACAGAAGAGATGGCAAATCAACGTGATGAGAATGGAGAATTAGTATACGGAGAATCTCATATTAATTGTAATTTATTTCATATTGATCGAATTAATAAAATTGCTGAGACAAAATTACCATATCATGTTGCCTTTAAAAAAGCGAATTACCTTGATGAAAAAGGAAATTTAGTAGAAGGAAAAGAACCAAATTCTTATAAATTTGAAGCTTTTATCTTTGATGCATTTACTAGTTTAGATAGTATGGCTATTTTAAGAGTAAAAAGGGAAGATGAATTTGCACCTGTTAAAAATGCAACTGGTGTAGATAGTCCAGAGACATCAAGAGAATTATATAAGAAGTTTCATGGAATAAAATAAAAGGCGCACTTAATGCGTCTTTTTTTATCTGATAAAGATATGAGAGTTTTTAAGAAAATAAAATAATACGAAATACTTTTAAGGACTTATATTCTTATTTAAAGAAAATATATATTTATAAAAATACAAAAGGAGGAAAAAGAAATGGATTATTTAAAGGAGTATCATAAATGGTGTACAGAAGAAGTGTTTGATAAAGAAACTAAGAAAGAACTAGAAGCGATTAAAAATAATGAAGATGAAATAAAAGACCGTTTTTATAAAGAATTGGAATTTGGGACTGCAGGACTTAGAGGAATTATTGGAGCAGGAACAAATCGCATGAACCAATATACAGTAGGAAAAGCAACACAAGGATTAGCAAATTTTATAAAAAAAGAAAAGGGAGAAGAAAGAGGAGTTGTTATTTCCTATGATTCTAGAAAGATGTCTCCAGAATTTAGTAAAGAAACAGCACTTATTTTAAATGCAAATGGAATAAAGACGTATCTATTTGACTCTTTAAGACCAGTACCAGAACTATCTTTTGCTGTTAGAGAATTAAAATGTATTGCAGGAATTATGATTACAGCAAGTCATAATCCACCAAAATATAATGGATATAAAGTATATTGGGAAGATGGAGCACAAATCGTGAGTCCAAAAGATAAACAAATTATTGAAGAAGTGAGAAAAGTAACGGATTATAAAGAAATTAAAAAAATATCGGAAGAACAAGCAACAGCAGAAGGACTATTCCATATTATCGGAGAGGAAATTGATGAAAAATATCAAGAGGTATTAAGAAAACTTGTACTAAATCCAGAAATTGTGAAAAAACAAGGAAAAGAATTAAAAATTGTATATACTCCATTACATGGAACAGGAAATATACCAGTAAGAACAATTTTAAAATCTTTAGGATTTGAAAATGTTATGGTTGTTCCAGAACAAGAATTACCAGATGGAAATTTCCCAACGGTAAGTTATCCAAACCCAGAAGATCCAAAAGCTTTCACTTTGGCATTGAAATTAGCAAAAAAGGAAAATGCCGATGTAATATTAGCAACAGACCCTGATGCAGATCGATTAGGTGTTTATGCAAAGGATTCTAAGACAGGAGAATATAGATCTTTTACAGGAAATATGTCTGGTCTTTTAATTGCTGAGTACGAGTTATCACAAAGAAAAGAACAGAATAAATTACCTCAAAATGGTGTATTAATTAAGACAATTGTTTCTTCTAATTTAGCAGATGCAATTGCAAAATATTATAATGTTGAATTAATAGAAGTATTAACAGGATTTAAATACATTGGAGAACAGATGAGAATATTTGAGGAAACCAATAGTCATACTTATTTGTTTGGATTCGAAGAAAGTTATGGATGTTTAGTTGGAACACATGCAAGAGATAAAGATGCAATTGTAGCAGTTATGGCTTTATGTGAGGCTGCAGCATATTATAAAGAACAAGGTCTTACTTTATGGGATCAAATGATTAAAATTTACGAAAAATATGGATTTTATAAAGAAGGATTATTATCTATTACTTTAGAAGGAGCAGATGGAGCACAAAAAATTAAAGAAATGTTAGAGAATATGAGGAGCCATCCTATTACAAAGATTGGAGATAGTAAAGTTACAAAGTTTAGGGATTATGAAAAAGGAATTATAAAAGACATAGAAACAGGAAAAGAAGAAGAAACTACATTACCAAAATCCAATGTTTTATATTATGATTTAGAAGAAGATGCTTGGTGTTGTGTAAGACCATCTGGAACAGAACCTAAAATTAAATTTTATATGGGAGTAAAAGGAACTTCCATGGAAGATGCAGAAAATAAACTAAATATATTAACAGATTTTATGAAGAAATTAGCAAATCAATAAAAATAATTATGAGTAGATAAAATAGGACGAACTTTGCAAGCAAAGATAAATGTTAAACCTTAAAGAAGAAATATTTACATTAAGGTTCGGATATATATTCTAATAAAGAAAAGAAGATACTAATAATACTGACAATAGAAAATTTCAGTATTATTCTGTATCTTCTTTTTTCCACCCTCTAATATTACTCCTTTTTATTGCACCATATAAATTTGCTCGGATGGTAGGAATTTCTTTTTGAAAATTCCAAATTAATTGTTTCATGTCTTCTCTTTTCGAATGACCATCCATTGGACATGCTTTTGGCATAATTTTAATTTTATTTTTTTTGATAAACGCTTGTGTTTGTTTTTCTGACACATAGATAAAAGGGCGAATTAAAGTCATTCCAGAACGATCCATATAACTCATTGGAGAAAAAGTATTAATGGATCCAGCATAAAGAAGATTTAGAAAAAAAGTTTCTAAAACATCATCTTCGTTATGCCCTAATGCAATTTTATTACATCCATGTTCAATGGCTGTAGTATTTAAAATACCTCGTCGTAAATTAGCACACAAAGAACAAGGATTTTTTTCTTTTCTAATATCAAAAACAATTTCTTTTATGTGACTTTCTACTTCTACAAAAGGAATTTGGTTTTCCTTACAGAGATTTGCTAAGAAAGTAGAATCGAAAAATTCAAATCCAGGATTTACAGAAATAGCAATTAAATCAAAATGTTTTGGATAAAATCTTTGAAGATTTTTAAATGCCATTAATAAAGTAACAGAATCTTTTCCTCCAGATAATGCGATTGCTATTTTATCTCCATCTTCTATCATATGAAATTCGTCAATTGCTTTTCTCATATTACCTAAAATTTTTTGCATAATGTAATCCTTTCTTTATTCATAATGGTAACATAATGATTATATCGAAAAAATGAAGAAAATTCAATTCATATTTGAGATAAATTCTTTGAATTGTATTGAAAGTTTTTTTATTAGAAAAATAGATTTTTGTAAACTATTTGCTAAAAACATAAACTATGATATAATATATAAAGTTTTTTAGTTAATATAATAATTAAATAGTTTAGTATTATTTTATTATATACAAATAAACGATATAAAAGCTTTTTAACATTTAGGTATAAAGAAAAAACAATATGCACTTATAGCTCAGTTGGATAGAGCGCTCCCCTCCTAAGGGAGAGGCCGCAGGTTCAATTCCTGCTAAGTGCACCATTTATAAAATGCAGTAATAAAATGTATTTAATAAGGTAATGAACTGATTTATTAAGAAAAGTATAAATTAATTATAGAAAAGTACTAATAAGATTAGAAAAGGATGATTATGGAAAAAGAATATTATATGAAGGAAGCTTTAAAAGAAGCTAAAAAGGCATATAGTAAAGATGAGATTCCTGTAGGTGCCGTTATAGTGAAAGAAGGAAAGATTATTGCAAGAGGACATAATTGTAAAGAAGAGAAGCAAGATACAACTCATCATGCAGAAATAATTGCAATTCAAAAAGCAAGTAAAAAGTTAAAAAGTTGGAGATTAGAAGATTGCGAGATGTATGTTACATTGGAACCTTGTCCAATGTGTGCGGGTGCAATAATTCTTTCTAGAATTCAAAAAATAGTAATTGGAACGATGGATGAAAAATCTGGAGCATGTGGTTCTGTATTAAATTTGTTTTCTTACCCATTTAATCATAGAGTAGAAGTAGAAAAAGAAGTAGAAAAAGAGCAGTGTGAAGCAATATTAAAACAATTTTTCAAAGAATTACGAGAAAGAAAAAAACAGATAAAAAAAGCAGAGAAGAATAAAAAAGAATAAGAGAAGGGAAGTATAAATGCTTAATCGATTAAAAGAATTAAAAGAAAAAAAAGCAGTTCATATTGCAATTATATGTATTATTATTATTTTAGCAATCACAATTGCTGGAATTATTATGTTAAAATATTATGTGGAAGGCGAAAAGAGTCTGCCATTTCAATTATCAAAAATTATTGTAGTAAGTAGTGCAAGTGGAACAAACATAGAAGATCCAAATGCAAAATGGAATTTACAAGTAGATCAAAATAATGATATTTATATTAGTATCCAAAAAAATCTAGAACATCAATCTAGCGAAGTAATAAAAAGTATTAAAATAGACAATATTACTGTTAGCAAAAACGATGAAACAATTGGAGAAACAAAGATATATAGACCTGCTGCAGAAGGATTATATAAAAAAGAAGATCAATATATTATCCAAAATTCTGTGGAATATCAAGGAAATAAAGAAAGTAATCTTGGGGATTTGAAAATTGCAAACCAGGGAGGAAATATTCTATTTCGTGTGTCAAATCAAAATGTAGCAACATATCAAACTAATGATGAGCAGATTAATCATGATGGAACATTACTTGCAAAAAGTAATATTACAAAAGAACAAATAAAAAGTAATTTATCTTTTGATATTATTATTGAAACTGGTAGAGGCATAAAATATAAAGGAACTGTTTCTTTTGAATTACCAGTAGGAGACATTTTAACAGAGGGAACAAGTACAATAGAAAAAACAGATTTTAGTGATATCATTTTCAAGAGAATTTAAATTTGAAAATAAATAAGTGAATTGATTTTGAATTATTATCAAGAATGAAAAAGCATGGCAACTTTGATAAAAGAATTTAAATTAAAATAGCTATTGATAAATGAAAGAAAACATTATATAATGAAAAAGCATTAAGTAAGTTTAGCCTTTGTATGGAGAATAAAAGTTCAATAAAAAGCTATGAACCTTGTCAGGTCCGGAAGGAAGCAGCAATAAGTAGTGTATTTATGTGAATATTTATTCTCCATAGAGAGGCTAAACTTAAATTAAGGAAGTGATCAATTGGCTTATACAGCATTATACCGAAAATTCAGACCATTGACTTTTTCGGAAATGGTTGGACAAGAACATATAACTAGAACATTAAAAAATCAAATTATAGCAGGAAGAGTGGGACATGCATATTTATTAAATGGTGTAAGAGGAACAGGAAAAACTTCTGCTGCTAAAATATTAGCAAGAGCGATTAATTGCTTAAATCCAAAAGATGGAGAGCCTTGTAACGAATGTGAAATTTGTAAAGCAGCTTTAAGTGGTTCATTAACAGATATTGTTGAGATGGATGCAGCATCTAACAATAGTGTAGAAGATATTAGGCAAATAAGAGAAGAAGTTAATTTTTTACCAACACTTGCAAAATATAGAGTATATATTATCGATGAGGTTCACATGTTATCAACGGGAGCTTTTAATGCTTTATTAAAAACATTAGAAGAGCCACCAGAGCATGTTAAATTTATTTTAGCAACCACAGAGCCTCAAAAGTTACCAGCTACTATTTTATCGAGATGTCAAAGATTTGATTTTAAGAAAATACCAGATAGCGACATTATTAAAAGATTAGAAATTGTATGCGAAAAAAGTGAAATAAATATTACAAAAGAAGCATTAAAGATTATTGCAAATCTTTCAGAAGGAGCACTTAGAGATGCTCTTAGTATCTTAGAAAGATGTGTACAAGATGGTAATAATGAGATTGACGAAGCAAAAGTAAAAGAACTTGTAGGAATTCCTAAGCTAGAATCTATTGCTAAAATTACTAGTAGTATAATTCAATATCAGGCGGAAGAATGTTTAGATGAACTAAATGTTGTAATAGAACAGGGAAAAGATGTTGTTACGCTATTATGGGAATTAGTAAAGTATATTCGAGATATATTATTATATAAAACAACAAAACAAGAAGGAATATATAGTAAAGAAGAAATAGAAGAGCTGAAAAAATTATCCGATCAGGTATCAAAAGAAAGATTAATTCAGTTAATTTATTCATTATCAGAGTTAGAGAATAATATGAAATGGTCTTCTCAAAAATTGATTGTACTACAATCTGGATTAATTGGGTTATGTAGTAAAAGAGAAAATTATGGGTTAGAAGAAATAGAAAAGCGTATTTCAATATTGGAAAATAATATAAAAGAATTACAAACTAGGCCCAATACAGTAGTAGTGAAGGAAACAGAAAATAATAATGGACAAATGAAAGAAAATAAAAAAGAAGCTTCTAGAACAGAAAAACTAGAAGTAAAAATTGGTAAAAAAGATATAAAACCAAATGAAGAATGGAAAAAGTTAATTGTAAAAATGAAAGAAAATGGTAAAATAATGCTATATACCAATTTATTAGGAACAACGATAAAAGAAATTAATGACATGACCATAGGAATTTATTTTCCCAATGGATTAACTGCATTTGGAAAAACAGTTTTAGAAAAACCAGATACAAAGATGGAATTAGAGAAAGAACTTTCTATGATATATGGAAAAGAAATGAAGATAAAGCTAATTGATGAAAAAGCAGAAATAAAAGTGGAAAACAATACAAATGAAATAGAAAACTTAGCAAAAGAAATGGATATACCAATCCAAATTATAGATGAATAGGAGGAAATAAAATGGCAAAAAGAGGAGGTTTCCCAGGAGGAATGGGAGGATTTGGAGGAATGAATCTAAATCATTTAATGAAAGAAGCGAAAAAAATGCAATCTGATTTAGAGAAAACACAATCAGAAATTGTAGCAAAAGAATTTGAAGCAACAGCAGGTGGAGGAGCAATCACAGTAAAGGTAACAGGTGGAAAAGTATTAAAAGAAATTAAATTAAATAAGGAAATTGTAGATCCAGAAGATGTTGAAATGTTAGAAGATTTAATAGTATCTTGTGTTAATGAAGCACTAAGAAAAGTAGATAGTGTAACAGCAGAACAAATGGGAAAATATAATATTCCTGGATTAATGTAAAAAGAGGTAGAGAAATGTCATTATATTCACCATCGATCGAAAAACTAATCGAAAGTTTTGAAAAATTACCAAGTATAGGACATAAAACAGCAGTTAGACTTGCTTTTTATTTATTAAACAGTACAGAAGAAGAAACAAACGAGTTTGTTTCTTCTATTATTGATGCAAAGAAAAATTTAAGATATTGTTCCAAATGTTATAATATTTCAGACACAGATCCTTGTAATATTTGTAGTAATCCAAGAAGGGATAATTCTATTATTTGTGTGGTAGAAGATGTAAAAGATATTATTGCAATGGAGAGAACACATGAGTTTAAAGGACTTTATCATGTTCTACATGGATCCATTTCACCAATGAATGGAATAGGACCAGATGACATAAAAATTAAAGAATTACTTGCAAGATTACAAGATGGAGTGGTAAAAGAAATTATTTTGGCTACAAATCCAAGAGTGGAAGGAGAAGCAACAGCAATGTATTTATCAAAATTGATTAAACCATTAGGAATAAAAGTAACTAGAATAGCAAGAGGAATTCCAATTGGTGGAGACTTAGAATATACAGACGAAGTGACTTTAACTCAAGCTTTAGAAGGAAGAAGAGAAGTATAAAGGGTGTAATATGAAAAATATAAAATTGACAATTGAATATGATGGAAAAGATTTTGGTGGGTGGCAAAAACAGCCCAATAAGTTAAATATACAAGGAAATATAGAGAGAGCAATTTATGAAATTACTGGTGAAGAGGTAGAATTAATTGGTTCGGGAAGAACGGATGCAGGAGTGCATAGTTTAGGACAAGTTGCTAATTTTAAAACAAGTACAAAAATACCAGTTTCTAAATTAGCAGTAGCAATTAATTCAAGACTGAAAAAATCAATTGTAATAAAAAAAGCAGAGGAAGTAGAAGAAAAGTTCCATAGTAGGTATCATTGTAAAAGAAAAACTTATCGATATATTATCAATAATTCAAAAGAGGGGTCTGCAATATATCGCTATTTGGAATATCATGTTCCATATAAATTAAATATAGAGATGATGCAAAAAGCAGCAAAGTTTTTTGAAGGAGAACATGATTTTACAGGATTTAAAGCAAGTGGAACTAGTAGTAAAAGTAGTATTAGAACTATTTATCAAGCAGAAGTGAAACAAAAAGGAGAGAGAATTTATATAGAACTTACAGGAAATGGTTTTTTATATAATATGGTACGCATTATAGCAGGAACTTTAGTAGAAGTAGGACTAGAAAAAATAAAACCAGAAGAAATACCAGATATTATAAAATCAAAAAATAGACAAAAAGCAGGAAAAACTTTACCAGCTCATGGATTATATTTGGTATGTGTAGATTATGAGGAAGAATAGTCACAAAATAATAAAATATTCATATGATAAACAGTAAAAGGAGAAGAATTATATAAGGAGGCTTATGATGAATATTTTATTATTATTAGTATTCGCTATACCAATTGCTATTATTGTAATTTCAATTGCACTACAAAAATTATTAAGATGCCCAATATTAGTTGCAGGAATTATTTTTTCTATTTTACTAATTATTGCTATTATTATTTCTAATATTAACTTTGTTATTTTGGTTATAATATATACAATTCTATCTTACCTTACAGCTTTGTTTACGTGTGTAATAGAAAGAATATTAAGAAGGCATCCACAAATTTGTAGATGTGAAGACCATTCAGAAGCGAATGAAGGAAATAATGCAAATGTAGTAACAATTAATGGAACATTGAATACTGCAAATTCAAATAACAATCAAAGAACAGGAACATTTTGTGGATGTTATAGGAGAAGATGAAGGAGAAAATATGAGATTAGATAAGTTTTTAAAAGTATCAAAAGTAATAAAAAGAAGAACAATTGCAAATGAAATTGCAGATAAAGGTAGAGTTTTAGTAAATCAAAAGATGGTAAAACCAAGTTATGAAGTGAAAGTAGGAGATATTATAGAGATAAAATTTGGAGAAAAAACTTCAAAATTCGAAGTGATCTATATACCAGAAGTACAGGGGAAAAATTTGCCAGAAATGATAAAAATTTTATAGAAAATTTGGATATTTAAAAGCTTTAAATTTTTTAAAAAAATAAATGTATGAATCACAAAATAATAGTATAGTAAAGATGATAAGATAAAATGAAAAGCAGAGAAATTATAAAATTTCTTCTGCTTTTTTTTAGTTTTTATCATCTGTTTCTGCAATTGTTTTTGCTATATTATAAATTAATCTTTGCTTTTCAGGAGAGCATCGATCTAATAGTTCTTTAAAGTCATCTGCTAAATAAGTTTTGGAATCGTCTGATGCACCAGATAGAATATATCCTTCAGAAACATCTAATAGGGCACATAATTGATTTAATCTTTTTAAATTAACATGTGAAGTACCTCTTTCAATTCTACTTAAAAAAGCAACAGAAACGTCTAATTCCTCTGCTAGATCTTCTTGTGTTAAATTTTTTGATAGTCTTGCTCTTTTTAATCTTTCGCCAACAAGAGAATAATCAATCGCCATATTTTTCATCCTTTCTTTTTTTAAAAAAATATAGCATTTAACCTATTAACCTTACAGAAATCAATCGATTCAAGTTAATATATAAGTTAATATAACCGATTTTTTTATTATTTATACAGAAAATAAAAAATGCCTGATTTTTACTGTGAATATTTTATGAAAATTATTGATAATTATTATCGATTATGGTATGATAAAAATTGAGTGAAAAGCTCATAATATATATAATAATTATTGTTTTTGATAACTAAAGGAGGAAAATATGGATTTTAAACAGTGGTTAGGTTTTAAACGAGATGGCGAATGGACAAAAGAAATCGATGTTAGAGGTTTTATACAAGCAAATTACACTCCATATACTGGGGATGCTAGTTTTTTAGTAGGACCAACAGAAAGAACTCAAAAATTATGGAATGAAGTTTTAGACTTATATGAAAAAGAAAGAAAAAACGGAGGTGTTTTAGATGCTGATTGTAAAACACCATCTTCTGTAAATGCCTATGAAGCTGGTTATATAGATAAGGATATAGAGCAAATTGTAGGTTTACAAACAGATGCTCCTTTAAAAAGAGCAATTATGCCAAATGGAGGAATTCGAATTGTAGAAAAATCTGCAGCTAGTTATGGACTTGAAGTAGATGAACAAACAAAATATATTTATCATAACTTAAGAAAAACACATAATGATGGAGTATTTGAAGTATATACACCAGATATTCGTGCTGCTAGAAGTTCTCATTTACTTACTGGATTACCAGATGGATATGGAAGAGGAAGAATTATAGGAGATTATAGAAGAGTAGCTCTTTATGGAGTGGATGCTTTAATTACAGAGAAAAAAGATGAATTAAATATATTAGACACAGACGAATTTACAGAAGAAGTTATTAGAGATCGTGAAGAAATTAGTGATCAAATTAAAGCATTAGAAGACTTAAAGAAAATGGCTGCTAAATATGGTTTTGATATTTCAGTTCCAGCTGCAAATGCAAAAGAAGCAATTCAATGGCTATATTTTGCATACTTAGGAGCAACAAAAGATCAAAACGGAGCTGCAATGAGCCTTGGAAGAACTTCTACATTTATTGATATTTATATTCAAAGGGATTTAGAAAACGGTACTTTAACAGAAGAAGAAGCTCAAGAATTAATGGATCATTTCGTAATGAAATTAAGAATGATTCGATTTTTAAGAGCTCCAGAATATAATGAATTATTTAGTGGAGATCCAGTTTGGGTTACAGAAAGCATTGGAGGAATGGGAATTGATGGAAGAACATTAGTAACTAAAAATTCATTTAGAGTTCTTCACACGTTAAGTAATATCGGACCAGCTCCAGAACCAAACTTAACAGTATTATGGTCAAATAATTTACCAGAAGGATTTAAAAAGTTTGCAGCAGAGATGTCAATAAAAACATCTGCAATTCAATATGAAAATGATGATTTAATGAGAATTACTTTAGGAGATGACTATGGAATTGCTTGCTGTGTTTCTGCAATGAAAATAGGAAAACAAATGCAGTTCTTTGGAGCAAGAGCAAACTTAGCTAAGACGTTGTTATATGCAATCAATGGTGGTAGAGATGAAATATCAGGAAAACAAATTACACCAAAATTCCAGCCAATTACATCAGAATATTTAGAGTATAATGAGGTAATGGAAAAATATGATCAAATGATGGATTATGTTGCTAAAATTTATATTAAAGCATTAAATGCAATTCATTATATGCATGATAAATATTCTTACGAAGCTTTAGAAATGGCTTTACATGATAGAAAAATATTAAGAACAATGGCTTGTGGAATTGCAGGACTTTCTGTAGTAGCAGATTCATTATCTGCAATTAAATATGCAAAAGTAAAAGTAATTCGTGATGAAACAGGACTTGCAGTAGATTATGAAGTAGAAGGAGATTTCCCAAAATACGGAAATGATGATGATAGAGTAGATCAAATAGCGGTAGATATTATCAAAACATTCCAGAAAAAACTAGAAAGACATATCACATATCGTGGATCAAAACATACATTATCTGTTCTTACAATTACTTCTAATGTAGTATACGGAAAAGCAACAGGAAATACTCCAGATGGAAGAAGAGCTGGAGTTCCTTTCGGACCAGGAGCAAATCCATTGTATGGAAGAGATACAAATGGAGCATTAGCTGTTATGAATACGATTGCGAAATTACCATATGAATATTCTGAAGATGGAATTTCATTTACTTTTGCAATTACTCCAAATACATTAGGAGGAGATAGAGAAACAAAAATTAACAATTTAGTTAGTATGTTAGACGGATATTTTAAACAAACAGGACATCATATTAATGTTAATGTATTTGATAGAAGCTTATTGGAAGATGCAATGGAGCATCCAGAAAAATATCCTCAACTTACTGTACGTGTATCAGGATATGCTGTTAATTTCATCAAATTAACAAGAGAACAACAATTAGATGTTATCAATCGTACAATTCATGAGAGAATTTAAAAATAAATTGGTTATTATGACGAGCTAAGCTCGTCATAATAATTGATTAGAAAGAGAGAATAAAATGCAAAATATAGATCCTAGCGAGCAAGCTAGAATACATTCTTTTGAAACATTAGGAGCTGTAGATGGTCCTGGAATTAGAGTTGTTATTTTTATGCAAGGATGTCATTTACAATGTAAATATTGTCAAAATAGAGATACGTGGGATGTAAAAAAAGGAGAAGTTTATACAGTTGAAGAAATTATAGAAAGAGTAGAAAGATATAAAAATTATATGATTCCTTCAGGCGGTGGAGTAACCATTAGTGGAGGAGAACCTCTATTACAAACCACGTTTTTAATAAATCTATTCCAAGAATTAAAAAGAAGAGGGATTCATACAGCAATTGATACATCAGGAATGGTAGAAATTACAGATAAAATTGCACAGTTAATAGAATTAACAGACTTATTTTTATTAGATATAAAATCAATGAACGATGAAATTTGTAAAGATTTAGTTGGAAGATCGAACCAAAAAGAATTAGAATTTGCTCGTTATTTAAGTGACCATAACAAAGAGATCTGGATTAGACAAGTTTTAGTCCCTGGATATACAGATAAAGAAGAGGATCTTCTTAAGCTAAAAGAATTTATAAGTACTTTAAAAACGGTAAAGAAAGTAGAGATTCTTGGATATCACGACATGGGAAAATTCAAATGGGAGAAATTAAAACAGGAATATCCCCTAGAAGGAATAAGAACAGCCAAAATAGAAGATATTAAAAGAGCAAAAGAGATCTTAGGGATAAAAAATAAATCATAAAATAATAAAAAAGAATATTTTAATAATCATTTATTAAAATATTCTTTTTTCATTCTTCTTCAAATTTTAAATAGTTAATCCCATTAATTCAAATAAAATTCCGAAAACAACTCCAATGATATAAAGTAATAATGTGATTTTTAAATTTTCTTTTATGTTTTTATTAGATCGGAATAAAACAAGTAAACCAACTCCCGATCCAACTAATAATCCAGATAACATTGTAGGAGTGCTAATTACATTAGATAGATATAATTCTGTTAATACAACAGAGGAAGCACAGTTTGGAATTAATCCAATTACACCTGCAATTACAGGACCTAAAAAAGTAGTACTTTTTAAAAAGTTAGATAAAGAATCTTCTCCTATAATATGAATTACTATATTTAATAAAAATGTAATTATTACAATGTAAACGAAAATATTAAGGGTATGTAAAAGAGAAGATTTTAAAATACTATTATGTTCACATCCACAATGATCGTGTTCACACATATGTTCAATATGGGAATGACTTTCTTCATTTTTTTCTAAAAGAGCTTTCTTTTCCTTAAAACGAAGGAAAAAATCAATTGCAAATCCAGATATCATTCCAACTAAAATCTTTATGCCTAGAATTTTTAAAATTACAGAAATTTCTACAGAATTAGAAATAAAGATAGGTAGCATTTCATCTGAAGTAGATAAAAATATAGCAATTAAAGTTCCCAATGTAATTACTCTTCCGGCATATAAATTAGAAGCGGCAGCAGAAAATCCACATTGGGGAAATACTCCTAAAATACTTCCCAAAAAAGGTCCAAACTTTCCTGATTTTTGGATTAAATTTTGTGTTTTGTTGGTAGTTTTGTGTTCAATATATTCCATAATCAGATAAGTAATAAATAAAAATGGAAGTATCTTTAAACTATCGATTAAGGTATGTTCTATTATTTCTATAAAATGAATCATAATTTTTTTCTCCTATATTTTTTAGCTTATATAATATATCACGTTTTATGTAAATTGTCAAAAAAATATAGCGGTTTACAAACCGCCATTTAGATAATGCAGTATAGCCATTTACTGTTATAATAGTTTTCCTTCTAATATACCTTATAGCCTATATTGTTAACAGCTAAAGTATAACATAAAATGGTTAGAGATACAAGAAAACAACAATATGTTCAGTATTTATTCTAATATAAATGTATTCAAAGTTTTTTAAAAAAGAAGTTTTAAAATTTCTTTTTTATGAGCAAGTGTTGTTTCATAACCATACTGATAACATTGTTGTAATTGAGATAAATCAAATAGACCGCAGTCTTTTATAGGAATTGTTAGTAAATAGTCACAATAGGAAAAAGAATTTTCTAGTATACGATTTCCCATAATATCTAATGTTTTCATAATAATATCATATAAATTACTATTTTCATTAATATCATTACTTTCAAAATTAACTGCAATAATTTTATCTGCATTTTGCTTTTTTACTTCTTGAATGGGGATATTATCCAAAATTCCTCCATCTAAAAAACAATGTTCTTCCATATCACATGGACAAAATACAGCAGGGAAACTACTACTAGCTCGTACTGCTTTTCCAATTGAAATTTGATTTATATACTCAATTTTTTTGTCAGAAAATTTTGGTATATAATTTGTGAAAATATATTCTTTGGAATCTTTAATATCCACAGCAGGAATAACCAAAGGAAATTTTAGATCAGAAATAGAATAAATACCCTTTGGAAAAGCAAAACGATTCAACAAATTTTCTAAAATTTTTCCACTATGAAGTCCTTGGATACAAGAAGTATGATTAGAAAAAAAGGATTGTAATTTAAAGGAAACTAGAGGAGAATTTATCTTAATTATTTGTTTGGAATATTGCATAAAAAGTACTTTTATAAAAGAAGGAGAATATCCCATAGCATATAGGGCAGCAACTAAACTTCCGCTACTACATCCACCTAAGATATCTATTTTTATCTGAAGTTCTTCTAAAGCTTGTAAAACGCCAACATGAGCCATTCCTTTTAATCCACCGCCGGATAAAGCTAAACCAAGACGCATAAATCTTCACCTCTTTTTGTATTATGAACAAAAAGAAAGAAAATTAAACTCTAAGGTGTAAAATAGTATAATTGAATTTTTTGTAGTTTAACTTTGAACAACTGTAAAGGGTAACATCATCGATGTTTTCTTTAGATTTCATTATAAAAACCTTGATTTTTAAGTGATTTTATGATAAAATAACACTCGTTAAAAAAAGGAAATAATTCCTTACTCATTTTAGAAAATGGGTTATAAAGCCAAGAGGAGGTGAAAATAATGAATAAATACGAAAGTATTATCATTATTAATCCAGCTGTAGAGGAGCAAGCAATTAAAAATATTATTGCAACATTTACAGACTTGATTAATAAAAATGGTAAAGTAGAATCAGTAGAAGAGATGGGAAAAAGAAAATTAGCATATGAAGTAAAAAAGAATAAAGAAGGATATTATGTATTATTTAACTTTGATGCAGAACCAGCTTCAATTGCTGAATTAGAAAGAAACTATCGAATTACTGACGAAATTATTAAGTTTATTACAGTAAAAAAAGATGCATAAGATAGTGAAAACTTGATAATGGAAGGAAAGGTTAAAAATATGAATAAAGTAATTTTAATGGGAAGATTAACGAGAGATCCTGAAGTGCGTTATACACAAACAAATAATACATTAGTAGCATCTTTTTCTCTAGCTGTTAATAGAAGATTTGTACGTCCAGGAGAAGAAAGACAAGCAGATTTTATTAATATTGTAGCATGGAGCAAACTAGGAGAATTTTGTAGCAAATACTTCAAAAAAGGACAACAAGTAGGAGTTATTGGAAGAATTCAAACAAGGACTTGGGATGATGATCAAGGGCAAAAGCATTATATAACAGAAGTTGTTGCAGAAGAAGCTTATTTTGCAGATAGCAAAAGAGATGGAGAAGCAAATGCAAGTTTTGAAAATACATTTGGAAGTATGCCAACAGGAGGAGTAGGTTCTGAGTTTGAAACTACATCAAGTGATGATTTACCATTTTAGAAAGGGGGAAATATAAGTGGCAGATAAGAAACAAAATAAAAGAAATAATCGCAATGACGAAGATTATAATCCAAGATTTAGAAAAATGAGAAAAAAAGTTTGTGCATTATGTGCAGATAAAGATTTTGTTTTAGATTATAAAGATGCAGATCAATTAAAGAAATTTATTAATGATAAAGGTAAAATATTACCAAGAAGAGCAACAGGAGCTTGCGCAAAACATCAAAGAGATATTACATTAGCTGTAAAAAGAGCAAGACATATTGCGATTTTACCATATACGCAAAATTAATGAGAGAGAAGATTGTAGCTACAACCGTTGATATCAATGAGTTGTAGCTATTTTTATTTTTAGATTTCTTTAGGATTTAATGCAATTTTAATGCAACTAGATTTTA